>NZ_JAVRQI010000013.1:0-176325 GCF_031854425.1 Paracoccus broussonetiae | reverse complement strand
CGCAGGCCCACCGCCAACGATCACAACGTCATATTCCATCGCCTCGCGGACGGTATCGCTCATCGCTGGGCCCCCCTAGCATCCTGGCTCTTCGTATCGGGGCCAGACCTAGCGTCTAACCTGCCATCGGGCAATGCTAACGCGACGAGAAGCCCGGCCCGGCGGCCCGGACGCGCAAGGGGGCGCCGAAGGTTCTGGGCAAAGGATCGCGGATTGCTTGTGCCGGGGCTTGAAACGATGAAACAATCGCGCCACGATGCGGCGAAATCGCTGAACGCCCTCGGCCCATGGCCGGGGGCGTTCCAACACCTTGTTTCGCGCAGATTTGTGCCGCCGCGCAGCGGCCGGAAGGACCGGAATGGAAAAGATACCAATGACCCGCGCGGGCTTTGACCAGTTGGACGCGGAATTGCGCGAACTGCGCGGGGTCCAGCGCCCAGCGGTCATCCGCGCCATCGCAGAGGCGCGCGAACACGGCGACCTGTCGGAAAACGCCGAATACCATGCCGCGCGCGAGAAGCAGAGCTTCGTGGAAGGGCGCATCAAGGAGCTTGAGGGCCTGATCTCGCGCGCCGAGGTCATCGACACCTCGAAGCTGTCCGGCAGCGTCAAGTTCGGCGCGACGGTGACGCTTCTGGACGAGGACAGCGAAGAGGAGCGCACCTTCCAGATCGTGGGCGAGGCCGAGGCGGATCTGGAGCGCGGCCTCCTGAACCTGCGCTCGCCGCTTGCGCGCGCGCTGATCGGCAAGGATGAGGGCGACAGCGTCGAAGTCGTCGCGCCCGGTGGCGGCAAGTCCTATGAGATCATCTCGATCCGCTACATCTAAGCGGGGGTGGGGCGCGTGACCGCGCTCGACGCCCTGCGGCGGTCCGGCAATCCCGGCCCCGACCGGCCGCTTCTGGTCGGGGCGGTGGCCAGCGTTCTGTGGCTGGCCGTGGTGCTGGTGCTGGCATGGATTGCACCCGCACACCATGCCGCGCCCGGTGATGATGCGGGCACCAACTGGATGCTGTGGCTGACCGGCACCCTGCTGCCGCTTGCGCTGATCTGGTTCGCCGTCTGGTCCGCCCGCGCCCTGGCGCGACTGCGCAATGAGGCCGAGGATCTGCGCGCGGCGCTGGCACAGATGCAGCCCGTGCCCGAACCCGCCGTGCCGGCCGAACTGCCACGCCCCGATCTGGCACGCCCCGCCCCGCGCCCCGTCGCGCCGGTGCCGCGGCGACGCCCCTCCGCGCCCGCCCCCTCGGCCGAACCGCAACTGGCCGGGCTGGAGCTTGGCGCCAGGGACGCGCCAGAGCTGACCTCGGCCGAACTTGCGCTGGCGCTGAACTTTCCCGACGGCCCCGACGACCGCGAGGCGATTCGCTGCCTGCATCTGGCGCTTGCCGATCCCGTGCTGGCGCGGCTGCTCCGCGCGGCGCAGGACGTCGTCACGCTGCTGGCCGGGCAGGGCGTCTATATGGACGATCTGCTGATCCCCGAGACCGATCCCGACCTGTGGCGCCGTTTTGCGCAGGGGCTGCGGGGCGAGGAGGTGGCCGATCTTGCGGTCATCGACGACACTGCCGCGCTAGATACCGCTGCCGCGATGCTGCGCGGGGACGAGGTGTTCCGCGATGTCGCCCATCATTTCCTGCGCCATTTCGACCGGCTTCTGGGGCAGCGTGTCCAGCGCGATGACAGCGATCTGCTGGCCGTGCTGGCGCAGGTCCGTTCGGGCCGGGCCTTTCTGCTGTTGGCGCAGGCCACCGGGATGCTGGGCGGCGGGGTGACGCGATCCGAAATCGGGCGGGACGACTAAACCGGCAGTCGCAACACATGCGCCCGTGCACGCCAGGGCCAGCCGAGGTTCTGGCGATCCAGCGGCTGAAAGCCAAGCGCCGTCCATGCCGCAAGGGCAGCGATGTTGCGGGCCTCGACCTCGACGCGCAGGGCGGGATGGCCAAGGCGTCTTGCTTCGTCCTTCGCGGCCAGGACCAGGGCGCGGGCGATGCCGCGCTCGCGCCAGGGAGGACGAACGGCGACGCCGTCCAGGATCAGGTCGCGGGTTTCCGCCCCTCCGCGATGCAGGTGGCTGGACAGATAGCGCAGAAGCCCGCGCACGGGTCCGAAGGTCGCGCGGAAATCGCCGATGCCGGGGGTCAGGAACCCGCCGGCAGCACCGCGCAACCCTGCGATCCCGACCAGATTTCCATCATCTGACAGCGCGATCAGCGCGCGTTCCCCGTTCATCGTCGCGGTGACAAGTGCCGCGCCAGCGCGCGCCGGGGTCGGCAGGAATTGCAGCGCAGGCCCGAAGCCGCGCCAGTAAAGACGGGCTGCCGCACCCTGCAGGTGGCAGGGCACGCCGCGATGGACGAAGAATGCGGGGCTTCCGATCGCGTTCAAATCCTGCCCACCCTTGCGCCGGTCGCCGGCTTTGGTCAATCTGCCCGCCACCCATAGCGCAAGTCGAAGCCAAATCCACCATGACCTCTTCCAAAAGCCCCCCGGTGCCCGCGCCCGAGGCCGAACCTGCCCTGACGCCGGAACAGCGCCGGGTTCTGGCACGCGGCGCGGCGCAATGTGTGACGCATGGTGCGATCCAGGCACTGCCCTTCCTGCTGGTGCTGCTGCCCTTTGGCCTGCTGTTCGGCGTGCTGGCGGCCGAGTCGGGGCTGCACATGGGGCAGGTGCTTGGCTTCTCGGTCTTGGTGCTTGCGGGCGCGTCGCAATTCACCGCCGTCCAGCTTCTCAGCGACCATGCCCCGACGGTGATCGTCATTCTGTCCGCCTTGGCGGTGAATCTGAGGCTGGCAATGTATTCGGCATCGCTGGTGCCCTGGCTGGGTGACGCGAAACCGCGGCAAAGGGCGCTTCTGGCTTATTTGCTGATCGACCAGACCTATGCCCTGTCGATCCAGCAGTTCGAGGCCCATCCAAGGCTGCGGCTAGATCAAAGGCTGGCCTATTTCTTCGGCACCGCGCTGTGCTGCTGCATCCCTTGGGTTTTCGCCAGCGCACTGGGGTTCCGGCTGGGGCGCGCGATTCCCGAAAGCTGGGCGCTGGATTTCGCGCTGCCGATCACCTTCCTGGCGATGGTGGCCCCGATGCTGCGCACGCCCGCGCATCTGGCGGCGGCTGGCGTCTCGATCGTGGCGACGCTGGTCTTCAGCGCCCTTCCCTCGGGGCTGGGGATCCTGCTGGCCGCACCCCTGGCGATGGCGATGGGGGCATTGGTCGAACGACATCTTGAACGCAAGAAAGCAGAGGGCGCGGCATGACCGGTTTCGATCTGAAGGTCTGGTTTGTCATTCTGGCGCTTGGACTGGGCACCTATCTGATCCGCTGGTCATTCCTGGGCGTGATCGGCAGGCGGGCGATCCCGGAATGGGCGGCGCGGGCGCTGCGCTATACTGCAGTGGCGGTGCTTCCCGCCATCGCCGCGCCCTTGGTCGCCTGGCCCACCGCGACCGGCGGACAGCCTGATCCCGCGCGCCTGACCGCCGCGGCGGTGACACTGGGAACCGGCATCATCACCCGCAACATGCTTCTGGCGATTGTTGCGGGGATGGTGACGCTGTTCGGGATGCTTTACCTCTGGGCGTGAAGATGGCCGTCGGCGCCATAGCCGACGACAACGCCATTCTTTTGCCGCAGCAGCACGTTGTGGTTGTTGTCCGGGTCGCCGTCCATGTGCTTTTTCGAGGTCACGCCCGGCAGCGTCAGGAACCAGTTGCGCAGCTTCAAGGGCGCAAATCCGCCCGGTGCGCCTTCGAAACCCGGCACGCGGCGCAGGACCTGGCTGGTCGCGACGGCGCAGAAGCTTTTGTTGGTCGCGCCCTGCGCTTCGGCCGAACGGATCGCGGCATCGGCCACCGCAAGCGAGACCGGGACGGTGTCCTCGGCCACCCAATAGGTCTCGCGCGCGTGGTAATCGATGTAGAAGTTCTTGAAGTTCGGGGTGATCCCGTAAAGCACGTCATGCCGTTCGGGAATCGCGGGATGGCTCCAGCTGCCGGCCGGGTCGAAGATGACGCGCTGGCTGCCATTGATCATCAGCGCGGAATGCCCGCCTTCGCCCTTGGGGATGCCGATCACGGTCAGCAGCGTGATTGAGGGTGGCTCGTCCGAGACATAGCGTGCCCGCCGCACCTCTTCATCGCTGGCCATGATATTGTCGGCGCCACAAGCTGCAAGGACAGCAGGCAGCGTCAGCGCAAGAAAGGCACGCCGTTGCATCTTAATTCTCCGGGAAAGCAGGGGGTCAGGCGTTGGTCAGCGCCATGAAGACCAGCACGGCAATCGACAGGCCGCAAACCCAGGTTGCGGCCTTGATGAAGCCCGCAAAGGTAGCTTGGTGTGCGCTGATGTCCATTTCACCGTGTTTGTGTTCGGTGATCTCGTGGTGCGACGCCATCTGTTCCCCCTCGTTCGAAATGTCGGCCAAGGGATAGCGTAAAGCCGGTGGCCTGTCACGCCCCCCAAAGGGTGGCACCCTCGGGGGTCTTGCCTCTGGGCCACACCCGGCCGGTGGCGCGCAGGTGGTTGATGTGGCCGACGGCCTCGGCCAGGGCCAGGCCGAATTCGGGTTTTCCGATGGCGCGGCGGTAAAGCAGGTCGAAACAACCGACGATGGTGCGCGGCCCTTCGGTCAGGCCAGAGACCAGCCGATCCAGCGCGGCGTTCTGATTCTCGACCAGTTGCCGCAGACGGGTCGGCAGGCCGCGATAGGGCAGCTTGTGGCCCGGCAGTACCAGTTGTTCAGGACGGGCGTGGGGCATCAGGCGCTGGCAGGATTGGATCCAGCCGCCGACCGTGTCCGCCTCTGGCTCGGTCGGATAGACCCCGAGATTGGGCGAGATCGAGGCCAGAAGCTGGTCCCCCCCGATCACCAGATCGTCGTCCTGCGCCCACAGGGTCACATGTTCGGGCGCGTGGCCTTCGCCCATGCGGATGATCCAGCGGCGGTTGCCAAAGGTGATCTCCTGCCCTTCGATCAGGCGGCGGAAGCCGGGCGGCAGGGGCGCGCTGGCATCGGCCATGTTGAAGGGGCGTTCCTCGGCCCGCTCGGCGATCATCTCGGGCGGCATCCCGGAGCTTTTCCAGAAGGCGATGGCCTGAGGCGTCGGACGCTCCTGGACGTCCAGAATGCTCATCCGCGCCATCAGCCAGGCCGTGCGCGAGGTCCACAGCTCGGCCCCTTGCGACTGGAACCAGCCTGCAAGGCCCATATGGTCCAGGTGGTGGTGGGTGGCGATCAGCCGCGTGACGGGCGCGCCAGCCAGCGGCCCCTGAAACAGGCGCTGCCAGATCGCGCGCCCGCGGCGCGTGTCGATCCCGGTGTCTATGACGGTCCAGCCGTCATCGTCGCGCAGGGCATAGACATTGACGAAATCCGGCTTGAAGGGCAGGGGCATCTGCATCCACAGAACCCCCGGCGCGATTTCAAGCGCTTCGCCCTCGGCGGGCTGGATATGCGTCAGGTTGTGGATCACACGGCCATGTGCCCAAGGAAAACCGCGTCGTCAAGCGCCTCGAGATCGGCAAGCCCGGCACGGGCGGCGGCAAGATCGGCGGCGAATTGCGGCAGGATACGCGTGACATGCACCCGCGCCAGCGTGACGCTGCCGCCTTTGGTCGCGGCCAGCATGTGGTAATAGGCACCCAGCACGCGGGCAAAGGCGGAAAGATAGGGCACCGCGCCCGAGAACCGTTCGGCCAGATCGCGGTCCAGCAGCTCCTGGGTCGCCTCGCGCAGGCTTTCGGCGGATTGCCAGACCTGATGGGCAAGCTCGGGCTGGGTGGCCTGCGCGGCCTTGGCGCCATCCAGGATCTCGTCCAGCAGCGACATCGCCGCGTTGCCGCCATCGGCAAGCTTGCGTCCGACAAGGTCCATCGCCTGGATGCCGTTTGTGCCTTCGTAGATCGAGGTGATGCGCACGTCGCGCAGATACTGGGCGATGCCCGTTTCCTCGATATAGCCCATGCCGCCATGGACCTGCACTGCGGTATCGGCGACGCGGGTCCCGACATCGGTGCCATAGGCCTTGGCGATAGGGGTCAGGAAGGCGGCGCGCGCGGCCCAGTCCTGGCTTCCGGTCGCGCGGGCCATGTCGATGGCGACCGCGCAGGCCAGGCAGATGGCGCGCGCGGCAAAGACCTCGGCGCGGGCACCGGCCAGCATGCGGCGGACATCGGGATGGCGGATGATCGGGCCCATCTGCATGCGCTCGGCCGCATAGGCGGCGGCCTGCTGCAACGCGGCCTCGCCCTGGGCGACACCCTGGACGCCGACGCCAAGGCGGGCGCAGTTCATCATCGTGAACATCGCGGCCATGCCCTTGTGCTCGGCCCCGACGATCCAGCCCTTGGCGCCCTCGAAGCTCATGACGCAGGTGGGGCTGCCGTGGATGCCCAGCTTGTGTTCAAGGCTGACGACGCGCAGGTCGTTCGGCGTGCCGGGATCGCCGTTCTCGTCGGGGATGAATTTCGGGACCATGAACAGGCTGATCCCGCGGGTGCCTGCCCCGCCATCCGGCAGGCGCGCCAGTACCAGATGGCAGACGTTCGAGGTGACGTCGCTATCGCCCCAGGTGATGAAGATCTTCTGGCCGGTGATGCGATAGGTACCGTCGTCGGCGCGTTCTGCGCGCGTGGTCAGCGCGCCCACGTCGGACCCGGCCTGCGGCTCGGTCAGGTTCATGGTGCCGGACCATTCGCCCGAGTTCAGTTTGGGCAGGTAAAGGGCCTTCAGCTCGTCGCTGCCATGATGCTCCAGCGCCTCGATCTGGCCCTGGGTCAGCAGCGGGTTCAGTTGCAGCGCAAGACAGGCCGAGGCGACCATCTCGTTCACCGCCATGTTCAGCGCCTGGGGCAGGCCCATACCGCCATGGTCCTGGCTGGAGGCAAGCCCGATCCAGCCGCCTTCGGCCAGGGCCCGGAATGCCTCGGCAAAACCGGGGCTCGAGCGCAAGGCGCCGTTTTCAAGCCGGGCGGGGCTCAGGTCGCCCTGCCGGTTCACAGGGGCGATGACCTCGGTGGCCAGACGGCCCGCCTCGGTCAGGATGGCATCGACGGTTTCCGGCGTGGCTTCCGCGAACTGCTCGGTCGTAGCCACTTCAGGCAGTCCGACCACCTTGTTCAGGATGAATGCGATCTGCTCGACGGGAGCGGTATATGCCATGAGCCTCTTTCCTCCGCGCCTTGGCAAATGCCGCCGAGGCGCATAATTGATCCCTTGAGCCGATCATGAGTGCCGCCGACAAGGCCAGCAACCACAACCCGACGTAACAAGATGCACACCCGACTTCTTTCCCCGGACCAAGAAGGAATCGCCGCTGCCTGCGACCTGCTCTCCAGGGGCGAGGTCGTCGCGATTCCGACCGAGACCGTCTATGGTCTGGCGGGCGATGCCCGTAACCCACGGGCGGTGGCCGGAATTTATCAGGCGAAGGGCAGACCCAGTTTCAACCCGCTGATCGTGCACCTGCCCGATCGTGCGGCGGCAGAGCGATTTGCGGTGCTTGACGCGCAGGCGCGGCACCTCGCCGATGCCTTCTGGCCGGGGGCGCTGACCCTTGTCCTTCCGTTACGTCAAGATGCGGGGATCGCGTCGCTGGTGACGGCGGGGCTGGACACGGTCGCGATCCGCGTGCCGGCGCATCCGGTGGCGCATGCGCTGCTGTCGGCCTTTGGCGGGCCGCTGGCCGCACCCTCGGCGAATCCCTCGGGGCGGATCACCGCGACCACGGCGGCTCATGTGACGGATCCCGAAAACGGGCTGGGCGGACGCATTCCGGCGGTCCTTGACGCAGGCGCATGTCCGGTCGGCGTCGAATCGACGATCGTCGGGTGGAGCGGGGGCGAGCCCGCGCTGCTGCGCCCCGGCGGCGTCGCAGCCGAGGCGATCGAGGCGGTGCTGGGCCAAAGGTTGCTGCGCTCTGCGCTGGACCCCGATGCGCCGTCCTCTCCCGGCCAGCTGACCAGCCATTACGCCCCGAGGGCGCAAATGCGGCTGAACGCGCTGGCTGCCGAAGATGGCGAGGTGATGATCGGTTTCGGCCCCATTCCGGGCGAGTTGACCCTCAGCGCCACGGGCGACCTGACCGAGGCGGCGGCACGGCTTTTCGACGTGATGCACCGCGCCGATGCCATGGAGCGCCCGATCGCCGTCGCGCCGGTCCCCGAAACCGGGCTGGGCGCCGCCATCAACGATCGTCTGAACAGGGCTGCCGCGCCGCGCTAGCTGCGGCGCAGGCGCCTGCGGTCAGGCACGGCCCGCGCTGGGCGACAGCGCGAGCGGGTCGATGCCCATGCCGCCAAGCGCGGCGCGCCACTTTCCGGCATTGTCCTGGCCGAAGATCAGGTCGTCCAGCCGTTCGGTGGTCAGCCAGCCATTCGCAAGGATCTCGGAATCAAGCTGGCCCGGACCCCAACCGGCATAGCCAAGCGCCAGAAAGGCGGGCTGCGGTCCATGACCATGGGCGTAGTCTTCAAGGATGTTGCGCGTCGTCGTCATCGCCAGATCCTCGCCGATCCGCATGCGCGTATCGTCCAGATCGCTTTCGCCCGCGACGTGATGCAGGACGAAACCGCGCCCCGGCTCGACCGGACCGCCGAAACGCACAGGCAGATTGACCGCATCGATGCCCGCATCGATGCCCAATTGCGCCAACAGGTCCGAAAAATCGACTTCGGGCATGGGGCGGTTGACCAGCAGACCCATGGCCCCGTCCTCGGAATGGGCGCAGACCAGAATGACCGAATGCTCGAATCGCGGATCGCGCATTCCGGGCATGGCAATCAGGATCTTGCCGGTGAGGTTGGAGGATGTGTCCAAGTGCTGCTCCCTCGCATTTGCTTCAAAGATCGGTACTCGGCGGCATTTGCGCAAGGGTTGACCATGTGACTGCCGCTAATGTGACTTCACGCCGGCACCTGTCGCCGCCTAAGAATATGGCATGAAATCAGTTGCCCTTATATTGCTGTCGTCGCTGCCGGCCGTCGCCCAGGAAGGACTGGCGCAGTCCACCCCCGCCTGGGACGGGGCCACGGCCGCAACCCCGCCGGGCCTGGTATCGGCAGAGCTGATGCCGGGCTGGACCACGCCCGAGGGCCATCGCATGACGGCGCTTCGGATCGAGCTTGAGCCGGGCTGGAAGACTTATTGGCGCAGCCCCGGCGATGCGGGCGTGCCCCCGCAGTTCGACTGGACCGGTTCGCAGAATCTGGGCGAGGTCGAGATGCATTGGCCCCGGCCCGAGACAATCGAATCCGGCGGCGAACGGACCTTCGGCTATCACGACAGTCTGGTCCTGCCGATCGAGATCGCCCCGCAGGATTCGGCCAGACCCGTCGAACTGCGCGCCGTGGTCGATTTCGGGATTTGCGACCAGATCTGCGTACCGGCACAGGTGTCGCTGACCGCGCCCCCGCCCGCCGACGATCAGGATCCGGTGATCGAGGCGGCTTTGGCCGAGGTACCGGGCCTTGCCACGGATCGCGCGCAATGCCGCATCGAGGAGATTGCCGACGGGATGCGCGTCACCGCGCTGTTCGCGGGCCATGACGCCCCCGAGGTGGCGATGGAATTGCCCGGCGATCCGGTCTGGGTATCCCAGCCCGAGCTTGCCAGCGAGGACGGAGTGCTGAGCGCGCAGGCCGATTTCGTCTCGGAAAGCGGCAAGCCCTTTGCGATTGATCCCGCCCGCCTGCTGCTGACCCTGATCGGTCCGGACGAGGCGACGGAGTTCCTGGGCTGCGACCGGGTCGGAAGCTAGGCGGTTCCGTCCAGCCGCGCCGCGACCGACAGCAGGTCGCCCCAGGCCTCGCGCTTGGCCAGCGGCGTGCGCAGCAGATAGGCGGGATGGGTCATCGGCAGCGCGGGCAGGCCAAAGGCCTCGACCCACTGGCCGCGCAGCTTCAGGATGCCCTGCCGGTTCAGCCCCGCGATGCAGGGCGTGTTTCCCATCAGCACCAGCATTTCCGGCTGCGCCAGTTCGACATGACGGCGCAGGAAGGGCAGCATCAGCGCAATCTCGGCGGGTTCGGGCCGACGGTTGCCCGGCGGCCGCCAGGGCAGGACATTGGTGATGTAAAGCCCGCGCTCCGCATCGACCGCATCGCGCGCAAGCCCGATGGCTGCGAACATGCGGTCAAGCAACTGTCCGGCGCGTCCGACGAAGGGGCGGCCCTGCATGTCCTCTTCCTCGCCCGGTGCCTCGCCGATGACCATGACGCGCGCCCCGGCGCGCCCGTCCGCGAAGCAGAAATTGCGCGCGCCCTTGCGCAATTCGATGGGCTCGAAGGATTCCTGCGCCGCCGCCAGTTCCGCCAGCGTTGTCGCGCCCCCTGCCAGTCGTTCGGCCAAAGCCGCATGATCTGCGCCCACATCCGACTGTGGGGCGGGGGCGGGACGCGCCGCGGCGGGGGCGGCAGCGGCGGTCTCGACCCGGTCAGGCAGGGCATAGCGGTCGACCGCGGCATCCAGACAGGGTTCGTCCACGCCAAGCTCGGCCTGCCACTGCAAGAGTGCCAGCGCCGTTTCCGCGTCCAGCGCGAATCCCCTGTAGGTCGGATCTGCGGTCATGCGGGCAAGCTAGGGCCGTCGGGGGCCGCGGGCAAGCGCATCCGGCGGCCCGCGCCCGGTCACTTGGTCTCGGTCAGGGGAGTGGTGCCGCCGCCCATGTCGACAAGCTGCTGGATCAGTGGTTTTGCGGTCGGGCCAATGCGGTCGCAGGCCTGGGGGTCATCAAGCAGCTTGAAGGCGGGGCCATAATACTTGCTGTCATAGGCTGTCGCATCCAGCCCCAGCTTGGCCGCCAGCAGGTCGCCGGTCCCCGTGACCAGTGTCCATTCGCCATTGCTGATCTCATATCCCGGACAGTTCGACGTGATCACGTTCACATTGGCCAGGTCTGCGATCAGCTTCGTCGCCTGTTGCTGGTCAAGGCCCGAGATGTCGGGAAGCTGCACCTTGACGCCTCCGTCTGCCATGGCCATGCCGGCCAAGGTCACGCCGGCCATGACGGCAAGCGCCCCGGCCGTAGCCGTGATTGGTTTCATGGGTTGCCCCTTCTTTCCGATTGCCCGCCCATCCGGCCCCAAGCCCCGCTGGCGTGCAACCCAATTCGCCGTGAACTTGACGGGGCCGGGCCGCGCCGTTACGCGGATTTCCAAAGCGCGAGTAGCACGAGAGGATGCCCCTGCGATGACCACCCATTCCCTGCTGATCCTGCCCGGCGACGGCATCGGTCCCGAAGTCATGACCGAGGTGCGCAAGGTCATCGACTGGTTCCAGACGAACAAGGGCATCGCCTTTGACGTCAGCGAAGACCTGGTGGGCGGCGCTGCCTATGACAAACATGGCAAGCCCCTGGCGGATGAAACCATGGCCAAGGCGCTGGAAGTCGACGCGGTGCTTCTGGGCGCCGTGGGCGGCCCGGCCTATGACAATCTCGACTTCTCGGTGAAGCCCGAGCGCGGCCTTCTGCGCCTGCGCAAGGAAATGGACCTGTTCGCGAACCTGCGCCCGGCGCAGTGCTTCGACGCGCTGGCCGACTTCAGCTCGCTCAAGCGCGAGGTGGTTGCCGGTCTCGATATCCTGATCGTGCGTGAGCTGACCTCGGGCGTCTATTTCGGCGAGCCGCGGGGCATCCACTCCGATGACAACAACCCGCAGAACGAAGGCGGCCGCGTCGGCATCAACACCCAGCGCTATACCTCGGGCGAGATTCGCCGCGTCGCGCGCGCGGCCTTCGAACTGGCCAAGAAACGTGACAACCGCGTCTGCTCGATGGAAAAGGCCAACGTCATGGAATCGGGTATTCTGTGGCGCGAGGAAGTGCAATGGGTCCACGACAACGAGTATCCCGAGGTCGAGCTGTCCCACATGTATGCCGATAACGGCGCCATGCAGCTTGTCCGCCGTCCCAGCCAGTTCGACGTCATCGTGACGGACAACCTGTTCGGCGACATCCTGTCGGATGCGGCGGCGATGCTGACCGGCTCGCTCGGCATGCTGCCCTCGGCCAGCCTTGGCGCGCCGATGGCCAATGGTCGCCCGCGTGCGATGTACGAGCCGGTGCATGGTTCGGCCCCCGACATCACCGGTCAGGGCAAGGCGAACCCGATCGCCTGCATCCTGAGCTTCGCGATGGCGCTGCGCTACAGCTATGACCTTGGCGCTGAAGCCGACCTGCTGGAAAAGGCGGTCGAGAAGGTTCTGGCCGACGGCGTCCGCACCGCCGACCTGATGGGCCCCGAAGGTGGCACGCCGGTTTCGACCTCGCAGATGGGGGACAAGATCGTCGGGGCGCTGTCCGCCCTGTGATCCAAGATTGCGCCCGCCGTCACGGCGGGCGTTTTCCATTCTGCGGGCCGGGGAGGGGCGATGCGCGGAAACCTGAAGGGCGCCTTGTTCGCCCTGATGTCGATGGGGATCTATTCGACCCATGACGTGATCATCAAGCTGCTGGGGGAAACCTATCCCGCGCTGCAGATCCTGTTCTTTTCGGCCCTGTTTTCCTTTCCGCCCATCGCCATCCTGCTGCTGCGCGACCCGACCCACGGGACGCTGCGGCCGCGCTCTCCGTTCTGGGTGGCGCTGCGGTCGGCCTGCATCGTGAATTCCGGCATCTGCGGCTTTTATGCGTTTTCGGTCCTTCCATTGGCGCAGATCTATTCGATCCTGTTCGCTTCGCCCCTGATCATCACGGTCCTGTCCGTCCCGATCCTGGGGGAAAAGGTCGGCCTGTCGCGATGGGCCGCGGTGGCGGTGGGCCTGCTGGGCGTGCTGGTCGTGCTGCGACCGGGTTATGTCCAGTTGAGCCTTGGCCATGCGGCCGGGCTGCTGGCCGCTTTCTCCAGCGCGATGGCCGCGATCTCGGTCCGCAAACTGGGGCGGTCCGAGCGGACGGTGATCCTGATCCTGTGGCCCATCATCGGCAACTTCGTCCTGACCGGCCTGTCCTTGGGGCTGGCCTATCGGCCGATGGCGGGCGGCGACCTTGCGCTGACCGGGCTGATCGCGGTTCTGGGGCTGTCCGCCGGGTTCCTGCTGATCCTTGCCTATCAGACCGGAGAGGCGGCCAATGTCGCGCCCATGCAATATTCCCAGATGCTGTGGGCCATCGGCTACGGCTGGCTTTTCTTCGATGAGCGTCCCGGCTTGCTTACGCTTGGCGGGGCGGCACTGATCATCGGATCGGGCCTGTTCATCCTGATGCGCGAGGGCAGCGGCGCGTCGCGCCTGCGTCCGGTGACCGAGGCGCGTTTGCGGGGCGAGACCGTGACTGCCCCCCGCGCAAGCCTTCTGCGCCGTCTTCTGAACCAGCAATGAGCTTCGATCAGAAAAGCGAACGAAACCCCTTGCATTCCCGCGTTGGCCGGGCTACCTGCCGCTCCACGGTCGGAGCGTAGCGCAGCCTGGTAGCGCACCTGCTTCGGGAGCAGGGGGTCGGAGGTTCGAATCCTCTCGCTCCGACCATTTTCCCGATTTCCCCTATATGTTGGAAAACCTGCCGCGGGCGGGCGCATTTCATGCACGCCCAGGTTGTCCAAAAATCGACGAAATAGACAGGTGGCGTGACGGCGAAGGCATTGATTAAGATGGATTCGTTGCCAAGCGAGAAGCGACCGAATCCTTATGCCCAATGCCTTGTCCGGTTGTCTGCTTTTGCTTCTTCTTGGTTCTGCCCCGACCCTTGCCAGTGAACCCCTGTCCCTGAACTGCGAGGTTGAGGGAGCGGGGGCCGAGCAGCTTTGCGCGGCGGTCCGCGCGGAATTATCCCGCCGCGGCGGCCTGTCTGATGCCGATCCTGCCCTTGTCCTTGTTGCGCAATCCCCTCGTCCCGACATGCTTCGCGCGCGGATCGATCTGGTCAGGAATGGTCAGCGCCAGCAGGGCGAGCCCGGAGAAACCGTCGCCATGGACCGGGACGGGCTTGCACCCGGACAGCTGGAAGACTTCGCCCGCGCCCTTGTCCGCCGGACGGGCCTTTTTCCGTGATTTCCCATTCTTCAGGAGCCTTCGATGACCCTTGCCACTGACCTGCTGCGCGATGCGATCCTTGGATCTGCAACGTCACAGTACGTTCCGCGCGCCGTTCGGGTCGAGGGAACCGATGCCCGTGCAAACACGACCACGACCCATACGATGAGTGTCGGGGACACGTTCAACGGCTCGATCGGTCGCGGGGGGGATGCCGACTGGGTGCGCGTCAACCTTCAACCGGGGGTCTATGTCGTCACGCTGAACGGAAACGGGGCCAACGCGCTGAGCGATCCCTATCTTCGCATCCATTCGGCGAACGGAGCGGTCATTGCCTCGAATGACGATGGCGGCTCGGGGCTGAACTCTCGCGCTGTCGTGACGATTGCCCAGGCGGGGACATATTACCTGGACGCGGCAGCCTATAGCTGGTCCGATTCGGGCGGTTATTCGCTGCGCATCACGACAAATACCGTTCCCACCTACACGATCCCGCAGATCGCCCGGCAGCTGACCGACGGGTTCTGGCAGGATCGGGGAGAGACGCGGCGGGCCTTCGACGTCGATCCGGGCGAGGTGCTGAAAGTCGATATCTCGGGCCTGACCGCAGACGGTCGCCGACTTGCCGTCGCGGCGCTGCAGGCCTGGACCGACGCGACCGGCATCCGCTTCAACACCAACCCGGCCAGCGGCACCGCGGATATCGTCATCGACGACCGCTATTCCGGTGCTTATGCCACCAGCACAACCTTTGGCGGCACCATCGACAGCTCGAGCGTGAATATCGGGCTGGACTGGCTTCGTGCCTATGGATCGGGTTTCGCGACCTATTCCTTCCAGACCTATATCCACGAGATCGGCCACGCGCTGGGGCTGGGTCATGCCGGCAACTATAACGGCTCGGCAAGCTTCGGGGTCGACAACCTGTTTCGCAACGACAGCTGGCAGGCATCGGTGATGTCCTACTTCAGCCAGGACGAAAACCCTTACATCCATGCCGATACCGCCTTTGTCACCTCGGCCATGATGGCGGATGTTGCCGCGATGCGCGTGCTTTACGGGCATGCGGACCTGCGCATGGGAAACACGATCTATGGCGAGCACAGCAATGCCGGGGGGAACTATACCCGGATCTCGAACCTGCTCGCCTCTCCGGCCACCCGCAATGACATCACCTTTACCATCGTGGATGATGGCGGGGTCGACACGCTTGACCTGCGCAGCGACACGACGAACCAGCGGATCGTGATGGCGGGCGGCGGGATTTCGGACGCTTATGGGCTGGTCGGGAACATCTCGATCATGACGGATACGCGGCTTGAAAACCTGCAGGCCGGTTCGGGCAACGACCGGGTCTCGGGCAACGCCTTCAACAACACCATCTGGGGCAATGCCGGGAACGACGTGCTGAACGGCGGGGGCGGCAACGACACGCTGATCGGCGGGGCGGGGCGCGATACGCTGGTCGGGGGCATCGGGAACGATGTCTACCACGTCGATGCTCTGGACGTGATCGTCGAGCAGGCGAATGGCGGCGTCGACCTTGTCAATTCCGCTGCAAGCTTCACCTTGGGCACTGCGCTCGAACAGTTGCGCCTGACGGGAACCGCCGCGATCAACGGCACCGGCAATGCCGAGGCGAACGTGATCTACGGCAATGCCAACGCGAACCAGCTTCGGGGACTGGGCGGCAATGACATGCTCAGCGGGAATGCCGGGAACGACAGCCTGTGGGGCGGCGCGGGGGCGGATGTCTTCCTGTTCAATGCCGGGCGGGACCGGATCATGGACTTTCAGAACGACATCGACACGATCCAGATCGACGACGCGCTGTGGGGCGGCGCGCCCAGATCGGTGGCGCAAGTGCTGCGCCTTGCCACCGTCGCCGATGGCGACGTGGTCTTCAACTTCGGCAATGGCCACAGCCTGACGGTCGAGAACCTGACCAATATCCAGGCGCTGGCAAACGACTTGATCATCATCTGATCCTGCCGCCGCCCGGACGGATCAGGTGTCCCGGGCGGCGCGACCCAGAAGCTGGACGATCAGGCCCTGCGGGGCCTCTTCGACATGGGCCGCGACGCCGAAGCAATCGGCCAGGTTGCGCGTCGTCAGGACCGCGCGTGGCGGCCCGTCCGCCGCGATGCGACTCCGGTGCAGCAGGACCAGTCGTGTGCAATGGCGCGCCGCCAGCCCCAGGTCGTGAAGCGAAGCAAGCACCGTGCGCCCTTGCGAGGCAAGCTGGCGGAACATCTGCATGACCTCGATCTGCGCGGCCGGATCCAGCCCCGAGATCGGTTCGTCCGCGATCAGAAGCGGCGTTTCCTGTGCCAGTGCGCGGGCCAGCAGTGCGCGGGCCTGCTCGCCCCCCGACAAGGTGGTGGCGCTGCGGTGGCGCAGCCTGTCCAGCCCCAGAGCGGCGATGGCGCGATCGGTGGCAAGTCGGTCGACCTCGGCCGCGGCGTCGGGATGGGCGATGCGCCCGAGCGAGACCAGCGCCTCGACCGAGACCGGCCAGGCGATCTCGCGGCCCTGCGGCATGAAGGCGGCCGCGCGGGCGCGTTCGCGCGGCGGCAGCGCGGCCAGCGAGGATTGCCCGGCGAAAGGCAGCAATCCCTGTGCCGCGCGCAAAAGCGTGGTCTTGCCCGCGCCATTGGGGCCGATCAGTCCCACGAACTCGCCCGGTTGCAGGGCCAGGTCGATCCCGTCGATCACGACACGGCGGCCGTGACGGCAGGACAGGCCGGACAAAACCAACCCGGTCATAGCGCGTTCCCCCGTGTCTTCAGGATCAGGCGCAGAAAGAATGGCGCGCCGACCAGCGCCGTCAGCACGCCCAGCTTCAGGTCGCGTTCGGGCAGGATCAGGCGCACCGCGACATCGGCAGCCAGCACCATTGCCGCCCCGCCAAGCGCCGAGGCAGGCAGCAGGCGCGAAGGGCGCGCACCCACCGCGTGACGCAGCACATGCGGTACCACCAGACCGACGAAGCCGATGGTTCCCGCAACCGCGGTGGCGCCACCGACCAGCGCCGCTGTGCCGGCGACCAGCAACAATCGCAGCCTGCGAAGGTCGACGCCCATCGACGCGGCCGCATCCTCGCCCAGTGTCAACGCATCCAGCTGTCCCGTGATCGGCACCAGCAGGGCAAAGCCGGCCAGCAGGAAGGGCAGGACGATCCAGACATGCAGCATGGACCTGTCGGCCAGCGATCCCAGCGTCCAGAAAATGATCTCGTTGGCGGCAAAGGGGTTGGGCGACAGGTTCAGCACCAGCGAGGTCGCGGCCCCCGCCAGGGCCGAAATCGCGATGCCCGCAAGGATCAGCGCCAGCGCGCCGCCCCGCGCGCCGGCCAGTATCAGCACCAGCAGGACCGAAACCAGCGCCCCGGCCAGTGCCGCCAGCGGCAGCGCCAGAGGAAAGGCCAGCGACAGGCCGGTATGGATCGCAAGCACGGCCCCCAGCGCGGCCGAGGCGCTGGTCCCGATCAACCCCGGCTCGGCCAGCGGGTTGCGCAGAAAACCCTGAAGGACCGCGCCAGACATGCCAAGCGCCGCCCCGACCAGCACGCCCAGAATGGCGCGCGGCAGCCGGATCTCGCGCATGACCAGCGCCAGCATCTCGTCCCCCTGTCCCAGCAGCGCCGCAAGGGCGGGACCGGGGCGGACCCCGGCGGGACCGATCAGCAGTGACGCCGTGAACAGCGCCGCGACCAGCAGGGCCAGCAGCGCAAGTAGGCGGGAATAGCTTGCGCGGATCATTTCGCCTCCGGCATGGAAAGGCGCTGGTCCCGAAGCCGGGCGACGGCATTGAGGACAAAGGGGGTGCCGCACACCCATTCGGGGTCGTTCATCGGTGTCGAGGGCAGCCGACGCGCCAGCTCCCGCAGGGCGGGGTGGTCCAGCGGCTCTTCGGCGCGAGAGCGACCGGGATAACGCCGCCCCTTGACCAGCAGGTCGGAACCGGACAGCAGCAGCGTTTCCAGTGGCAGGTAGCCCCCGGCAGCGATCCCCCTGCGGTCGGCAAGGTTTTCGAAGCCGGCCAGCGCGATGATCTGGCCGGGCAAGGTCAGGCTGCCCGAGCTGTAGCCATTGGCGGCGTAAAGCGCGGCAAGCGGGCGTGGACCCGGCGGGGCGTCGTCCAGCCGGGCCAGGTCGCGGTCGAAATCCCGGATTGCATCCCCGGCGGCAGGTTCGCGCCCCAGCAGTTCGCCCATGCGGCGCAGGTTGTCGCGGATCCCGGCGACGGTTTCATCAGCCGGAAAGGTTTCGACCCGAATGCCCAGCCTTTGCAGCATCGCAAGGGTGACGGGGTTGGTGTAATCGCCCGCCAGCACAAGATCGGGGCGCAGCAGATAGATCTCTTCGGCGGTGCCGCCATTGGCGGGAAAGGCCCGCGCCTGATCCGCCATCGCTGAGGTCGAGGGATCGCCCGCATGGCGCGACACCGACACAAGCTGTCCCGGTCCCGCCAGCAGCATGGCCAGCTGATCGGTGCACAGGTTCATCGACACGACCCGTTGTGGGACATCGGCCCGCGCAAGAACGGCGCAAGGCAGCGCCAGCGCCAGCGCCAGAAGCCCGGACCTTACCATCGGGCCTGCAGCCCCGCATAAAGCGTGCGACCCTGCGAGGCAAAGCCCCAGACGTCCGAATATTCGCTGTCGAAAAGGTTCACGACCCGCCCTGTCACCCGCACCCGTTCGGTCAGGTCATAGCCCGCCGACAGGTTCACAAGGTTATAGGCCGGCAGTTCGGCCGTCGCATAGTCGCCGAAGAAGCGCGTGTCGAAATTGCCCGAGACGTGGCGGAAATCGGCGGTGACCTGGCCGCGGCCTTCCAGCACAGCAAGCGTGGCGGACAGTCCGAATTCGTTGCGCGGACGCCGGATTTCGATCGAGCCGTCGGGATTCTTTGCGTCCAGATAGGTATAGCTCAGCGCAAGGTCCAGGTTCGCGGTGGGTTTGATCCGGGCGCTGGCCTCGATCCCTTGGCGCGGGCTTTCTCCCGACTGGTTCACATAGCTGGCCCGGCCATCCGGGGCGGCGCCGTAGACATAGGTGATCTCGTCCTCAAGACGCTCGTTGAAATAGGTCACGTCGATGCTGCCCAATCCATTCGGCAGTTCGGCCTCGATCCCAAGGTCGAAGCCGCGGTTCTTCTCGGGGGCGAGAAAGGGATTGCCGACGCTGTAGGCGTCATTGGCGTAAAGCTCGAAGAACGAGGGATTGACCATCCCCGCCCCGGCCGAGGCATGAAGCCGGAATGGGCGATCTGGAATCTGCCAGGACAGGCCGATGTTCCAGCTGGTGAAGTCGTCGAAGACCCTGTTGTCGTCATGACGGATCCCGGCCTGCAGATCGATGCCATTGTCAAGGAACGCCCGGTACTCGACGGCCAGCGAGGTCATCTCGCGGTCGAAATCCGGCGCGGTCGAGGCCTCGTCCTTTTGCCCCTCGGCCATGACGTTCAGAAGGTGGTGGGCTTCGTCGACGGCAAGGCCGTCCAACCCGAAACTCAGCCGGTACTTCAGCTTGCGGGTTTCGCCCCGTGTCTCGTTTTCGCCCTGCAGGCTCTGCTTGAAGATGCTGTCCTGATATTCCAGGCGCTGCGTCAGCCGTCCGTCCAGCATCGACAGTTCGGCCCAGGTCGCGCCCTGGAATTCGTCCCGGTCGCCAAACAGGCCGGGATCGTCGACGACATATTCGTCGGTGGTGGTGGCGCTGTAATTTTCGGCATCATAGTCATAGGTTTCGGTCGCCCGCCGCAGTGTGGCACCCAGCCGCAGGTCGTCGGTCGCCTGGAACCAGCCGGACAGGCCGATCGTCTTGCGGGTCAGCCCGTCCTTTTCGCCGCCATCGCCCGACTGGTCGAACCCGTGGTCGTCCTTCGCGGACAGATTCACCGCCAGCCCGCCGCGAGATCCGTTCCGGCTGGCATAGGCCGAGGCAGAGGCACCGTTTCCAACCTCGACCGCGCCGCCATAGGACAGCCCCTCGCCGCCCTTTCGGGTGATGATGTTGATCACGCCAGCCGAGGCGTTCGATCCGTAATAGACTGATTGCGGGCCGCGCAGGACCTCGATCCGCTCGACATTGGCGGTTTCCAAACCGCTCAGGATGTACTCATCCGCTCCGCCCGTGGCCTCGATCCCGTCGATCAGGATCAGGGTGTGATCTGCTTCGCCGCCGCGGATGCGGACCTGGGTATGGGTCGATCCGGTGCTTGAAACCGAGACGCCCGGCACCGCGCGCAGGGCATCCTGGATGGTGGCGATGCCCCGCGCCTCGATCTCGTCCGAGGTGATGACGGTGAACGCGCGGCCATAGGCATCCCCGGCGATCGGCGCGAAGCCGGCCGAGAGGATGACCGGGTCCAGCGTCACCACATCCTGCGCGGGGGCGACGGCGGGCAGAAGGGTGGCGGTGACGGCGGTGGAAAACAGATGGCGCAACTTCATGCCTTGGCCTTTCCTGTGCAGGCCGGGGCCTGCCGCTGCAGATTGCCCGCGACGGGAACCGGGGTCCCTGCCACAGGCCGGTGATCTTCACCTCTGCGGAATGGCCGCTTTCACGGCGCGCCCCGCGCCGGAAATGGGTGAGTGCTGCGGCAGGTCTCCTGGCTTGCGGATCGCTGCTCGGGCCGGCCTTCCCGGGTGTTTCCCAGTGGCGTCGTCGGCCTTCGCTCACCGCCTACAGTTGCGGGGGCAGCCGCGGCATGGCCTTTCGGCGCACCGCATTCCCTTTTGATCCGACGGCAGTACCGCCGGAAACCGAAGCGTTCCTGTGTTGGCGCAGGATTGCGGGCTCTGTCAAGCAGACTTGCGGCACGGCTTTGGCGGCACCGGCAGTATCGCGGGTCCGCAAACGAAAACGGCCCGGAGAGACGATCTCCGGGCCGTGGTTTCTGGACGTGGCGCCTCAGTCCAGGCTGACATTCGCGGCCTTCACGACCGGCTCCCATTTCGCCATCTCGGCCTTGACGTGCTCGGCCAGTTCCTCGGGGCTGGAGGCGACGATGCTGGCCGAGAATTCGCCCATGCGGGCCACGACCGCCGGGTCGGCCATGGCCTCCAGCGCGGCCTTGTTCAACGCGGCAATGGCTTCGGGCGGGGTTCCGGCGGGCGCGAAAAGCGCGTTCCAGCTGTAGGTTTCATATCCCGGCAGCGTTTCGGCAATGGCCGGGATATCCGGGAACGAGGGCACGCGTTCCTTGGTCGTCACACCCAGCGCTCGCAGCTTGCCACTGGTGATATGGCCCGAGGAAGACGGCAGATTGTCGAAGATGATCGGCACCTGGTTGCCCAGAACATCAGTCAGCGCCGGACCCGAGCCCTTATAGGGGATATGCGTGATATCGACGCCAGCCATCGACTTGAACAACTCGCCCGACAGGTGCAGCGGTGTCCCGTTCCCCGACGAGGCATAGGCCAGCGGGTCTTTCTTCGCGAGGTCGATCAGCTCCTGCACAGTCTTGACCGGCAATTCCGGGTTCACCGCCAGCACGTTCGGGACCAGCACCAGAAGCGAGATCGGCGCGAAATCCGTGACCGGGTCATAGGGCTTCTGCTTCAGGATCAGCGGGTTCAGCGCATGGGTCGCGACCGTGCCCATCAGGATCGTGTAGCCGTCGGGATCGGCCTTGGCGACCTGCTGCGCGCCCAGACTGCCGCCTGCGCCGCCCACGTTCTGGACCACCACCTGCTGGCCAAGGGCCTGCCCCATCCGGTCGGCGACGATGCGCCCGACCACGTCGGTCGAGCCGCCGGCCGCGAAGGGGATCACCAGCGTGATCGGGCGGTCAGGGAACGCGGCGGCCGCGGCCCCGGCCAACCCTGCGGCCATTGCGGCGCCCAGAAGAAGGCGCCGGGTGATTTTCAGCATCATGTTTCTCCTCCCATTCTATCGCGACCTCAGGCGTCGCTTTCGGTAAAGACCTCGTCCCGGCGCTTGCGGATCTGGGGCAGGAAGACCAGCACCAGGATCGCGGCGGCCATCAGAAGCAGCGTGGCGCTGATCGGACGGGTGATGAAGGTGGTCGGATCGCCCCGTGACAGGATCATGGCCCGGCGCAGGTTCTCTTCCAGCAGGGGGCCAAGGACGAAGCCCAGAAGCAGCGGTGCGGGTTCGCAGCGAAGCTTGGTCATCGCGTAGCCGAGCAGCCCGAAGAACGCGACGGCGTAAAGGTCATAGGTGTTCGAGGCGACCGAATAGACCCCGATCGAACACATCGCCATGATGATCGGGAACAGCACGTAATAGGGCACGGTCAGCAGTTTGACCCACAGCCCGATCAGCGGCAGGTTCAGGACGACCAGCATCAGGTTCCCGATCCACATGCTGGCGATGATGCCCCAGAACAGCGCCGGTTGTTCGCTGACGACGTTCGGACCCGGTACGATGCCCTGGATGATCATCGCGCCGATCATCAGCGCCATGACCGGGTTCGCGGGAATGCCCAGCGTCAGCAGCGGAATGAAGCTGGTCTGCGCGCCGGCATTGTTCGCGCTTTCCGGTCCCGCGACGCCAGCAAGGGCGCCCTTGCCGAATTCCTCGGGGTGCTTGGACAGCTTCTTTTCCACGGTATAGCTGGCAAAGCTGGCCAGGATCGCGCCCCCGCCGGGCAGGATGCCCAGGACCGAGCCAACGGCGGTGCCGCGCAGGATCGGGCCGATCATCTCGCGCAGCTCGTTGCGCGTCGGGAACAGACGGTTGATGTTTTTGGTCATCACTTCTCGATCATGCTCATCTTCAAGATTGCGCAGGATCTCGGCGATGCCGAAGACGCCGACGGCCAGGGCCACGAAATTCAGCCCGTCGGCATATTGGGTGATGCCCAGCGTGAAGCGCGGCGCGCCGGTATAGATGTCGGTTCCCACAAGGCCCAGCAGCAGGCCAAGCACGACCATGGCCAGCGCCTTGAGGACCGAGCCATGGGCAAGGGCCACCGACATCACCAGACCCATCACCATCAGGCTGAAATACTCGGCCGCGCCGAATTTCAGCGCGATGGTGGTCAGGGGTGGTGCAAAGATCGCGACAAGGAAAGTCGCGACAGTGCCGGCAAAGAACGACCCGATTGCGGCCGTCGCAAGCGCGGTTCCGGCGCGGCCTTTCCGCGCCATCTGATAGCCGTCGATCGCCGTCACGGCGGACGAACTTTCGCCCGGCATGTTGATCAGGATCGCAGTGGTCGAGCCGCCGTATTGCGCGCCGTAATAGATCCCGGCGAGCATGATCAGCGAACTGACCGGTTCAAGCTGGAACGTGATCGGCAGAAGCATGGCGATGGTGGCCGTCGCGCCGATCCCCGGAAGCACGCCGATCAGCGTGCCAAGGATGACCCCGATCAGGCAGAAGGCCAGGTTCGCCAGAGACGAGGCGACCGAAAAGCCAAGGGCAAGGTTGCTGAGAAGATCCATGCCGCCCTCCTCAGAACTGAAGCCAGGGGCCGAAGCGGCGGAAGGGCAGGCCCAGCCCATAGCTGAAGATCAGCGTCGACAGCACCGTGACCGCCAGCGCCAGCACCAGCGCGTACAGCGGCCGCATTCGAACCGAGGCCTGCGCGGCGATCAGCGTCGTCAGGAACAGCGCCGGAACGAAGCCCAGTCCGCGCACCGTCAGTCCGAAGAAGACCGGCGCGGGCAGGATGAACATCAGGCCGCGCCAGGCGACCTTGCCAAAAGGTTCGTCCGCGCGGCCGAATGCTTTCAGCAGGATCAGCAGGCCCAGCAGGAACAGCAACCCCGACAGGACCATCGGGAAGTAGCCGGGCCCCATGCGCAGCGACGTCCCGATCTCCAGCCCGGTGGTTTGCCAGCCGAAAAAGGCCGCGGCGGCCATCAGCAGAAGGCCGGTCGCGATATCCGTGGAATCCTTGGGTTTGGTGGACATGTTTCCCCCCTGTTCAATGCGGTTTCCCGCCGCGCCGGGCGCGGCGGGACCGAAAGGGTTAGTCGGCATAGACGCCGGCGGCGTCGATCACCGGTTTCCAGCGCGCAATCTCGGATTCGAGTTTCGCTTTCAGCGCGGCGGGGGTTGCATCCTCGGCGGGCGAGGGCGCGGTCCCGAGATCGGCCATGGCCTTGACGACGCCTTCATCCGCCAGCGCGGTCTGCAGCGACTTCGACAGGCGCTCATTCACCTCGGCCGGGGTGCCCTTGGGGGTATAGATGCCATGCCAGATGCCGACCTGAAGATTCTCAAGCCCCGATTCCTTGGCCGTGGGCAGGTCGGGGAACAGCGGCAGCCGTTCGGGCGTAGTGACGGCATAAGCCTTGATCGTGCCGCCCTGAATCTGCTGGGTGGTGTTGGTCGTCTGGTCGCACATGATATCGACCTGACCGCCCAGAAGGTCGGTCATCGCCGGGCCGGTCCCCTTGTAGGGAACGGTGACCAGCGGCGTGTCCAGCGCCTGCATCAGCAGCATGCCGCACAGGTGCGAGGCCGCCCCGATCCCGGCATTCGCCAGCGTCAGTTTGTCGCCATTGGCCTTGACGTAATCCATGAAGCCCTTGAAATCGGTGGGCTCAAGATCCTTGCGCGCGACGACGACCATCGGCACCTCGGTCACGAGGCCCACATATTCAAAGGCGTTCAGCGTGTCATAGGCGAGGTTGCGATACAGCGTGGCCGAAGTCGCCATGCCGATATGGTGCAGCAGGATCGTATAGCCGTCGGGTTCAGCCTTGGCGACCTGGCCCGCGCCCAGCGTGCCGCCAGCGCCGCCGACGTTTTCCACGACGATCTGTTGGCCAAGGTCTGCCGACATGCGCTCGGCCACCAGCCGGGCGACGGTATCGGTGGGACCGCCGGCCGAAAATGGCACGACCATGGTGATCTGGCGGTCGGGATAGCCCTCGGCGAAAGCCGGCGCGGTCAGCATGGTCACGGCGCAGATCGCACCGAGAAGTTTCGAGATTGCCATCTTCCCCTCCCAAGGAATGCAGGTTCGGCGGACTCCTCATCGTGCCGCCGCTTGGGTCAGACTGGGGGCGACGCGGGTGCATCGCCAAATGCAAAGCACGGTCACCGGCCGGAATTGGCGGGCGGCGCATATGGAATGGGTGAAAAAGGTGACATCACGGGATTGAGAGGGGTGGATTTCCACCCATCATCGGGTCAACCCGGCCCGTCGTTTCCGGGGTCAAGGATCAGACGCCGGTCCAGCGCGTATTTCTGCATCTTCTCGTAAAGCGTCTTGCGGGAAATCCCGAGCGTTTCATAGACTGGGCGCAGCCTGCCACCATGCGCGGCAATGGCGCCGGCGATCAGGCTGCGTTCGAAACTGGCGACACGGTCGGACAGCTTCGCACCCGGATCTGGGCCAAGTTCTGCCCCCTCCAGCCCCAGCACGAACCGTTCGGCCAGATTGCGCAGCTCGCGCACGTTTCCCGGCCAGTCCCGTGCCGCAAGACCGGACAGGAAGGCGGCCGGGGCTTCGCGCTCGGGGATGTTGTGCCGGGCGGCAGATTCCCTGACCAGTTGCAGGAACAGCAAGGGGATGTCCTCGCGTCGTGCCGCAAGCGGGGGGACATGCAGGACCGCGACATTCAGCCGCCAGAACAGATCCTCGCGGAATTCGCCGCGTGCGACGGCCCCGGTCAGGTCGGTCTTGCTGATTGCAATGAAGCGGACGTCCAGCGGCACCGGGTCGTTCGAGCCAAGGCGGGTGATGACGCGTTCCTGCAGGACACGCAGCAGCTTTGCCTGCATTTCGGGCGGCATCGAGCCGATCTCGTCCAGCAGGACCGTGCCGCCGCGGGCATGTTCGAACTTGCCATAGCGCGGGCGCAATGCGCCGGGAAAGGCCCCGGCCTCGTGACCGAACAGCTCGGATTCGATCAGCGCTTCGGGCAGGGCGGCGCAGTTGATGGCGATGAAGGGCCGCCCGGCACGGGCCGAGATGTCGTGCAATGCGCGCGCCACCACCTCTTTGCCCGCGCCGGTCGGGCCGATGATCAGCGTATCCGCGTCCGAAGCGCCGATGGCGCGCAGTCGGTATCGCAGATCGACCATGACCTGGGTGCGACCGGGCAGGCGGGCCTCGACGTCGTCGCGCTTGCCGGCGACGGCGCGCAGGCGGCGGTTCTCCAGCACAAGACCACGATGTTCGGCAGCACGACGGATGACCGTTGCCAGATCCTGAACGACAAAGGGCTTTTCGATGAAGTCATAGGCGCCGCCCCGGATCGCTTCGACCGCAAGGGGCACCTCGGCATGGCCGGTGACAAGGATGACCGGAATTTCGGGATCGACCTCGTGCAACCGACCAAGCAGCGTCATGCCATCCATGCCGGGCATTCGGATGTCGCTGACGACGACGCCGGAAAATCCCGGCCCCGCCAAGGCCAGCGCCTCGTCCCCCGATCCCAGCGGCTCGACATCGAAGCCCGCCAGTTCCAGCGCCTGCGTGGTTGAGCTGCGCATCTGCGGGTCGTCATCGACCAGAAGAACCCGCGCCAGCCCGCTCATGCCGCGACCCCGGAAGAGGTGGCGACATGCAGCCGGACGCAGAACTCGGCACCCGGCTGGGCGTTGCGGCAGGAAATCTCTCCGCCGAAGTCGCGCACGATATTGGCTGTGATCGACAGCCCCAGCCCCAGTCCCGCGCCGACGCCCTTGGTCGTGAAGAACGGGTCGAAGATCCGCCCGGCAATCGCTTCGGGAATGCCCGCACCGCGATCGCGGACGCGAATGGCGATCACCTCGCCTTCGAGCCGGCCCGACAGGGTGATGCGCCGGTCGGTCGCGGTCTCGGCCGCGTCTGCGGCGTTCGAGACCAGGTTGACCAGCACCTGCTGCAATCGCGTCGGACCGGCGCGCAGGGCCGGAAGGTCGGGGGGCACATCAATTTCAAGCGTGGCGCCGCTTGCCGCCAATCGGGCGGCGACGATGGTGCGGGTTTCATCCAGCAGCGCGGGCAGCGACACCGCCCCCAGCACGTCGTCGGGCTTTCGCGCCGCCTGCCGCAGATGCTTGCCGATGGCCGCCATCCGGTCGACCAGCGACAGGATCTGGCCGATATTGTCCCGCGCCCGCGCATAATCGCCGCGCTCGATCAGGATGGCGGCGCTGTCGGCATAGTTCCGCGCCGCGGCCAACGGCTGGTTGATTTCATGCGAGAGCGAGGCGGACATCTGCCCCAGCGCCGCCAGCTTTCCGACCTGGACAAGGCTGGCCTGAGCCGCCCGCAACTCGGCCTCGGTCGCGCGACGCTCGGCGATCTCCTGCTCCAGCTGGGTGTTGGCACGGGCCAGCGCGGCCGTGCGTTCGATCACGCGGCGCTCAAGCTCGGCATGGGCGAAACGCTCCATCGCCAGCCTCTCGGCGGTCTGGGCACGACGCTGGCGCCACATCAGCGCACCGAAACCGGCGGCAGATAGCAGCAGCACAAGGCCAAGCACGGCAAAACGTGCCTCGGCCCGCAGGTTCGCGCTGTCCAGCAGCACATGTACGGTCCATCCCGCCTCGGGCATCTGGTCCGAGGCGACGACATATTCCCTGCGACCCGCGCCGTCGGGAAGCCGCAACAACGGAACCCCATGCAGGACCAGCCGCTCCAGCGCGAATTCCGTTACCGGCGTCTCGGCATAGCGGCGAACGGCGGCGCTGCGGGCGGTGCGTTCGGGGGTCAGGGGAAGAAGGCTGTGGTAAAGCCAGCCGGGCTGTGAGGACAGGAAGACGGTGCCGTCCGGGTCGGTGACCAGCACGCGAAATTCGCCGCCTTGCCAGGACCGTTCGATCCGGTCGACGCCGATCTTGACCGCGACGACGGCCATGATCCGGCCTGCATCGTTCCTGACCGGAGCCGAGAAGTAATAGCCCCTGACCCCCGACGTCGTCCCGACCCCATAGAACCGCGCCGGGTGCCCGGCCATCGCGTCGATGAAATAGGGGCGATAGCTGAAATTCTGGCCGATGAAACTTTGCGGACCCCGATAGGTCGAATGGGCGATCGTCTCTCCGTTCGGCAGGATCAGGTAGATGTCCGAGGCCTCGACCGTGGCGTTCTGCTCGGCCAGCCACAGGTTTGTCTGCCGGCGCAGCGCCGCATCGTTGGGCGAGGCGGCAAGTTTCTGGATCAGGTCCAGATCGCCCACCAGTTGCGGCACGACCTCGTATCGCGAAAGATCGGCCTGCAGCGCGTTCACGGTCAGGCGCAGCGCATTCGCAGCGCGGCTTTGGCCAGCGGCCAGCGACTGCTGAAGGGCAAGCTGTCCGCCAAGCCACAGGATCAATGCCAGCAGCGCGGCGATGGCGGCGGAGGGCAGGATACGATTGCCCTTGCCCTGACGGGACCCGGGCAGCGTCAGGCGCATCGGCAGGCGGGCAGGGGTCGGACCGACCCCCGGATCAGGTTCATTGCGGCTTCCTCACATCCCTGTGTGGAATGTGACAGCAAGGCTCGCGCCGTGCAATATCGCCGTCAGATCACCAGCACGCCCGAGTGCTTGGCCTTGTGTTCCGGTTCCACGTGAATCGTGATCTGCGCCCCCGGCAGATGCGCGCGAAGCGCCTGTTCGACGCGGTCGCAAATGTCATGCGCCTGCTCGACCGTGGTCTGTCCCTCGACCACCAGGTGAAAGTCGATGAAGGTCTTCGGCCCGGCATGGCGGGTCCGCAGGTCATGCGCCTCGATCGCGCCGGTCGCGTGGTCCGAGATGGTGCTGCGGATCGTATCAAGCGTTTCTTCGGACACGGCTTCGTCCATCAGACCGGAGAGGGACGAGGCCATGACCCGCCAGCCCGACCAAAGGATGTTCAGTGCGACCAGCGCCGCCAGCGCGGGATCAAGCACCGACCAGCCCGTCAGCACCGCCAGCGCAACGCCGACGACCACGCCGCCTGACGAAATCACGTCCGACAGCAGGTGATGCCCATCCGCGACCAGCGCGGGCGAGCGATGGCGCCTGCCACCCCGGATCAGCACCCAGCACCACCAGCCGTTGATGCAGCTTGCGACGACGTTGATCAGCAACCCGCCTAGCGGTGCGTCGAGCACGCGCGGATTCAGGAATCCGTGCCACGCCTCGCGCAGGATCAGCAGCGCCGCGACGATGATCATGACGCCTTCCAGCACGGCGCTGAAGAATTCGGCCTTGTGGTGGCCATAGGGGTGGCCCCGGTCGGCTGGTTTCGCCGCGACGCGAATGGCGATCAGCGCGGCGACCGCGGTCGCCACGTTCACCGTGCTTTCAAGCGCATCCGACAGCAGCGCGACCGAGCCCGTCAGCCACCAGGACAAAGCCTTGAGACCCAGGACCAGCAGGCCGACGAAAATGCTGCCGATTGCGATTCTCTCGGTCGCGGACATCTGCGCTTCCCTGTTCGAATCTGTGGAAGGGCGTTTTAGCGGGGATCGTCGGAGACGCCAACCACCCGGTTCCGCAAGAAAGCACGGGCGACTGGCGGTTTGCGGGCTTTGCTGTCCTTTCCTTATCCTGCACAATGAACCCGCTGAAGACAGACGACCAAGGGGCAGCAGCTCGTTCATCGCCAGAACAGGGAAAGCGAACTTGCGAATTTCGATCACATTCGGTCCGACCTTCGACCTGAACCCTGCAATACGCCGAGGTATAGTGTCCGTGATCCTCACCCCCGCCGAGGCGGAAACCGCCGTCTGGTCCGATGACCGCCTGACCTACCGCACCCGCCGCCCGCCCGAGGAGGTGATGGCCGACTGGGAAACCCACGGCTATGCCGCCAGCGATTTCCAGCGCGTCGAAATAGCCCCTTGGGTGGAACGCCGCGACGACCAGCCCTGGACGGGACGAAAACGGCGCATCCATCGGCAGTGAGGGGGCAGAGCTGCGGCCGAAGCTCCCGCTCGCCCCTTGCAGTTTCACACTTGGAGCGTTAGCTCAGAGATCCGTTTACAGCATCCTGTTCAATTTTGATCAGTGTGAACGAGGGCGGCAAAGCCACCTAAGACCCTAAATGTCTGATTAGAGGTCAATGATGCAGATCCTGCACACATCTTACGAAGCTAACAAAGAAGCTGCTCTTCAAGGGCTGGAGCATTATTACGCAGAAGCTCTTGAAGTGGCGGGTGAAACGGCACCCGAATTCCCTACTGCTTATCAAGAAGTAAATGGGCAGGTCAGTCTTGAAGCCCATAACTCAGGAAGCACTGTCGGGCGCCTGCTAGCCACTTATGACGATTTGACCAATTCCATCCGCATAGACTTTCTTTTTGTCGAGAAATGGCAGCGTGGTCAGAATATCGGTGGGCTGTTAATCAAACATTTGGAGCAGGATGCTCGCTCCAAATCGGTACAAATGATGTTTGTCGACACGACTCTGGCCAGCGCGCCAGATTTCTACCGCAAGCAAGGCTTTGAAGTTATCGGGCAAATCGAAAATTACCCCGTTTTGGGCGATACCTACATTCTGATGATGAAGAGGCTTTAAGCTACGCCCTTACCGGAACTGGACAGGTTGATGAAACACTGCTCATGAGCAGGATGATCGAGCAACCTCAACGTCCGGTAAGGGCTCAATCCCGCCGTCCATCGGGAAGTAGAAAACGGGGGCCTTTCGGCCCCCGCTTCATTCACTCTGCCGGCACTGCTGCCAGATCCTCCACATCCGCGATGGGATGTTTCAGGTGGGCGAGCATTTCTTTCGGGCAAACTTGCAGGAAGTTGGCCTTTTCCTCGGCCCAGTTCTGCAGGATCTCGCCCGCGCGGAACGAGCCGGTCTCGCGGAAATGGCGCTCGACCAGGCCTTTCACCTCGTCTTCCCAATGGGGCTGGGTGACGGGGCATAGGATCAAGGTCTCGGCGTTGATATAGTCGCGGGCCACGCCTTCGGGGTCGTAAAGATAGGCCATGCCCCCGGTCATGCCCGCGCCGAAGTTGGCACCGATGCGGCCCAGGATCACGGCGACGCCGCCGGTCATGTATTCGCAACCGTTGCTGCCGCAGCCCTCGATCACCACCTTCGCACCCGAGTTGCGGACGCCGAAGCGCTCGCCCGCGCGGCCGGCCGCGAACAGGTGACCGTCGGTCGCGCCGTAAAGCACGGTGTTCCCAATTATGGTGTTGTCGGCCGCGACCAGCGGGCTTGCCATCGGGGGACGCACGACGATGGTGCCGCCCGACAGGCCCTTGCCGACATAGTCGTTCGCATCGCCCGAAACCTCGATCTTCAGGCCTGGCGCCGCGAATGCGCCCAGCGACTGGCCTGCCGAACCGGTCAGGCGAACGGTCAGGTGGTCGGGTTGCAGGTTGTTGCGCATGCCGAAGGTCTGCACGATCATCGACGAGGTCCGCGTGCCGACCGTCCGCAGGGTGTTCCGCACCGCATAGGACAGCTGCATCTTCTCGCCATCCGAGAAGAAGCGGCTGGCATCGCGGATGATCTCGGCGTCCAGCGTGTCCGGAACCGCGTTACGCGGTTTCGAGCGGTCGTAGACGATCTTGTCCGAGCCATCGACGGTGATCAGCAGCGGGTTCAGGTCGAGGTCATCCAGCGACTTGTCGCCACGGCTGACCTGCGTCAGCAGGTCCGCACGGCCAATGATCTCGTCCAGCGAACGGGCGCCGATGCTGGCCAGGATCTCGCGGACTTCGGTGGCGTAGAAGGTGATGAGGTTCACCACCTTGTCAGCCGAGCCGTTGAACATGGCGCGCAGCTTTTCGTCCTGGGTGCAGACGCCCACCGGGCAGGTGTTCGACTGGCACTGGCGGACCATGATGCAGCCCATCGCGATCAGGGCGGCGGTGCCGATGCCATATTCCTCGGCCCCCATCATCGCTGCCATGACGATGTCGCGGCCGGTGCGCAGACCACCGTCGGTGCGCAGGGTGACGCGGTCGCGCAGACGGTTCATCGCCAGAACCTGATGCGCCTCGGTCAGGCCCATCTCCCACGGAAGACCGGCATATTTGATCGAGGTCGCGGGGCTGGCCCCGGTGCCGCCATTGTGCCCCGAGATCAGGATCACGTCGGCTTTCGCCTTGGCCACACCCGCCGCGATCGTGCCGACGCCGCTGGATGCCACCAGCTTCACGGTGATCTTGGCGCGCGGGTTGATCTGCTTCAGGTCATAGATGAGCTGCGCCAGATCCTCGATCGAATAGATGTCGTGGTGCGGCGGCGGGCTGATCAGGGTCACACCCTTGGTCGAATGCCGCAGCCGCGCGATCAGGTCGGTGACCTTCATGCCGGGCAGCTGGCCACCCTCGCCGGGTTTCGCGCCCTGGGCGACCTTGATCTCCAGCTCTTCGCAGGCGTTCAGGTATTCGGCGGTGACACCGAAACGGCCCGAGGCGACCTGTTTGATCTTGGCGCAGGGGTTGTCGCCATTCGGCAGCGGATGGCTGTGGGCCGGATCCTCGCCACCTTCGCCACTGTCGGATTTCGCGCCGATCCGGTTCATGGCGATGTTCAGGGTCATGTGCGCCTCGGGCGACAAGGCCCCCAGCGACATGCCCGGCGTCACGAAGCGCTTGCGGATCGAGGTGATCGATTCGACCTCTTCCAGCGGCACCGGCTTGCCAAGCGCCTTGATGTCCAGAAGGTCGCGCAGATGGATCGGCGGGTTCGCCCGCATGGTCGCGGTGAACTTCTTCCAGACGTCATAGGACGCCTTTTCGCAGGCGAGTTGAAGCAGGCGCATGGTGTTGGCTTCCCAAGCGTGCTTTTCGCCCGAGCGGCGCGCCTTGTAGAAGCCGCCGACCGGCAGCAGGTCGGTGGTCTCCGCGTCGAAGCCCTTGGCGTGGATATCCTCAAGCTTGGCTTGCAGGCCGTGCAGACCCATGCCGGAAATCCGCGACTGCATGCCGGGGAAATATTCCGCGACCATCGCGCGGGACAGGCCGACCGCCTCGAAGTTCAGGCCGCCACGATAGGACGAAAGGACCGAGATCCCCATCTTCGCCATGATCTTCAGCAGGCCCGCATCGATCGCATCGCGATAGTTGCGCATGTTGTCGATCAGGCTGCCGGTCAGCAGGCCGCGCTCGATCCGGTCGGCAATGGTGTCCTGCGCGAGATAGGGGTTCACCGTGGTCGCGCCGCAGCCGATCAGCACCGCGAAATAATGCGGGTCGATGCATTCGGCCGAACGCACGTTCAGCGAACAGAAGGTGCGCAGCCCCTTGCGGGTCAGCCAGCTGTGGATTGCGCTGGTCGCCAGGATCATCGGCAGGCCGATGCGATTGGGGCCAAGCGTCTCGTCGGTCAGGACCAGGTGGCCTGCACCGGAACGCACGGCGTCCTCGGCCTCGGCGCGGATGCGCGCCAGTGCCTCGCCCATGGCTTCGGGGCCCGCGCCGTCGGCAAAGGTGCAGTCGATCTGCGTCACCGCATCGCCGAACATCTTCGCCATTTCGGCAAATTCGGCGTTGGCGACGAAGGGGCTTTCCAGCACCAGGATTTCGGTCTGAGCCGAGGATTCGTCCAGCACGTTCTTGAGGTTACCGAAGCGCGTCTTCAGCGACATCACGCGGGTTTCGCGCAGGGAGTCGATCGGCGGGTTGGTGACCTGGCTGAAGTTCTGGCGGAAGAAGTGCGACATCGGGCGATACTGGCCCGACAGGACCGCGGGCGGGGTGTCGTCGCCCATAGACGCCAGCGCCTCCTTGCCGTCTTCGGCCATGGGGGTCAGCATCGTTTCGATTTCTTCGATCGTATAGCCAGCCGCGATCTGGCGGCGGCGCAGCGCCTCGCCATCGTAAACCACCTGTTCGGGCAGTTCCTTCATGACCTCGGACAGCTCGACGACCTTTTCCAGCCACTCGCCAAACGGCTGGCTGTTGGCCAGACGATCCTTGATGGCGCGGTCGTGGTAAAGACGGCCTTCCTTCATGTCGACTGCGATCATCTGGCCCGGACCCAGCGCGCCTTTTTCACGCACCGAGGTTTCGTTGATCGGGACCATGCCCGCTTCCGAACCGGCAATCAGCAGGTTGTCACCGGTGATGACGTAACGCAGCGGGCGCAGCCCGTTCCGGTCCAGACCACCGCAAACCCAGCGGCCATCGGTCATGGCCAGCGCGGCCGGGCCGTCCCACGGCTCCATGACGGCGTTGCAATAGGCATACATGTCGGCCCAGACCTTGGGCATGTCGGTCGTTGCCTTGGACCAGGCTTCGGGCACCAGCATGGTCTTGGTCATCGGGGCCGAACGGCCCGAACGCACCATGACCTCGAACACGGCGTCCAGCGCTGCCGAGTCGGACGAGCCGGCCGGGATGATCGGCTTGATGTCCTCGGCCATCTCGCCAAAGGTGCGCGACGCCATGCGGATCTCATGGCTGCGCATCCAGTTCGAGTTGCCCTTCAGCGTGTTGATCTCGCCGTTGTGGGCCAGCATGCGGAAGGGCTGTGCCAGCCACCATTGCGGGAAGGTGTTGGTCGAATAGCGCTGGTGATAGATCGCGAATGCGCTCTCGAAACGCTCGTCCTTCAGGTCGGGATAGAACTCCGCGACCTGCTCGGCCAGCATCATGCCCTTGTAGATGATCGAGCGGCAGGACAGCGACGCGAAGTACAGGCCGGCGATCTGCGCGGCGATGGCCGCCTTCTCGATCCGGCGGCGGATGATGTACAGCTCGCGCTCGAACTGCTCCTGATCGATGTCCTTTTCGCAGCGGATCAGGATCTGCTCGATCTCGGGGCGCGTCGCGTTGGCCTTTTCGCCCAGCACCGAGGTGTTCACCGGGACGTGGCGCCAGCCATAGATGTAATGGCCCATGCGCAGGACTTCGGATTCGACGATGGTCCGGCAGGATTCCTGCTGCGCGAAATTGGTGCGGGGCAGGAAGCACTGGCCTACGGCGATCAGCTTCGACTGGTCCGGTTCGTGCCCGGTGCGGCGGACCTGGTCATAGAAGAAGGGGACCGGGATCTGGACATGGATGCCCGCGCCGTCGCCGGTCTTGCCGTCCGCGTCCACCGCGCCGCGATGCCAGATCGCCTTCAGCGCGCTGATCCCGCTTTCGACCACCTTGCGGCTGGCCTTGCCATCCAGGTTCACCACCAGGCCGACGCCGCAGGACGAATGCTCGTCCTCGGCACGGTAAAGCGAATTCTCCGCCATCCAGTCGCGGCGGGCCTGTTCCTTCTGTTCCCAGTCCATCACGTCCGTGCCTCCTTCAAGTTCATAAGCTGCCTCAGCAGGTCGGGCCTTTGCCCCCGGACCATCTGCAGGTCGCAATCATATTCCGGCTTGGTCGAGCCAAATCCGGGCTGTCCCGGAAAGGAAAACCTGACCGGACTGTCATTCGAGTTCTCGCTGGCGCCGGTCCAGTCGCTGGATGTCTCGACGCCGCCATAGAAACGTCCCTGCGCCCGGCTGATGAACTGCTGCCCCTCGCGTTCGATCAGCACGTCGCCGGATTCGCTGTAGGTCGTCAGGTGAAAGCGGGTCCGCTCCAGCTCGACGCCGTCGATGCTGATCTTTTCACCCGTCAACTCGTCGCGGCCGACATGATGCAGCCGCTCGCCACTGTTCGAGCGCGTCCAGAAGTCGAAATCATCCGACCCTGTCGCCAGCAGCCCCGAAAACGAGGCATCGTCCTTGGCCCCATCCTCAAGCGTGTCCACCAGACCGGTGCGAAGGTCGGTGCTTTCCATCCAGCGCGTCTCGCGGTCGATGCGCGACTGATAGGTCGCGCCCTCGGGCGTGAAATAGACGACCCACTGATCCCCGGGCGCGTCCCCGCTGCAGCGGTAATGCTGCGAAACGGTACAGCCGCGGTTCTGCACCGTCACTTCCAGCCGACACCCGTCCGGAGGTGCGAAATTCGCCGCCAGGGCAGGCAGGGCGGGAAGGGTCAGCAAGACTGCCATTGCCCCGGAAAGCATCCGACCGCGCGCAGCATGCAAGGCCTGCCGCCGATCTGCGCGCGGTGAACAGGCGGTATCTGCCATGTGCACCATCTTCACGCTCTCCTATTCGGCAGCGACGCGCGCCGCGCCCGAAAGGTAGCCCACGATGCTGTCGGCCGCTTCGCGACCGTCGCGGATCGCCCAGACGACAAGGCTGGCGCCGCGGACGATGTCGCCGACGGCGAAGACGCCCGGCAGGCTGGTCTGGTGAGTCTGGAAATCGGCCTTGATCGTGCCCCAGCGGGTCACTTCCAGCCCGTCCACGCCCCAAAGCCGCGGCAGTTCCTCGGGTTCGAAGCCCAGGGCCTTGATGACCAGGTCTGCGGGTTCGTCGTAATCCGCGCCATCGATCAGTTCGGGCGACTGGCGACCGCTGACGTCGGGTGCGCCCAGACGCATCTTCTGGATGCGGACCGAGCTGATGGTCGGGATGTCGCCGGTTTCGTCGACGTCGCGCTCTTGCGCCTCCATCGCCTCGCCGGTGACATGGCCGCTGAACGAGCCGGGGGCCGACAGCCAGACGAATTCGACGCCTTCTTCTTCGGCGTTCTGGACCTCGCGCTGGCTGCCCGGCATGTTCGCACGGTCGCGGCGATACAGGCATTTGACCGATTGCGCGCCCTGACGGATCGCGGTGCGCACGCAGTCCATCGCGGTATCGCCGCCGCCGATGACGACGACTCGCTTGCCCTTGGCGTTCAGCTCGCCATCCTCATAGTCGGGAATCTCGTCGCCCAGATCGACCCGGTTCGAAGCAGTCAGGTAATCCAGCGCGCGCACGACGCCGCGGGCATGGGCATTGTCGATATCCAGATCCCGCGTCTTGTAGACACCGGTCGCGATCAGCACCGCATCGTGCTTGCCGCGGATCGCGTCGAAGCTGATATCCTCGCCGACATTGGCGTTCAGGACAAATTCCACCCCGCCATCCGCCAGCAGCTTGTTGCGGCGCTCGACGACTTCCTTTTCCAGTTTGAAGCCGGGGATGCCATAGATCAGCAGCCCGCCCGCGCGGTCGTGACGGTCATAGACGGTGACCTGATAGCCCATGCGACGCAGGCGATCGGCTGCGGCAAGACCGCCGGGCCCCGCGCCGATGATGCCGATGGATTCCGGCCGCTCGACCGCGGGAACGATGGACTGGACCCAGCCTTCCTCCCATGCAGTGTCGGTGATGTATTTCTCGATCGCGCCGATGGTGACGGTGCCGTGGCCCGACTGCTCGATCACGCAATTTCCTTCGCACAGGCGATCCTGCGGGCAGATGCGGCCGCAGATCTCGGGGAAGGTGTTGGTTTCCTGGCTGCGCAGATAGGCTTCCTGGGTGCGCCCCTCTGCGGTCAGGCGCAGCCAGTCCGGGATGTTGTTGTGCAGCGGGCAATGCGACTGGCAATAGGGGACGCCGCACTGGCTGCAGCGGCTGGCCTGTTCCTTCGCCTTTGCATCGGCGAACTCGCGATAGATCTCGTGGAAATCCTCGGATCGGGTGGCGGCATCACGCTTTTCGGGCATTTCGCGCCCGATGGTGACGAACTTGAGCATCTTTTGCGTGGCCATGGCTGCGCATCCCCCGAAATAGCAAGCTAGTGAAAGCCTGATATGCCAGCGCGAAACCAAATAAAAGTCAGCACAGTTTACCTATTTGTCGATTTTCCGGCCCGCGAGCCTGAAATCTGGCCCGCGGCGGTCGAAAATAGGTCAGTATAGTTTACCAACCAAGCGACAAGGCCAACAAGGCAAGGCCGCCAACGATGATTCGCCACCAGGCGAAGACCGCATATCCATGCATCGAGACATAGTTCAGCAGTCCCCGCGCCACGACCAGCGCCGACAGAAAGGCGCAGACGAAGCCGATGACGATGTTCCCGGCCGAGGCAGCGTCAAGGATGTCCCGATTCTTGTAGAGATCAAAGACAAAAGCCCCCAGCATCGTCGGCATGGACAGGAAGAAGCTGAATTCGGCGGCGGATCGCTTGTCCGCGCCCAAAAGCAATGCGCCCGTAATCGTCGCGCCCGAGCGCGAGACCCCCGGCACCATCGCAAGGCACTGGATCAGCCCGATCCCCAGCGCACGGCCCAGCGGAATGTCCTCGGCCGCGTGATAGCGGGGCGTTTTGGCCATGCGATCGACGAAAAGCAGGACTACGCCCCCCAGGATCAGCATCGAGGCGATCAGGATCGGGGTTTCGAACAGCACGGTCTTGATGATGTCATGGGCCATGACGCCGATGACGACTGCGGGCAGGAAGGCGATCAGCACCGACAGGATGAAGCGCCGGGCGCGGGGATCGTGCGGCGCGGTCGAAAAGATCCGCCACAACCGACCCGCATAGACGCTGAGGATCGCAAGGATCGCCCCCAGCTGGATCAGCACCTCGAAGGCCCGTCCGGGTGAATTGAAACCCAGGAAATGTCCGGCCAGAAGCACGTGTCCGGTGGACGATACGGGAATGAACTCGGTCAGCCCTTCCAGCAGACCGAGCAGGGCGGCGACGATCGTGTTATGTTCCATCAGCTCCGGCGCAGGTTCTTCGCGGTCGCGGTCATCGCCTCGTATTGTCCCGAGGGACGGAAGCGCCACAGGTATTCGCCGATCACCGCAGGCGCGGCCGTCGGCTCGATTCCCAGGTCGGCAAAGCCACGTGCGGTGCCCGAGGCGACATTGGGATGTTTCAGCAGACGCAACTGGTCAGGCGTCATGAAGCGGTTGGCAATCAGCCCGCCGCTGATCTTCTCGATCCCGTTCATGACGGCGGCGATTGCGCCCGATACCCAGTTCGGCAGGCCGATGACGACGCGGCGGCGGTCGGTCGCCGTCAGGATCTGGCCTACCAGCTCGCGCATGGTGACAACTTCGGGTCCGGCCAGCTCATAGATGCCCGGCTCTGCTGCTCCGGTCGCGCCCATCGCAGCGGCGCGGGCAACGTCGAGGACATAGACCGGCTGCAGCTTTGCATTGGCGCCCGGCAGCGGCATCACCGGTCCCAGCCGCGTGGCGGCCGCAATGCGGTTATAGAACTTGTCGTCGGACCCAAAGATGACCGAGGGGCGCAGGATCATGGCGTCGGGCCGGTGCTTCAGCACCTCGGCCTCGCCCCGTGCCTTGGACGTGGCATAAAGGCTGTCCGATTCCGGGTTCGCGCCCAGGGCAGATACATGGACCAGCCGCGCGACCCCGCGCTCGGCCGAGATGCGGGCGATGCGGCCCGCGGCTTCTTCGTGGACCGCGCCAAAGGTGTTGCGGTCCCGGTTCGCCATGATCCCGACGCAGTTGATGACCGCATCCGCATCGGCCATGCAGGCCGAGACCGACAGGTCGTCGCGGACGTTGCAGGGCACAGGCTCGATCTGGCCGGGGGCACCATAGGTGCGGACGATCCCCGCTTCGTTTGGACGGCGCACAGCGACCCGGACGCGCCAACCTTGCGAGGCCAGTGCGCGTGCGATTTGCCGGCCAAGGAAACCGGACCCGCCATAAATGGTGACAAGCTTGGCTGCGGACATGGCTCTCGCTCCTTCTAGGCGTGCCTTGATGGCGTGCTTTCCCGCTCATTACCCAAGCCGGGGCCAAGCGGCAAGCCGTGCGATCCCCGGGGCGGCGGGGAAGGGGCGCGAAGGGGGCTTCAGGGGCGCTCAAAGAAAAAAAATCGGCTCCGATGAAAAAACTTATCGAATGCCATTGACGCCTCCCGCCACTCCCTTTAGAGACCCCTCCACACCACCTGCCCAGGTGGCGGAATTGGTAGACGCGCACGGTTCAGGTCCGTGTGCCGCAAGGCGTGGAGGTTCGAGTCCTCTCCTGGGCACCATGTGAAAAACCCTCGGAAACTTCGTGTTTCCGGGGGTTTTTTCTTGTTTTGACCTGTCGTGATGTCCTGGGCATCTGCCCCTCGGCGTGGCGCTGGCTTCCACGCTCATCACAGGCTTGCCCATGATCCCCGTTTTCGGACCACCACCCGGCCGCCATCCTTATCGGCAGCGTCATGGAGCCTATGCGCTGCTGATCCGAGACGGCTCGGCGCTGGTCACGTTCCAGTTGGCGCCGGATTGCGAGTTCCAGTTGCCCGGGGGTGGAATCGATCCGGGCGAATCGGCCATCGCGGCCCTGCATCGCGAGGTTTACGAGGAAACCGGCTGGACAATCGGCACCCCGCGACGGCTTGGCACCTATCGCCGGTATTGCTTCATGCCGGATTACGATTTCTGGGCCGAAAAGATCTGCTCGGTCTGGCTGGCACGTCCGATCCGTCGTCTTGGCCCCCCGTCGGAAAAGGGCCACGAGGCGCATTGGGTGCCGTTGGACAGGCTTGAGGGGATCCTGGCCGATCCGGGGTCGCGCGCATTCGCACACGCGCTATTGAAGCAGATCCGGGACCGCTGAGCCCAGCCAGCCGCTGCGGCCCAGATGTTCGACCAGCACGGCCGAGATGTCGTCGCTGCGCACCCCGCCGCTGTAATTCGCGGCCGACCAGCAGATCGATTCCAGAAGCGCGTTCCCGCGCAGGACCGCGTTCGTGCGCAGGATCGCTTGCAGCCCGTCATCGCCCAGCGGCTCTCCGCGCGCGTTCTCGGAATCGATCAGACCATCCGAGCTGATGAAAAGCCGGTCTCCGGGATCCAGTTGCACCGAGATTTCCTCGAACTCGGCATTGGGGAAGACACCCACCGGAAAGCCGCCCTGTCCGATCAGCTCGATCCGGCCATTCGCGCGCTGCAGGACGGGATGGGGGTGGCCGGCCTGAACCAGCCGCACCCTGCCGCTTGCGATCTCAAGATCGGCATAGACCATGGTGAAATAGGAATCGGTCCGCAGCTCGGACAGCATCAGCCCGTTCAGGTGGCGCAGGATCTCGGCCGGGCTGCGCGGCTCGCCCCCCGGCAGGTCCGAGGATCGCATCGCGATATTGTGTTCCGGCTCTCCCGACAAAAGGGCAGCCAGGCGCGCACTGAGAAGTGCCGCCGCGACCCCATGCCCGGACACGTCCAGCGCAAAGAACCCGACCCGCCGCCGATCGACCGGAAAGAAGCCTACGAGATCGCCGCCGACATGCCCGGCGGGCCGCATCAGCAGCGACAGATTGAAGCTGCCGAACTGGCCATTGCGTTCGCGCACCAGCCCTTGCTGCAGGCGATGTGCCTCGCGCAGGTCGCGCTCCAGCGCGGCCTCCTTGTCGCGCAGGCAGGCAAGCGTTTCCTTCAGCTGGGTATTCGCCATGCGCAGGCTTTCCTCGACCCGCAGGATACGCTCGGCCGCAGAAAGCCGGGCAAGCAGTTCGGCCCCGGAAACCGGCTTGGTCAGGAAATCGTCCGCGCCCGCGCCCAGCCCTTCGGCCACGTCGGCCTTGTCATGGCGCGAGGTCAGCAGGATGAAATAGCCATAGCGCTCGCTGGGCAGCGCGCGAAAGCGGCGGCACAGATCCAGCCCGGCGCGACCCGGCGCCATCCAGTCCGAGATCACGATCTCGGGCGCGCGGGCGCGGCACAGGTCGATCGCCCCATCCGCGTCGGCGGCCTCGATCACGTCATAGCCGGCGCGCCTCAGCTGCACCGCCAGTGCCCGCCGTTCGGCGCGGCTTTCGCCGACAAGCAGGATCAGGCGCCACGCACGCGGCGGGCCAGGGGATCTGGTATCGCTCATGCAGCCCTTCTAGGCGCGAAGGGCTGAAGCTTCGATTAATGGCGGGCATTTTCATCATCTTGCCCGGTCGGGCCGCCGCGATGGCGGCCCGTGCGGGTTCAGATCAGGAATTCCGCAAGGACCGGATCGCGGGTGATGTCGCGATAGCCGATGCCCGCCCCCTCAAGCCGCTCGCGCAGGCGGTCGAGGTTCTCGGGCGAGGTGGTCTCGATCCCGATCAGGATCGAGCCGAAGTTGCGCGCCGATTTTTTCAGGTACTCGAAACGGGCGATGTCATCGTCCGGCCCCAGAAGCTGCAGGAAGTCGCGCAATGCGCCGGGGCGCTGCGGCATCCGCAGGATGAAGTAGCGTTTCAGCCCCGAGAAGCGCTGAGCCCGCTCCTTGACCTCGGGCAGGCGCTCGAAATCGAAGTTCCCGCCGGAGCAGATGCAGACCACGCGCTTGCCGGCAAGATCGGGAATGTCGCGCAGCACGTCCACGGCGAGCGCACCGGCGGGTTCCAGCACGATGCCTTCGATGTTCAGCATCTCAAGCATGGTGGCGCAGATGCGGTCTTCGGGGGCCAGGTGGACCTGTTCGGGCCCAAATTGCCCAAGCTGGGCAAAGGGCAGGGCGCCGATCCGGGCCACGGCCGCGCCGTCGACAAAGTTGTCGACCGCGGGCAGGGTCACCGGTTCGCCCGCCTGCAACGCCGCCTGCAGGCTGGAACCGCCCTCCGGCTCGGCGAATTCGGGCCGGGTTTCGGGCGACAGCTCTTGCAGAAGCCGCGTGACGCCTGCGGACAGACCGCCCCCGCCCACCGGCAGCACCACGATGTCGGGTGCTGCGCCAAGCTGTTCCAGCATCTCCAGCCCGACGGTCGCCTGGCCCTCGATGATGTCGGGATCGTCGAAGGGCGACAGGAAGGTCGCCCCGTGTTCGCGCGAGAATTCCTGTGCGGCGGCCAGCGTCTGGTCGAAATAGTCGCCGGTCAGCACGATCTGGACCGCGCCGCCGCCAAAGATGCGGGTCTTGTCGATCTTCTGCTTCGGCGTGGTGACGGGCATGAAGATCGTGCCTTTGGCGCCGAAATGGCGACAGGCAAAGGCCATGCCTTGGGCATGGTTCCCGGCGCTGGCACAGACGAAATGGCCCTGCGCGCCGTTTGCGACCTTGCGCATGGCGTTGAAGGCCCCGCGCAGCTTGTAGCTGCGCACCGGGGTCAGATCTTCGCGTTTGAGCCAGATCTCGGCACCGTATTTCGCCGAGAGGTGGTCGTTCTTCTGAAGCGGGGTCGGCTCGAAGAGGTCGCGCAGCGCGATCTCTGCCTGGCGGACAGAGGCGGCAAAATTTTCCATGCCCCGCCAATGGCGCGAAACGGCGGATTTGGCAAGCGGGGTTGATTCAGGTCAGGGCGCGGCCTTCGACGTAATGGCCCCAAAGGGTGGTGAGCAGGGACAGTGCGAACATCCATAGCAACCAATAGACCATCAGCTGTGCGCCCAGCCACGGCCAACTCTGTTGAATGAAGGCATGGTTGTGTTCGGCAAACGGCAACTGCTGAAGTCCGTACTGCATCAGCATGTAGGGGAGCGTGATCATCGCGAGCGTGCTGGTCTTGCCGCCCGTTGCGGCCCAGCTTCGCGCGATAGGTGTCCTGTCGCCGAGCGCCGCCCCCGGAAGCGCGACACCAAGGCGCAGCAACAAGATACAAAAGAGAAAATTTCCCAAGAAGCCGAGCAGAATTGCCGCCGTCGGCAGCGCGTCGCGATTTACAATCAGCATCAGGGCGAAAATCGCCATCGCCAATGGGATTAACGCCAGGCTCAGAAAGACGGCCGTGATCACCGCCGTTTTCGCGTAGTTCAGGATTGACCGCGCGCGTCGCGCGGGAATAAAGCGTGGCTCCTCTCCCAGTAGTACGAAGCGGTGCCAGCCGACGGCGATCCAGATCGTGCAGAAGCCGATAACCAGCCCGAGGGTCGTGGCAAGAAGCCAGAACCGGCCCGCCCCGGCGCTGCTCGCGACCATCTTGGGAAGCACGGTGATGAAGATTGCAAAAGCTGCAGTCTGGATCAGCGTCGGCACGAGCGAGATCGTGACCGCCTGTCGAGGGTGTCGTGCCACCATCAGGAACGCGTGTCTGAGAATGCGGAACGCCTGCATGATCCCCCCGATTTTCGCCAATCGTTATTTCCCCCTTCCCCTTGTGACAAGCGGCGAATGGGCCTATTCCCTGCCGAAATTCCTATGAGGGTTAACCGCATGACCGACGCGCCGAAGAAAGTCGTCCTTGCCTATTCGGGCGGGCTCGACACCTCGATCATCCTGAAATGGCTTCAGACAGAATACGGCTGCGAGGTCATCACCTTCACCGCCGACCTGGGCCAGGGCGAAGAACTGGAGCCGGCGCGCGCCAAGGCCGAGCTTCTGGGGATCAAGCCCGAGAACATCCACATCGTCGACGTGCGCGAGGAATTCGTGCGCGACTTCGTCTTCCCGATGTTCCGCGCCAACGCGGTCTATGAAGGCCTTTATCTGCTGGGCACGTCGATCGCGCGCCCGCTGATCTCAAAGCATCTGGTCGAACTGGCGCACAAGCACGGCGCCGATGCCGTGGCGCATGGCGCGACCGGCAAGGGCAACGACCAGGTCCGCTTCGAACTTTCGGCCTATGCGCTGGATCCTTCGATCAAGGTGATCGCACCGTGGCGGGAATGGGACCTGACCTCGCGCACCAAGCTGATCGAATTCGCCGAAACGAACCAGATTCCGATCGCCAAGGACAAGCGCGGCGAAGCGCCCTTCAGCGTCGATGCGAACCTGCTGCACACCTCGTCCGAGGGCAAGGCGCTGGAAAACCCGGCCGAGGCCGCGCCGGAATATGTGTATCAGCGCACCGTCTCGCCCGAGGAAGCGCCGAACGAACCCGAATTCCTCGAAATCACCTTCGAACAGGGTGATGCCGTCGCGATCAATGGCGAGGCGCTGTCGCCCGCCTCGATCCTGACGCGCCTGAACGAAATCGGCGGCAAGCACGGCGTCGGCCGGCTGGACTTCGTCGAGAACCGCTTCATCGGCATGAAGTCGCGCGGAATCTATGAAACCCCCGGCGGCACCGTCCTGCTGGAAGCCCATCGCGGGATCGAGCAGATCACGCTGGATTCCGGTGCGGGCCACCTGAAGGACTCGATCATGCCGCGCTATGCCGAGCTGATCTATAACGGCTTCTGGTTCAGCCCCGAACGCGAGATGCTGCAGGCGCTGATCGACAAGTCGCAGGAACATGTCACCGGCACCGTCCGCCTGAAGCTTTACAAGGGCTCGGTGCAATGCGTGGGCCGCTGGTCCGAACATTCGCTTTACAGCGAAAAGCACGTCACCTTCGAAGAGGATGCCGGCGCCTATGACCAGAAGGATGCGGCAGGCTTCATCAAGCTGAACGCCCTGCGCCTCAAGCTGATCGCGACCCGCAACGCGCGCGTCGCCGGCAAGTGATCCCGAAGGGCCGCGGTCATCCCCGCGGCCCTTTCGATTCCGCCCGACTGGCGGTCAGCGCACGGTTTTTTCGTAAAAGACCCGGTCGAAGCCATCCTCGGACCGGCGGTCGACCTCGACAAAGCCCAGATGCGGATACATCGACAGGTTCGCGGTCATCTTCTGGTTCGTGTAAAGATGGACCGCGCCAAGGCCGGCCCGTCGGGCCGCTTCCTCGCAATGCCGGATCAACTGCCTGCCGACGCCCTTGCCGGTGGCCGCGGGCGTGACGGCCACGGCTTCAAGATGCATATGCCCGGCTTCGGGAAAGAAGACGACATAACCCAGAAGCGCGCCCGTCGCATCCTTGGCGACATGAACGTGGCCCGCGGCGATCTGGGCCGGGAAATCGGCCTCCATTGGGGCGGGCTTGCGGCCGATCGCGGTGACATACTGGCCATAGGCGGCATGGGCGCAGGCCCGGATGGCGGCTTCGTCGGCGGGAAGGGCGGGGCGGATCGGATCTTGCTGCATGTACGCAGTCGATCACGCGATGAGGCCACAGGCAATACGGGATTCCTTTCCCGAGCATTCCCCGCCACTATGGCCGCGAACCTCTGAAGAAGGCTGCCCCCATGACCCGCCCTGCCCATATCGCCATCGTCACAGTCTCGGACCGCGCGAGTCGCGGCGAATACGAGGACAAGGGCGGGCCGGGCGCCGAGGACTGGCTGCGCGCCACCATCACCTCGCCCCTCGAGATCACGCGCACCATCATCCCCGATGGCCGCGAGTCGGTTGCGGACACGCTGCGCACGCTGTGCGACCACAAGGGCGCGGACCTGATCCTGATCACCGGCGGCACCGGGCCCGCCCCGCGCGACCTGACGCCCGAGGGCATGGCCGACATCATGGAAAAGGAACTGCCCGGTTTCGGCGAGGAGATGCGCCGCGCCAGCCTGCGCGAGGTGCCGACCGCGATCCTGTCGCGCCAGACGGCGGGCATTCGCCGGCGGACGCTGATGATCACCATTCCCGGCAAGCCCTCGGCCATCGCGACCTGCCTTGATGCGGTCTTTGCCGCCGTGCCCTATTGTCTTGATCTGATCGGGGCGGCCCGGATCGAAACGGACCCGGCCCGGATCGTCGCCTTCCGGCCGAAGAAATGACGGGAAAACTGGACAAAGCCGGTGTGCCGGTGTCCCATGGCCCGGAACGGCCGCGGCGCAGGGACGATGTCGCGGAGCAGGTGAAAGGACGGAACGGCGATGGCCGATGATCCCTACAAGGCGCTGGGTCTGGGCAAGAACGCCAGCCAGGACGAGATCAAGAAGGCCTATCGCAAGATCGCCAAGACCGATCACCCGGACCTGAACCCGGATCCCAAGGCGCATGAGCGTTTCAAGGCGGCGTCATCGGCCTATGACCTGCTGAAAGACGCCGAGCAGCGTGCGCGTTTCGACCGGGGCGAGATCGACGCCTCGGGACAGGAGCAGGCGCAGCGGCATTATTACCGCGACTATGCCCAGGCGGGCGACAATCCCTATCGCCAGGGCGCGCAGGATTTCGACGATTTGTCAGAGGTGTTCTCGGACCTGTTCGGGCAGGGTGGCGCCCGGCGCCGGGGCGGGGCGCGCAGCTTCGACATGCGCGGTCAGGACCAGCGCTTCACGATGGAGATCGACTTCATGACCGCCGCGCGGGGCGGGTCGACCCGGATCACCATGCCCGATGGCGCGGTGCTGGAGGTCAAGATTCCCGAAGGCGCGCATGACGGCCAGATCATCCGCCTGCGCGGCAAGGGCGGCGCGGGCTATGGCGACGGCGGACCGGGCGACGCGCTGCTGACGCTGGTGGTCGCCGACGATCCCGAATGGCGAAGGGACGGGAACGATCTGGAAACCACCCTGCCGATCACGCTGGACGAGGCGATCCTGGGCGGCAAGGTCGAGGCCGAGACAATCGACGGCCCCGTCATGCTGACCGTCCCGCGCGGCGCAAGCTCGGGCCAGAAGTTGCGGTTGAAGGGGCGGGGCCTGCGTGGCGAAGGCGGAAAGCGCGGCGATCAGCATGTCGTGCTGAAGGTCGTGATGCCGCCGCAGATCGACGACGAACTGGCGCGCTTCATGGAAAACTGGCGACAGGAACACGTCTACGATCCCAGGAGGGGCAAATGACGCGCCGCCATTTCTCGCTGACCGAAGTGCTGGTGCAGTTGCCCGAACTGACGCGCTCCCAGCTGGAAAGCTATATCCGCAGCGGTGTCGTCCTGCCCGTGCAGTCGCAGGAAGGCCCGCTGTTCCGCGAACTGGACATCGCGCGCCTGCATCTGGTCGTGGATCTGTCCGAAGGCTATCACCTTGACGAAGAGGCACTGGCCCTTGTCCTGTCGCTGGTGGACCAGCTGCACGGATTGCGCGGCGACATGTGCGCGATCCTTGACGCCGTGGCGCGCGAGCCGGTCGAGACGCGCGCCCGCCTGAAGACCGCCATTCGCGAGGTGCGCGTGGTGACGCGCGACTAAAGGTCACGAAAGCGTCATCAGCCCGATAACAGGGCGTTACATCATCGCGCCAAATCCGCGGGGGAAACGCCAACCCCCGAGGATTGCATGAGCTTTCGCCTGACCCTTTGCTCGATCGCTGCGCTGTCGGCCGCCGCGCCGGCCTTTGCCGAGCCGGTCTTCAACCGCATCTCCAGCTTCGCCACCGCCGACAACATGGCCGAAGGCGAGGATCGCGCCCGCGCGACTTCGGCCGAAATCATGACCGCGACGGCCGATGGGATGGAGCTGATCTATTCCGACAGTCCGCTGAACGCGATCGGGCTGATCGACATCGCCGATCCCAAGGCACCGAAGCCCCTTGGCAACATCGCCATGGATGGCGAACCGACGACCACCGTCGTTCTGGGCGAGCGCGCCTTTGTCGGCGTGAACACTTCGGAAAGCTTCACCCAGCCGTCGGGCGTGCTGCGGACAGTCGACCTGACCTCGAAACAGGTGGTGGCGAATTGCGACCTCGGCGGGCAGCCCGATTCCGTCGCGCTGTCGCCCAAGGGCGACATGCTGGCCGTCGCGATCGAGAATGAGCGCGACGAGGACGTTAATGACGGCGCCTTGCCGCAGATGCCCGCAGGCTTCGTCGTCCGCCTGCCGGTCAAGGCGGGAGAGGTTGATTGCGCAGGCAAGCAGGTCGTCGATCTGACCGGGCTGGCAACCATCGCGCCCGAAGATCCCGAACCGGAATATGTCGATTTCAACGCGAATGGCGATCTGGTCGTCACCCTGCAGGAAAATAACTACCTCGTGGTCATCGGCGCAGATGGCAAGGTCGCCTCGCATTTCAGCGCGGGCACGGTGGATCTGGATGGGATCGACACGGAAAAGGACGGCAAGCTGGACTTTACCGGCAGCCTCAAGGCTGTCCCGCGCGAACCCGACACGGTTGCATGGCTGGATAACGACCATTTCGCCACGGCCAATGAAGGCGACTGGAAGGGCGGCTCGCGCGGGTTCACCATCTGGAACCGCGACGGCTCGGTCGTCTATGACGCCGGGAACAGCTTCGAACACGCGCTGATCCGCATCGGACATTACCCCGACAAGCGGTCGGACAAGAAGGGCGTCGAACCCGAGGCGCTGAAATACGCCGAGTTCGACGGCAAGAAGCTGCTGTTCGTCGGGTCCGAGCGCGGCAGCGCGATCGGTGTCTATGACGTCGCCAATCCCGCCCAGCCGGTGCTGACCCAGATCCTGCCTTCGGGCATCGGTCCCGAGGGGCTGGTGACGATCCCGCAGCGCAACCTTTTCGCCAGTGCGAATGAAACCGACCTCGGCGAGGACGGCGCCGCCCGCGCCCATGTCATGATCTTTGAGCGCGCGGAGGGCGAGCCGGCCTATCCGACCATTGCCTCGACCGAGGACGACCTGATCGGCTGGGGTGCTCTGTCGGGCCTGACCGTCGATCCCACGGACCCTACGGTGCTGTATGCGATCAGCGACAGCGCCTATGCCAATCAGCCCTCGATCTATCGGGTCGAGACTGGCGCGAAGCCCGCCCGCATCACTGCGAGGATCGTGGTCAGCAAGGATGGAAAACCTGCCGAAAAGCTGGACCTTGAAGGTATCAGCGCGGACGGCAAGGGCGGCTTCTGGCTGGCAAGCGAGGGGAATCCCGAAAAGGAGATTCCGCACCAGATCCTGCATGTCGGGGCCGATGGAGCGATTGCCCAGCAGGTGGAACTGCCCGCCGACCTGACCGCCGGTTCGACCCGCTTTGGTCTGGAAGGCATTGCGCTGGCCCCCGACGGGAAGCTGTGGATGGCCGTCCAGCGCGAATGGAAGGATGATCCCAAGGGCCAGACGAAGCTGCTGCAATTCGATCCTGCCTCGGGTGATTGGGCCGGGGTCCGCTATCCGCTGGAATCGGGCGAAGGCTGGGTCGGCCTGTCCGAGATCGCGGTCCACGGCGACAATCTTTACCTGATCGAGCGCGACAACCTGATCGGTCAGGCGGCCAAGCTGAAGCAGGTGACGTCGGTCGCACTGGCCGACCTGAAACCCGCTCCGCTGGGGGGCGACCTGCCGGTCGCCAGCAAACAGGTTGTTCGTGACCTGCTGCCCGACCTGAAGCAGTGGAACGGCTATGTCCAGGACAAGGTCGAAAGCCTGGCGATCACCCCCGATGGCACGGCCTGGGTCGCGACCGACAATGACGGCGTCGACGATTCCTCGGGTGAAACCTTCCTGTGGTCCTTCCGCATGTAGCTCTCAGGACCGGGGCGGTGCGCCCGTCTTGCGCAAGGGCAGGCTGGCCATGATGGCCAGCCTTTCCGCTTCGGTCATCCCGCCCCAACGCGTGATCTCGTCTATCGAGCGCAGGCAGCCGATACACAGCCGCGTCGCGGGGTCGATCTGGCAGATGTCGATGCAGGGCGACGACGGCTTCATCCCAGGTGGCGCATCCGGTCCAGCGCGCCTTGCAGGATATAGCCCGCGGCAACCTGGTCGATGACCTCGGCCCGTCGCTTGCGCGAGGTGTCGGCCTCCAGCAGCGCGCGCTCGGCCGCGACGGTGGACAGACGCTCATCCCAGAAGCTGATGGGCAGGGGGGTCAGCCGTTCGAGATTGCGGGCAAACGCGCGGGTCGATTGCGCCCGCGGTCCCTCGCTGCCATCCATGTTCCGGGGCAGGCCAAGGATCAGCCCGACCAGCGCCCGTTCTGCGGCGATTTTCAGCAGCGCCTGTGCGTCCAGCGTGAATTTCTCGCGCCGGATCACCGTGATGGGCGAGGCGACGCCGCGCAGCCCGTCGCTGACCGCGACGCCGATGGTCTTTGTGCCCAGGTCCAGCCCGGCGATTGCCCCCGCGCGCGGCAGAAGCGCGGTGAATTCCTCGATCGTCTCGCAGATCATTTCAGCCCCGATTTCCTTCCCGCTGCCTCGACCACGTCGAGTGCTTCGGGGATTGCGGCAAAGCGCGTCCGCGCCTCGCCCAGAATATCCTGCGCATGGTCGTTCTGCCCAAGCACGACAAGCGCCGAAATCAGCCGCGCCCATTCTTCGGGCGTGCCGCCTTGGGTCGCAAGCCGGGCTTCCAGCCCCTTGACCATGCCCTCGATCATCTTCTGCCGTTCATCGGGGGACATGTTCTCGGCCGCGGCCATCGCTGCGTCGTCGGGGCGCGGCATGGGCGAACCTTCCGGCGCGACATAGTCGGGACGCCCTGCGAACCACGCAAGATCGCCGATCGCCAGGCGCAGCGGCGCGGCCCAGGGCTCTGCGTCATGGCCTTCCTCCAGCAGCGCGGCCCAGATCGGGAAGGCCCGGTCGGGACGTCCGTTCTGGATCTGGACCAATCCCGCCATATAGCGCGCCTGCGCATTCTGGGGCTCAAGCTTCAGGGCGGCGTTCAGCTCGGTCTCGGCATCGCGGGTGATCAAGCCGCCCGCGGCCTCGGCGGTCAACGCGGCAAGGCGCAGGTGGTCGTCGGCCGCCGCCCCGTCGCCCTTCAGCGCGACAAGCCGGGCCTGCGCCTGTTTCGCGGCGACAAGATTGCCAAGCCGCTCTTCATGCATGGCCAGCAATTCCTGCCCGCGCTGGTCGTCCGCGTTCTTGGCGACGGTGGCCCGCAGCTGGTCGATCAACGCCAGATATTCGGCATCGGGCGTCGGTCGCTCGGGCTTCGGCGCGACCTTTTCTGCCTCGGCCTGGCTGGGACGGTTGGCGTAGAAGGCATTGGCATCGGCGATCCGCTGGGCCAGCGGCTCGTCCGGCATCTTGGGGGCGCCGATGCGCTGATACAGCAGGACCGCCCCGACCAGCAGCAGGACCAGCACCAGCATCGCGACAGGCCCGCCCGGAGCACGTCCGGCCGCGCCTTCGCGTGCCAGCGCGCGGTCCGCGGCAAGCACCTTGCGCCCGACCTCGTTGCGCAGGCGAACGGCCTCGGCCGGTTCGACCAGCCCACGGTCCAGATCTCGCTCGATATCGCGAAGCTGGTCGCGATAGATGCGCAGGTCATAGGCGGCTGCCGGTTCCTCGCCCGCTTGCCGCCGCCGGATCAGCGGTGCCGCGATGGCGATTGCCACGATGGCCGTCATGGCGGCGCAGATGATCCAGAACATCGCATATACTCCCCGGCGCCCAGCCGGCGCCCATGCCTCATACCGTTTTCGGGCGCGCGGCAAAAGTCAAAGAGCCGTGCCATGTCCGGACGGAAGATCTGCGCCCCGGCCTGACGCATTTCGACAATTCGCCCGTCGCAAGCCCGCTTGCCGGATTGGGGCCGAGGCTTCACTCTGCGCGATGAGAGTCTCGAAAGGTCCGCACATGTCTGCCAACCCCGCCTCAAAAAGCACCGGCCGCTATTCGGTCTTTGCCATCGCGCGCGAGGCGATGCGCCTGCATACCGGCTGGAAACGGGCCTGGGCCAGCCCCGAGCCGCGCAAGAAATATCAGGTGGTCATCGTCGGGGCCGGAGGGCACGGGTTGGCGACCGCCTATTACCTTGGCAAGAACTTTGGCATCACCGATGTCGCGATCATCGAAAAGGGATGGCTGGGCGGCGGCAATACCGGCCGGAACACGACCATCATCCGGTCGAACTATCTGCAGGACCCGTCGGCCGCGATCTATGACAAGGCTTTGAAGCTTTACGAGAACCTGTCGCAGGATCTGAACTACAACGTCATGTTCAGCCCGCGCGGCCTGTTGATGCTGGCCCAGACCGAACACGAGATCCGGGGCTACAAGCGCACCGTCTATGCCAACCAGTTGCAGGGCGTCTCGACCGACTGGGTCACGCCCGAGCAGATCAAGCAGATGCTGCCGATCATCAATATCGACGGACCGCGCTATCCGGTTCTTGGCGGGCTTTATCAGGCGCGCGGCGGCACGGCGCGGCACGACGCGGTGGCCTGGGGTTATGCGCGGGCCTGTTCGGCCATGGGCATGCACATCATCCAGAATTGCGAAGTCACCGGGATCGAGACGGCAGGCGGAGCGGTCCGCGCGGTGAATACCGGCAAGGGCCGGATCGAATGCGACAAGCTGGCGCTTGTGGTGGCCGGCCACTCCTCGGTCCTGGCCGAGAAGGCGGGGTTCCGCCTGCCGATCGAGTCGATGGCCCTGCAGGCGTTGGTCAGCGAGCCGATCAAACCCTGCTGCGATCTGGTCATCATGGCGAACACGGTCCACGGCTACCTGTCGCAATCCGACAAGGGCGAGATGGTGATCGGCGGCGGCACCGACGGGTTCAACAACTATTCCCAGCGCGGCTCGTGGCAGCATGTCGAGGAAACCGTCCGCGCGCTGATCGAGACCTTCCCGATGCTGTCGCGGCTGAAGATGCTGCGCCAATGGGGCGGGATCGTCGACATGACTGGCGACCGCTCGCCCATCCTGTCGACGACCCCGGTCGGCAACATCTTCGTCAATTGCGGTTGGGGCACCGGCGGCTTCAAGGCCATTCCGGGCTCGGGCTGGGCCATGGCCGAGTTGGTGGCCAATGGCACGCCCGGCCCCCTGACCGCCGAATTCGGTCTGAACCGATTCAGCGAGGGCCGCTTCATCGACGAAAGCGTGGCGGCGGGGGTCGCCCACTGATGGCGATAGCGCGCGATGCCCTGCCGGCAGAGCGGCTGGCAAAGCGGGACTTCGCCGATCGTGCACGCGCGCGAAAAGTGCTGCGAAATCAAGGGAACTCTTTTTCGGCTGGCGCATTGGTGGGTTACGTCACCATGACCAAGGAGTTTTCTTCATGGCCGAACAGAACAAGAGCAACCTGTGGCTCATCATCGGCGCGATCGTCGTCGTCCTGGCCGTCATCTACTGGTACATGTCCGGCGGAACGCCCGAGCCGACCGCTCCGGCCGACACCGGCGCAGCAACGACCCCGGCACCGGCAGCGGAAACGCCAGCACCCGCCGATGGCGCTGTCAGCGTCGAGCCTGCGACCCCGGCCACGCCTGCTCCGGCCACGCCCGCTCCGGAACCCGCTCCTGCCGAACCAGCGCCCGCTGGCACCACGCCGCCGGCCAACTGATCTGATCCTGACGGCGGCCAAGGCCGCCCGTCCGATCGCGATCCGGGGGGCGCTTGCGTCCCTCGGATCAATCTTGTGCAAGGGTCGTGACGCGATATTGCGCGCGCCTTGCGCCGAATCCTTCGCCCCGCTTTTCGCGGGCGCTGGGCTTTTGATTCGGGCCCGCGAAAATTTCCTGATCCATGACATGCTTCGCGTCCGCCCCAACCGGCGGGCGCGTTCTGCTGCGCGCGCCCTGCCGCACAAGGAGTGACTGATGCTGACCCTGACCTGTCCCTATTGCGGCATCGCCGCCGAGGAAACGGAACTTCATCCGGGTGGCGAGGCGCATCTGAAACGCTTCGGGCCCGGCTCGACCGATGCCGATTTCGAGGCCTATCTGTTCGCGCGGAAGAACCCCAGGGGCGTGCATTTCGAACGCTGGCGCCATGCCTATGGGTGTGGGAAGTGGTTCCTGGCGGCACGCGATACCGTCACGCTTGAAGTCTTTGGCACCTACAAGGCGCAAACTTCTCATCCCACGGACGAGATCGTCGCCGCCATCCGCGCCAAGCGACCGGGCTGGATGCCCGACTGGACCAGCCCCAAGACCGAAACCTCGCCTGTCGAAAGCCTGACCGAATGAGCGACAACGGACCCTTCCGCCTGAACCGGGGCGGTCGCCTGATCGACCGCGCCTATCCGCTGCCCTTCCGCTTCGACGGCCGCCAGCTGCTCGGCCTGCGCGGGGACACGATCGCTTCGGCCTTGCTGGCCAATGGCCAGCTGATGATGGGGCGTTCCTTCAAGTATCACCGCCCGCGCGGTCCGATGGCATCCGGCGTCGAAGAGCCGAACGCACTGCTGGGTCTGGGACAAGGTGGCCGGTTCGAGCCGAACCAGCGCGCGACCACGACCGCGCTGGTCGGTGGCATGGTCACGACCAGCCAGAACAGCTGGCCGACCCTGAACGTCGATATCGGTGCGGTGAACAGCTGGATGTACCGCTTTTTCCCGGCGGGCTTCTATTACAAGACCTTCATCCATCCGCGCCCGTTCTGGAAGCATGTGTTCGAGCCGGTGATCCGCCGCTCGGCCGGTCTGGGCAAGGCCCCGACCGAGGCCGATCCGGACACCTACGAACAGGCCTATGCCCATGCCGACCTGGTGGTCGTCGGGGGCGGGATCGCCGGGCTGAGCGCGGCGCGCGATGCCGCGGGGCAGGGCAAGTCGGTGATCGTGCTTGAACAGAACCCGCAATGGGGCGGGCGCACGCCGACCGATCACGCGGACGGGCAATCCCGCGTCGATGCACTGCTGTCGGAACTGCGCATGCTGCCGAACGTCACCCTGCGCCGTGGGACGATGGCGACCGGGCTATACGACCACGGCTATCTGATCGCGCGCGAGGCGCTGGCGGATCACGATCCGAATGCCGGACTGCCGCGCCAGCGCTTGTGGCGCATCCGTGCGGGTCACGTGATCGTCGCGACCGGCGCGCTGGAGCGTCCGCTGAGCTTTGCCGGCAACGACGTTCCCGGCGTGATACTGGCTTCGGCCGCGCGCGATTTCATCGTCGACTACGGCGTGGCGCCGGGGCGGCGGATCCTGGTGGTGACGAATAACGACGACGCCTATCGCACCGCACTGGCCGCGCTGGATGCGGGGCTTGAGGTTCCTGCCGTGATCGACACGCGCCCCGATCCGGTCGGCGCGCTGCCTGCCGCGGCGCGGGCCCGTGGCATCCGCATTCTGGCGGCCAGCGCCATTGCCGGGATCAAGGGCGGCCACGCGGTCGAGGCGGTCAAGATCTGCTCTCATGCCGGGTCGGGTCAGGTGTCCGAGGTGATCGCGGCGGATTGTGTCGCCATGTCTGGCGGCTGGTCTCCGGTCGTGCACTTGTGGAGCCATTGCGGCGGCAAGCTGAACTGGTCGGATGCACAGGCGATGTTCGCCCCCGACACCGCCCGCCCGCCGACCGGCGCGGATGGCAAGGCGATGGCCAGCCCGGTCGGGGCGGCAGCAGGCGACCTGCGCGTCGCGGCCGCCACCGGCGCGGCGGAAGAACGGCCCCTGATGCCAGTCTGGGTCATGCCGGTGAACGCCACCCGCAAGATGAAGTTCAAGATGTGGCTGGATTTCCAGAACGACGTGAAGGTCTCGGACGTCGAACTGGCTGCGCAGGAAGGTTATGAAAGCGTCGAGCATACCAAGCGCTATACCACGCTGGGCATGGCGACCGATCAGGGCAAGGTCAGCAATATCAACGGCCTCGCGGTGCTGTCGGCGGCGTTGAAGCAGCCGATCCCGGCCACCGGGACGACGACATTCCGCCCGCCCTATACGCCATTGACCCTTGGCACCATCGCGGCCGAGGGGCGGGGCGATCTGTTCCAGCCGCTGCGCAAGACGCCGATGCATGGCTGGCACGAGGCGCGCGGCGCACATTGGGAGCCGGTCGGCCATTGGCGGCGGCCCTATTGCTACCCCAAATCGGGCGAAAGCCATGCCGAGGCCGTGGCACGCGAAGTGCGCGCGGTGCGGGCCGGGGTCGGAACGCTTGACGCCTCGACCCTGGGCAAGATCGTCGTGAAGGGGCCGGATGCCGGGCGCTTCCTTGACATGATCTACACGGGCATGATGTCGACCCTGCCGGTGGGCAAGTGCCGCTATGGCCTGATCTGCAACGAGAACGGCTTCCTTGTCGACGATGGCGTGGTCGCGCGCCTGTCCGACGACAGCTGGCTGGTCCATACGACAACCGGCGGCGCGGACCGGATGCACGCCCATATGGAAGACTGGCTGCAATGCGAGTGGTGGGACTGGAAGGTCTATGCCGCCAACGTGACCGAGCAATGGGCCCAGGTCGCCGTGGTCGGTCCGCAGGCGCGCACCCTGCTGGAGCGGTTGGGTGGCATGGACCTGTCGGCCGAGGCGCTGCCCTTCATGGGTTGGGCCGAGGGTGAGATCGCGGGCATCCCCGCGCGCGTCTATCGCATCAGCTTCTCGGGCGAGCTGTCCTTTGAAGTCGCGGTGCCGGCCAAGCGGGGGCTGGAGCTTTGGGAAAAGCTGCATGCCGCCGGGGCCGACATGGGGATCACCCCCTATGGGACCGAGGCGATGCATGTCATGCGCGCCGAAAAGGGCTTCATCATGATCGGGGACGAAACCGACGGCACCGTGATCCCGCAGGATCTGGGGCTGGGCTGGGCGATCAGCAAGAAAAAGGACGACTATATCGGCAAGCGGGCGCAGGAACGCAGCTTCATGGCCTCGGCCGACCGCTGGAAGCTGGTCGGGCTGGAAAGCGTCGATGGCCGGATGTTGCCCGATGGGGTCTATGCCGTGGCCGAAGGCGTCAATGCGAACGGCCAGCGCAATGTGCAGGGCCGCGTCACTTCGACCTATGTCTCGCCGACGCTGGATCGGCCGATCGCAATGGGACTGGTCCGGCATGGCCCGGACCGCATGGGCGAGGTGCTGGAATTCCCGGTCGCCGGGCAGGAAAGCTTCAAGGCGCGGATCGTCGATCCGGTCTTCTACGACAAGGAAGGGAGCCGCGCGAATGGCTGACGCATTGGCGGACATCACCGAGATCACCGGCCTGGGCATGATCCAGATCCGCGCCGACCAGAAGCGGCTGGGCAAGGCGCTGGCCAAGGCCGCGGGCCTGCCGCTGCCCGCCTCCGGCACGGCCAGCGCCAAGGGAACGCGCCGGCTGTGCTGGATGTCCCCCGACGAGTTGCTGCTGGTCCTGCCCGCTGCGGAAACCACCCAGGCGGTCGCGGCGCTGACCGGAGCGGTCGCGGACGAACATGCGCTGATCCTTGACGTCAGCGACATGCGCGTCGCCTTTGCGATCAGCGGTTCGCGCGCCGAGCAGGTGCTGATGAAGCTTTGCCCGACCGAGATCGCTGCCATGCCGGAAAACGGGATGCGCCGCACCCGTGCCGCGCAGGTCGCCTGCGGCATCTGGCGCGAAGGCGAAGGATTCGCGCTGGTCGGTTTCCGCTCAGTTGCGGATTATCTGCACGGGATCCTTGCCGGGGCGGCGCGCTCGGGCACCGCGCTTGATCCGCGCTGAGGCGTCTTCGCACTTGTGACGGCGCGCCAGCGGTCTATGGATAGGGGGATCACATTCCAGGGTCTGCCGATGCGCCGTCTGAAACATGTCCTGCCGCTTCTTGCCCTTGCCCTGAACATTGCCTTTCCGGCCCTGTCGCAGACGCCGCCACCGCGCCCGCCGCTGCGGGTGATGATGTGCGAGCTGGTCGACGAAAGCGGCACCGGCTGGGTGCCAGAGTTCCTGATGTTCACCCGCCCCTCGACCGGCGCGAATGCGGGCCGGATCGAGGTGTTCGACCCGATTCTGAAGGATCTTGTCCATCGCCCGATCCGGGCGGTGGTCACGGCGGACGATGGCCGCAGCCGCACCTATGGCTGGGCGCTGGCCCGCGTGCGCAACCATTCGGGGCAATATGCCGATCGGCTGGATTTTCGCCTGACGGTCGGTAAGTCCGATGGCAGCGCCAGCATGGCGGTCAGCGCGCAGGGTTATCAGAACGTCATGCAGGGGCACGGCCATTGCGCTTCGCCGCAGGAATAGGGGCGGAACCCGCGCTGCGGGTCATGCGTTGCCCCGCCTGACGACAGGCCGCGCGACGGGGCTTTTCCCCGCGCCCCAGCTGTGTCAGAAACCTGTTCCGAACCTCTGGAAAGGAAATCGAAAATGGCCTTCACGCTTCCCGATCTTCCCTATGCCCACGACGCGCTTGCGGCGGGCGGCATGTCGAAAGAAACGCTCGAGTTTCACCACGACAAGCACCACAAGGCCTATGTCGACAAGCTCAACGAGCTGGTTTCGGGCACCGAGTGGGAAGGCAAGAGCCTTGAAGACATCGTCAAGGGCACCTACCAGTCCGGCGCAGTCGCGCAGAACGGTATCTTCAACAATGCCAGCCAGCATTGGAACCACGCCCAGTTCTGGGAAATGATGGGTCCGAATTCGGGTGCCATTCCGGGCGATCTGGAAAAGGCCCTGACCGAGTCCTTCGGTTCGGTCGCGGACTTCAAGAAGAAGTTCTCGGAAGCTGGCGTCGGCCAGTTCGGGTCGGGCTGGGCCTGGCTGGTGAAGGATGCGGATGGTTCGCTGAAGGTCACCAAGACCGAAAACGGCGTGAACCCGCTTTGCTTCGGCCAGACCGCGCTGCTGGGCTGCGACGTGTGGGAGCACAGCTACTATATCGACTTCCGCAATGCGCGCCCGAAATACCTGGAAAACTTCCTCGACAAGCTGGTGAACTGGGAAAACGTGGCCTCGCGCCTCTGATCCCCGCAGCACCCGAGACAGGGGCCCGCCAGACCGGCGGGCCTTTTGCGTTTCGCCCTTGTCCTTGCCCTGCGACGGGTTCATGTCCTGATCGCGCGCGCGAATGGAGACCGGAAGATGAGCGAACAGGCCAAGGGACTTATCGCCATGGTCGGGGTCTGCCTGATCTGGGGGCTGTCGCCGCTGTTCTATCACACGCTGGCCGCTGTTCCCGTGGCCGAGGTGCTGGCCCACCGCACCCTGTGGTCGCTGGTGCTGTTCCTGGGAATCCTGGGCTATCAGGGCCGCCTTTCCGAATTCCGCGTGGCGCTGACCGGACCCTATTTCTGGCGGCTGGTCTTTGCGGCTGTCACTATTTCCGCCAACTGGGGGCTGTTCATCTGGGCTGTGCAGGCGGGGCATGTCGTGCAAAGCTCGCTGGGCTATTACATCTTTCCGCTTGTCGCGGTGGTGATGGGCATTGTCCTGTTCAAGGAACGGCTGACCGTGACCCAGGGCGTGGCCGTCGCGCTTGCGGCGCTGGCGGTGCTGATCCTGACCTGGGGACTTGGCGTCGCGCCCTGGATCAGCATCGGACTGGCCATCAGCTTCGGGCTTTACGGTGTCGCGAAGAAGGCACTGCCGATGGGCCCGGTCCTGTCCGTGGCCTGCGAGGTGGCGATCCTGACGCCGCTGGCCGCGCTGTGGCTGATCCTGCAGGCGACCGGCCTGATGCCCGCGGCGCTGCTGCAACCCGTCAGCTTCGGCACCCACCTTGGAGAGACCCTGCTGCTGGTCTTTTCCGGCGTCGTCACCGCGGTTCCGCTGATCCTCTTCAGCTATGCCACCCGTCGGATCGGAATGGCGACGGTCGGGTTGATGCAATACCTGAATCCCACCCTGCAATTCTTTTGCGCGGTCGCCATCTTTGGCGAGACCTTCACCGGCTGGCACATGATCGCTTTCACGATGATCTGGACCGCGCTTGCGATCTATTCCGCCTCGGCGCTGGGGCTTGTTCCTGCGGCACTGCGCCGCCGGACGTGAACGCCATCCGCGCCTCGGCATTGGCAAACGCGCGCAAGCCCGTATAAAACAGCGCGAAAGCATACCGGGGGCGACATGGCCAATCAGAACGACAGCTTTATCGACGAGGTCACCGACGACCTGCGCCGCGACCGCCTTTTCACGGCATTCCGCCGTTTCGGCTGGATCGCGATCGCGCTGATCCTGGTGCTGGTCGCCGGATCGGCATGGCGGGAGTATTCCTCGGGTCAGGCTGAAAAAAGCGCGCGCGCCTGGGGCGATGCCGTCCTGGCGGCCCAGGATTCGCCCGATCGCGCCACGGCCCTTGCCGCCATCGACGCCAAGGGTTCGGGTGGTCGCAAGCTCCTGTCCGAGATGCTGGCGGCAGGTGCCGAGGCCGAGGCGGGTCAGGCCGACAAGGCGTCCGAGCGGCTTCTGGCCGCGGCCGAGGCGAATCCCCAGGATCCCTTGCTGCACGACCTTGCGCTGCTGAAGGCGGTGATGCTGGCGGGACCGACGATGGATGCGGCCAAGCGGGATGGCATCCTGTCGCAACTCTCCAAGCCCGGCGCGCCTTACGAACTGCTGGCGTTGGAGCAGAAGGCCGTGGCCCTGATCGGCGCCGGCCGCAGCGAGGATGCGACGATGCTGATCCGCCAGATCCAGCAAAAGGACGGGCTGTCCGAAGCCTTGCGGCGACGCCTGGCCGAGATGATGATCACCCTGGGCGCCGACCCCGAGGATGCGCAGGGTCCGGGTCCGCAGACCATGCCCATCGCGCCTTCCGAATGATCCGGCATCCTGCCGGGACGTGAACCTAGTGAAGACCAAGACCAGGACGTGGCGGAATCGCCGCAATGAGGAGACAGCGATGACAAGGTTGCCCCTGATCGCCGCTTTGGCGGGGCTGACGGCCCTGACGGCTTGCACCCCGCGGGACCAGGCCCTTCCGGGCGAGCGGCTGGACCCGCGCGCGGTGCTGTCGCCCGACGGCCCCGCCGTCGTGGGCAATCCCGGTCCGACCACCTCTGCGCTGTCCCTGCCGCCGGTGCGCGGCAATTCCGACTGGCCGCAGCGCGCGGGCAGCGCCACCCATGCCTCGGGCAATATGGCGCTGGGGGCCGGGACCACGCGGGTCTGGCAGTCTCCCATCGGCGCACCGTCGGACCGTCGCCACCGCATCGTCGCCGATCCGGTCGTCGCGGGCGGGCTGGTCTTTACCCTGGACAGCCAGTCCAGCGTCACCGCGACCACCACGGGCGGCGGCCGTGCCTGGACTTCGAACCTGCGTCCGGCGGCGGAAAGCGATGTCAGCGTTTCCGGCGGCGGCGTCGCTTATGACGGCGGGCGGGTCTTTGTTACCACCGGCTATGGCGAGCTTGTGGCGCTGGATGCGCGCAGCGGCGGTATCCTGTGGCGCCAGCGCGTCGATGCCCCGATCAGTGGCGCGCCGACCGTGGCCAATGGCGTCGTCTATGTCGTCGGGCGCGATGCCTCGGGCTGGGCGGTCCGCGCGAGCGATGGCCGGGTGCTGTGGCGTGTGGCGGGCAATGACGCGATGGCCGGGGTCATGGGCGGGGGTTCGCCCGCGGTCTCGGGCGGAACGGTGGTCTTCCCTTATGCAACGGGCCAGCTGATCGGCGTCGATGCCAGCAATGGCAGCCAGACCTGGGCGGCGAATGTCGGCGGCTCGCGCCTTGGCCGCGCGATCACGCTGTTCCGCGACATGACGGGCGATCCGGTCATCTCGGGGAATACGGTCTTTGCCGGGACCAGCTCGGGCCGGGTCGGCGCCTATGACCTGGCAACTGGCGTCGCCAAATGGGAAGCCCCGGAAGGCGCGTCAAGCCCGGTGCTCGTCGCGGGCAACTCGATCTTCCTGGTGAACGACCAGGCGCAGCTTCTGCGGCTGGACATCGCGAATGGCGGAAGGGTCTGGGCGCAGAAGCTGCCCTATTTCACCAAGCAGATCGTGCGCAAGCAGGATAAGGTGTGGAATCACTATGGACCGGTCCTGGCAGGGAATCGCCTTTACCTTGCCGGCTCGGACGGATATCTGCGCGTCTTCGATCCTGCCACGGGTGCCCTGATCGGCCAGTCCGAGATACCGGGCGGCGCCGCGGCGGCACCGGCTGTCGCAGGCCAGACCCTTTACGTCGTCAGCAATGACGGCCAGTTGATTGCATACAGATGAGCTTTACCCTCGCCATCGTCGGGCGTCCGAATGTCGGCAAGTCCACGCTTTTCAACCGACTCGTCGGGAAACGGCTGGCGCTGGTCGATGACCAGCCCGGCGTGACCCGCGATCTGCGCGAGGGGCAGGGCAGGCTGGGCGACCTGCGCTTTATCGTTGTCGACTCGGCAGGGCTTGAGATTGCCGAGGATGACAGCCTTCAGGGCCGGATGCGCCGCCTGACCGAGCGCGCCGTGGACGAGGCCGATGTCTGCCTGTTCGTGATCGACGCCCGCGTCGGCGTGACTGCGGCGGACGAATATTTCGCCGAGATCCTGCGCAAGCGGGCCAAGCATGTGATCCTTGCCGCCAACAAGGCCGAGGGTCGCGCCGGCGAATCCGGCGCGATGGAGGCCTATGCCCTGGGTCTGGGTGAGCCTTTGCGCCTGTCCGCCGAACATGGCGAGGGCATGGACGACCTGTATCGCGCGCTGCTGCCTTTGGCCGAGGTGTTCGAGGCCCAGAATATCCAACAGGCCCCCGAAACCGATGTCGACGTGTCCGAAGACGACGATGACGAGGCCGAGGATTGGCGGCCAAGTGCTGCAAAGCCCCTGCAGGTCGCCGTGATCGGCCGGCCGAATGCCGGGAAATCGACCCTCATCAACAAGATCCTGGGAGAGGATCGGCTTCTGACCGGGCCAGAGGCGGGGATCACCCGCGATTCGATCAGCGTCAGTACCGACTTCATGGGCACCCCGATCCGCATCTTCGACACTGCCGGGATGCGCAAGAAGGCGCGCGTGACCGACAAGGTCGAAAAGCTGTCGGTCGCCGACGGCCTGCGTGCCGTTCGCTTCGCCGAGGTCGTGGTGGTTCTTCTGGACGTGGGCATCCCGTTCGAGCAGCAGGACCTGCGCATCGCCGATTTCGCCGAGACCGAGGGCCGCGCCGTCGTCATCGCGGCGAACAAGTGGGATCTCGAGGAAGAAAAGCCGCAAAAGCTGAATGAACTGCGCGAGGCGTTCGAACGCCTGCTGCCGCAGCTGAAAGGTGCGCCACTGGTCACCGTCTCGGCCCGGACGGGCAAGGGGCTGGACCGCCTGCACAACGCGATCCTGAAGGCGCATGAGGTCTGGAACCGCCGGGTGCCGACCGCCCGCCTGAACCAGTGGTTGTCGGCGATGACCGAGGCCCATCCGCCGCCCGCGCCGGGTGGCCGCCGCATCCGTCTGCGCTATATGACGCAGATCAAGACGCGGCCTCCGGCCTTTGTCGTCATGGCCACGCATACCGACAAGCTGCCCGACAGCTACCAGCGCTATCTGGTCAACGGCCTCAGGGCGGATTTCGACATGCCGGGCACGCCGATCCGCCTGACCTTCCGCGATCAGGGAACGAAGAACCCCTATCGGGACAAGGCGAACAAGATCAATCAGTCGGGCGCGCTGTCCAAGCACAAGGTCCGGCAGAAGCCCAAGGGCACCTGATTCCCTTCAGGTCGTGACCCGGACCATCGCCACGGCGATGATGGCGATCCCCAGGACGGCCATCATCGACAGGGCGGCCTGGGTCGCGACCGATCCGGCCGCCAGGCCGATCATTCCCCAGATCACCGCGATGCCATAGCTGATCGTCCGCCCCAGCCGCAGCTGGATGCTGACCGTCGCGAGTGCCGCGATGGTGATGCCCAGCACCGCGGCCACGTGGGGCGGAGCGCCAAGCTGGGTTTGCAGCAGGGTCGCAAAAAGCGCGCAGCCCGCCATTGTGGCCCATCCGGCGACAAAACTCAGCGAGGTGCTGTTGCTGGGCTCGGCCCCGGCATACGCGCCGCCCAGAGCTTCGCCCAGGATCCCCGCGACCATCAGCGCGCCCAGCAGGAACGCGCCGCCCGGTTGTTCCGCCAGAAGCCAGGGCCAGACGGCGCCTGCGACAAGCCCGATGACCAACAGCCCATGTTCGGCCTGTTTGCCGTCCGCGGGGGGCAGAGGGGGGTCGTCATCGTCTTCGACCGCGCGGGTGCCCCAAGGACGCCACCCAAGCTGGCTGAAGGCATGATAAAGCACGGCAAGCCAACTGATCGTCAGAAGTGCCGCCATCGCCGGGATTCGCGGGCGCAGCAGCTGCGTGGCCAGATCGGGTGCCGCGGCGGTCGGCTCCAGCAATTCATCCAGCCCCGCATCGGACCGAAGGGGGCTGGGAAGGGCGGCCGCAACGGGCGGGCTGACAGGCTGCAGCGCATAGCCAAGCCCGCTGGCCACGAAAGCCAGGCTTGCAATAATCAGCAGGATTGCGCCGGCTTTCCTCATGCCGCCGAACGCGCGGCCTCGTGGCGCGGTTTCCTGCCCGGCGCGAATTATTGCCGGGCAGGCAGGATCAGGCCAGTCGCCCGTCCGAACCCAGCCGTGTCTTGCCGCCCAGATAGGGGTGCAGCGCCGCGGGCAACTCGACCGAGCCATCTTCCTGCTGGCCGTTTTCCAGCACCGCGATCAGAGTGCGGCCCACGGCAAGACCTGATCCGTTCAGCGTATGGACGAATTCCGGCTTTCCGCCACCTTCCGGGCGATAGCGGGCGTTCATACGTCGCGCCTGAAAGTCGCCGCAATAGCTGACCGAGGAAATCTCGCGATACTTGCCCTGACCGGGCAGCCAGACTTCAAGGTCATGGGTGATACGCGCGCCGAAACCCATGTCGCCGCCGCACAGCACCATGGTGCGATAGGGCAGGCCAAGACGTTCCAGAACCGCCTGCGCACAGCCGGTCATGCGGGCATGTTCTGCCAGCCCGTTTTCGGGATCGGTGATCGAGACCATCTCGACCTTCTCGAACTGGTGTTGGCGCAGCATCCCGGCGGTGTCGCGCCCGGCACTGCCCGCTTCTGAACGGAAGCACTGGCTGTGCGCGACCATGCGGCGGGGCAGGGTCGCGTGTTCGACCAGATCGCCATGGACGGTGTTAGTCAGCGTGACTTCCGAGGTCGGGATCAGCCAGTAACCCTCGCGCGTCTGATAGCTGTCCTCGCCAAACTTCGGCAGCTGGCCGGTGCCCTCCATCATCTCGGACAGCACGAGGACCGGGGTCCATGTTTCGGTCAGGCCATGTTCTTCCGAATGCAGGTCGATCATGAACTGGGCCAGCGCGCGGTGGATGCGCGCGACGCCCTGCTGCAGCACCACGAAGCGCGAGCCGGACAGCTTGGCCGCGGTTTCGAAATCCATGCCGGGCTTGACGCCCTCGATCTCGAAATGCTCACGCGGGGTGAACTCGAAATTGCGCGGATCTCCCCAGCGGCGGATTTCGACATTGTCGGCCTCATCCTTGCCGGGGGGAACACTCTCGACCGGAAGGTTCGGAATGCCCAGCAGCAATTCGCGCAGGCGCGCATCCAGCGCCGTCGCATCGGCCTGAAGGCGTGCGGTTTCTTCCTTCTTCGCGGCGACAAGGGCACGCAGGCGGTCGAACTCGGCGTCATCGCCGCGGCCCTTCGCGGCCCCGGCTTCCTTGCTGGCGCGGTTCTGTTCGGCCTGCGCGGCCTCGGCGGCGCTGATGCGGGAACGGCGATCGGCATCCAGCGACAGGATTTCGGACGAAACCGGCGACAGGTTGCGCAGGCTCAGGGCTGCGTCAAAGGCTGCGGGGTTTTCGCGAATGGCGCGGATGTCGTGCATGTCTGGCCCGTTCCTCGGATGGTGTACCGGGATGCAATAGCGCAAGCATGGGCCGGGCGGAAGCCTTCAGCCCCAGCGGCGCGCCTCGGCGATCATGTCATGGAGGACGGGAAAGAACTTGTCGGCACCGGGATAGCCCTCGAAACGGGTGACTTCCTGCCCGCCCAGAAGCAGGATGAAGCCCGGCGTCAGCCAGGGCATCCGCGCCAGCGCCAGTCCGTCCGGAAAGGGGCCGTCGACATCGACCATCAACAGGGGGGCGGCCCGGCCTTCGGGGTGGCGGGCATAGACGGGCGCGATCTCCTTGTCCCATTGCGCGCAATAGACGCAGCCCTTGCGGCGCACCATCAAAAGCCGCAGGTCGGCCTGACCTGCAAGGGCCTGGCGCGCGACAAGGCTGGCGCCCAGGGCAAGGCCGATGATGCTGCGCCGGCTGGGTTTGCTGGGATCCGGTTTCATGGCGGAAACCTAGTGCGCAGGACCGCCTCCGACAAGCGTAGCGTTTACATGGCTTTCGACTGCCCATATCCCGAAAGGGCGGGCAGGCATTCCCGCATCGCTTTCGCCACAGCGCCCGAGGCTTGAATGGACGAACTGACCGATCCCCTGCTGCGGGGCGACCGCCGCGCCCTGTCCCGCGCGATCACGCTGATCGAAAGCACCCGTGCCGACCACCGCGCCCGTTCGGTCCAGCTTCTGGCGGAACTGCCGCAGCGTCAGGCCCTGCGCATCGGGCTGTCGGGGACGCCGGGTGTCGGCAAGTCCAGCTTCATCGAAACCTTCGGCAAGATGCTGACCGGGCAGGGACTGAAGGTTGCCGTTCTGGCTGTCGATCCCAGCTCGGCGCGATCGGGCGGCTCGATCCTGGGCGACAAGACACGGATGGAGACGCTGACCCGAGACCCGCTGGCCTTCATCCGTCCCTCGCCCTCGCGCGCGGAACTGGGCGGCGTTGCGCGCCGGACCCGCGCCACGGTCCGCCTGTGCGAGGCGGCGGGATTCGATGTCGTCCTGATCGAGACGGTGGGTGTCGGCCAGTCGGAAACGCTGGTGGCCGAGATGTCGGACTTGTTCGTCCTGCTGCTTGCACCCGCGGGCGGGGATGAGTTGCAGGGCGTCAAGCGCGGCATCATGGAGATCGCGGATCTGGTGCTGGTCAACAAGGCCGATGGCGACCTGCGCGCGACGGCCCTGCGGACGGTATCCGACTACGCCGGTGCGTTGCGCCTGCTGCGCCATCGCCCGCAGGACCCCGAGGGGTATCCCCTTGCGCTGCCGGTCTCGGCCCTGACCGGAGAAGGGCTGACCGAGGCCTGGGGCCATATGCGCCACCTGTCCGACTGGCGGCGGCAAAGCGGGCATTTCGACGCGCGCCGGGCCGAACAGGCGCGGCAGTGGTTTCACGCCGAGATCCGCGCCGGCCTGCTTGCGCAGCTTGAACGCCCCGACATCATTGCCATCCTGCGCAAGACGGGCGATGACGTGGCCCAGGGCCAGCTTGATCCCGATCGCGCCGCGACATGGGTGCTTGAGCAGCTTCGGAGCGCGAATCGCTTCGCCTGACACCGTGAAACGCCAGCACCGGGCATGGCGACGATCCGCGAAAAATGCGCCGGATTCGCCGCGACGTCATGGCCGATGCCGCAAGAGTGGCAGGAAACGCTGGTGAAAAGGCTTGACGCGGGGCCGCTCAACCCGTATTTCCCCGCAGACAGATTTCCGGGCGCTGCCACGCGGCGCCCTTTCATATTGCGGGCAACCGCTCACACGAATCGAAGGAACAAGATCATGTCGCGCGTTTGCGAACTGACCGGCAAGGGCCCGATGAGCGGCAACAACGTCTCCCACGCCAACAACAAGACCCGCCGTCGGTTTCTGCCGAACCTGAACGAGGTCTCGCTGATCTCGGACAAACTCGGCCGCAGCTACCAGCTGCGCATCTCGGCTGCTGCCCTGCGCTCGGTCGATCACCGCGGTGGCCTGGACGCCTTCCTCGCCAAATCCCGCGACGAAGAGCTTTCGGACCGCGCGCTGAAAATCAAGCGCGAGCTGGCCAAAGCCTGATCTGCAAGGTTTCTTCCGGTAGTCGACCGATTCGCGACCGCCGGAGGTGACGACCCATGCCCCGCCCGAACAGGCGGGGCTTTGTCATATGCACGGGCCGATGGTTTGGGTGTTCCGGTGGCGCCGTCAGCCGCCGACGGCCAGTTTGCTGGCCTCGACCTCGGCGATCAGCGCCTCGACACGCGGTCCCAGTGCCTCGACGATCATCGCGACCCCCGCTTTCGAAGCGTGGATGTGATCCTCCTGCAGGACATGGGCGCGCTGGCTTTCCGGCAGCAGCAGAAGCGGGCCGTAAAGATTGTCATGCACCAGAACGCCGTGGCGCGCGCCAAGCCGTGGCCAGATTTCGGCCCAGGACCGGCGCAGCCTTTCGTTCCGTTCGGGGCGACCGATCCCGACCAGCAGCGCCGGCAGGCCGGCGGCGTCGATCTGGGTCAGGATCGAATCAAGATTGGCCTCAGGGATGCGCGGGGGCAGGTCCATCAGAAGGTCGTTCCCGCCCAGCTCGACGATGACCGCATCCGGGTGGTTGGCCCTGATTTCGGCCGTGACGCGCTTCGCCCCGCCCTCGGTCGTGTCGCCGGAAATCCCCGCGTTCAGCACCAGCACGTCATGTCCGCGCTTTCTCAGCCAGCCCTGCAACTGGGGAACCAGCCCGTCCCTGGGGGCAAGGCCATATCCGGCGGTCAGGCTGTCACCAATGGCAAGCAGCCGGACCTGGTCGGCGGCCGCCGCAAGCGGCAGGACGGCCAGGGCGATACTGAAACAAAGCGCGCGAGGTATCATCTGAATCCTTTCAGGCGCAGGGAATTGGTAACAACAAACAGCGACGACAGTGCCATGGCGCCTGCGGCCAGCATAGGTGAAAGTTGCGGCCCACCGAAGGGGACAAGGATGCCCATCGCGACCGGGATGAGGGCCGCGTTATAGGCGAAGGCCCAGAACAGGTTCTGCCTGATATTGCCCATCACCGCCCGCGACAGCCGCAGGGCGCGCGGCACGCCCTTGGGATCGCCTCCGGTCAGGACCACCTCGGCCGATTCGATGGCGATATCGGTGCCGGTGCCGATGGCGATGCCGGTATCCGCGGCGGCCAAAGCAGGGGCATCGTTGATACCGTCGCCGACAAAGACCGTGCCCTTGCCCAGATCATGGACCGCCTTCAGCTTGCCGTCTGGCAGGACGCCCGCGATGACGTGGTCGATGCCCAGCTTGCCGCCCACCGCCTCGGCGGTCCGGCGCACGTCACCGGTGATCATCGCGGTCCGCAACCCTAGATCATGAAGTTCGCGCACGGCCTCGACCGCATCGGGCCGGATCGGGTCCGACAGCGCGAAAGAGGCCCTATGCCTGCCGTCGATGGACAAGTGGACGGGAGTCGCGCCCGTCGCTGTCCAGGCGTCCGCCGCAGCGATCAGGGCCGGTTCGGTCGCGATGCCGGCTTCGGTCAGGGCGGCGGCATTGCCGATCAGCAGCGCATGCCCCTCGACCTCGGCCGCGATTCCGCGCCCCACCGTCGCCTTGACGGCCGTGGCGTTGGGCAGATCGATGCCGTCCGCCGTGGCGGCCGCCACGATTGCGGCTGCCAGCGGATGTTCCGAGCGCGCCTCGACCGCCGCGGCCAGCCGCAGGGCCTGGTCCCGATCAATTCCGGCGGTCTCGATGGCGGTCAGGGCGGGCTTGCCCAGCGTCAAGGTGCCGGTCTTGTCAAAGCCGATCACCTTCGCGCTTGCCAGCCGCTGCAAGGCGTCGCCACGGCGGAACAGGATGCCAAGCTCGGCCCCGCGCCCGGTGCCGACCATGATCGAGACGGGAACCGCAAGCCCCATCGCGCAGGGGCAGGCGATGATCAGGACCGAGATTGCAGCGACCAGTGCCTGACCGGCGGAGCCGGTGACGCCGATCCAGATCGCAAAGGACAGGATCGCCAGTCCGATGACGACCGGAACGAAGACATTGGTGACGCGGTCGACCACGGCCTGCACCGGCAGTTTCGCCGATTGTGCCTGTTCGACCAGCGCGATGATGCGGGCAAGGACGGTGTTCCCACCCGTCGCCGTGACGCGGTAACGCAGGGCCGAGGTGCCGTTCATCGTCCCGCCGGTCAGGGCATCGCCCGGCCGCTTGCTGACAGGCAGGGGCTCGCCCGTCAGCATGGATTCGTCGACTGCACCTTCGCCCTCGACCAGCACCCCGTCCAGTGCGACGCGTTCGCCGGGGCGCAGGCGCAACACGTCGCCGGGGACCAGATCCGCGACCGGCAAGGTCACGACCGCGCCGTCACGCTCGACCTCGGCTGAGGCGGGGGCCAGTTCGACCAGACGGCGGATGGCGGCGCTTGCACGGCCGCGCGCGCGTGCCTCAAGCCAGCGTCCCAGCAGGATCAGCGTGACGATGACCGCCGCCGCCTCGAAATAGACATGGCGCGCGGATTCGGGCAGCAGGCCCGGCAGGAAGGTCGCGACGGTCGAGTAAAGCCACGCGGCCCCCGCGCCAAGCGCGACCAGGCTGTTCATCTCGGGGCGGCGATGGATCAGGGCGGGCAGGCCGATCCGGAAGAACTGGCGCCCCGGCCAGGCCAGCACGGCCGAGGTCAGGGCGAACTCCACGAACCACAGCCCTTGCTGGCCCACAAGCGCGTAAAGGCGATGATGCAGCGCGGGGATCAGGTGCCCGCCCATCTCGGCCAGGAAGACCGGCAGCGTCAGCACAAGCGCGATCAGGAAATCGCGCCCGATCCGGGCAGGATCGTCGCCATGGTCATGCGCGCCTGCGGCGTGGTGATGCATGCCGGGCGCGCGGGGGCTGGCCTTGTAGCCTGCCGTGCTGACGGCCGTGGCGAGATCCTGCGGCGAAATGCCGGGGGAATGGCGCACCAGTGCCTCGCGGGTGGCAAGGTTCGCGCTGGCCGAGGCGACCCCGGGAATACCGGTCAGCGCCTTTTCCACCCGCCCCACGCAGGACGCGCAGTTCATGCCCTCGACTGACAGTCGGGTATCGACATCGGCGGCGGGATAGCCGGCCCCGGCCAGCGCCGCGACGGCATCCGCCATCGCCTCGGGTCGGTCCAGCCGGAAATGGGCCTGCCCGGTGGCAAGGTTGACGCTGACGTCACTGACGCCCGGCGTGGCCTTCAGGGCGCGCTCTGCCCGCCCCACGCAGGAGGCGCAGCGCAACCCGGCAAGGGTCAACCGGCCCTCGGTCCCGGTGGAATTGTGGTGGTCTTTCATGATCCATGTCCTGTCTGAATTGCGGAAACGCGGTTCAGACAGGAAGCGGAGGCGCCTGTGGTCGTCGGGGCGCACGGCCCGGAATTGCAGGCAGGGCGACCCGCAGCCGGATCGGGGGAAGGCTGCGCGCAACGGCAAGGCGCGGGCGCGCGACGACATGACACCGGCAGGAACGGTCGCCCCGACCGCGGCACAGATGCTCTGCCCGCGCGATGGCGCGGCGCGGGGCCTTGGCGGCGATGGCGGTCATGCAGCACATGCTGAAAGCTCCTTCACGATGCAAGCTAGGCACGATCCGGCAGCGAATCAAGCGCGTCACGACGCTTTGAGTTGATCCCGCCCCGGCAAGTCGTTACCGGCTGGGTCAACTCTAGCCGGAACTCAGGACAGGATAATGAACCGCCGTCAGATGCTGATGCTTTCCCTGCCGCTGATCGCGGCGCCCACGCTGGCGCTGGCTCAGAACGGCCTGCCCGCTGCTCCAGCCGCGAAACCCGTGGCCAAGCGCGACCCCTATGCTCCGACCGAAGTGGCGATCCGCCCCGATTTCGAGGTCGGCAGCATCATCGTCGTGTCGAAGGATTTCTTCCTTTACCACGTCATCGCGCCGGGTCGTGCCGTGCGCTATGGCGTCGCGGTGGGCAAGGACGAACTGGTCTGGCGCGGGCGCGCCACCGTCGGGCGCAAGACCGAATGGCCCAGCTGGCGTCCGACCCCGGCGATGATCAAGCGCAAGCCCGAGCAGTACGGCAAATGGGCCGACGGCATGCCGGGCGGCCCGACCAACCCGCTGGGCGCGCGCGCGCTTTATCTTTACGACGCGCGGGGCAACGACACCTCGATCCGCATCCACGGCACGACCGAGCCTGGCTCGATCGGCCGGGCCGTTTCGAACGGTTGCATCCGGATGCGCAACGAGGCGGTGATGGATCTGTACGAACAGATCCCGACCGGCACGCCGGTCTATGTCTATTAATTGGACATCCGTCTGAAATCCTTGTCGGATCCGGCGCTGGCCGGGTTCGACACCATCATCGATACGCGCTCGCCCTTGGAATATGCCGAGGATCACCTGCCCGGCGCGATCAACCTGCCCGTCCTTTCCGACGAGGAGCGCGCGCGGGTCGGTACAATCTACAAGCAGATCTCTCCGTTCGATGCCCGCAAGATTGGCGGCGCGCTGGTCGCGGCCAATGCCGCGCGCCATATCGCTGGCCCGCTTGCAGCGCATGACGGTGCCTGGCGACCGCTGGTCTATTGCTGGCGCGGTGGGCAGCGTTCGGGTTCCTTCGCGACGATCCTGGGTCAGATCGGCTGGCGTGTCGGCCGGATCGAGGGCGGCTACAAGGCCTGGCGCGCGATGGTGGTCGAACGGGTCACGGCTTCCCTGACCACGCCCGTTATCGTGCTGGACGGCAATACCGGCAGCGCCAAGACCGAAATCCTGCACCGATTGGCCGCGCGCGGACATCAGGTCATCGATCTGGAAGGGCTTGCGAACCATCGCGGCAGCCTGTTCGGCGGGATGCCGGGTGGCCAGCCAAGCCAGAAAGCCTTTGAAGGCCGCCTTGCCCTTGCGCTGGAGCGCCTGGATCCGACCCGGCCCGTGGTGGTCGAGGGGGAAAGCTCGCGCATCGGCGAACGCAACCTGCCACGAGGGATCTGGCAGGCGATCACCACGGCTCCGCGCATCCGGCTGGTGGTCCCGGTGGCCGAACGCGCCGCCTATACCGCCCGCAGCTATGCCGATGCCTGCGCCGATCCTGTGCGCACGGCCCGGATCATCGACAGCCTGCGGCCGCTGCATCCCTCGGACCGGATCGAGGAATGGCTGCGTATGGTCGATGCTGCCGATTGGGCGGGCCTGTCCGAAGGGCTGATGCGGGATCATTACGATCCGCGCTATGACAAGCATCGCAGCCGCCACGACGACGGCAGGACCCGAGTCCTGCCGATTGCCGACCTGCGCGACCTTGATGCCGCCACTTCGGCGGTCGAGGCCGCGCTAGCCGCGCAGGAAGCGCCTTAGGACCTTTTCCAGCTTGGCCGCACCCAGCGGCGCCATCGCCTTGGTATGCTCATGGCTGATCGATTCATCCGACAGCCCCGCGCCCATATTGGTGATGACCGACACGGCGGCGCAGTTCAGCCCCAGGAAGCGACCAAGGATGATCTCGGGAACGGTGGACATGCCGACCGCATCCGCGCCCAGCACCCGCGCCGCACGGATCTCGGCCGGGGTTTCGAAGCTGGGACCCGAAAACCAGCAATAGACCCCTTCGGGCAGGTCGACGCCCTCGGCGGTGGCAGCGGCCTTCAGCGCGGCGCGCAGCCCGGCGTGATGGGCATCCCCCAGTGGCACGAAGCGCGCATCCGTCGGCTCACCGATCAGCGGGTTCGTGCCCGCAAAGGCGATATGGTCGCTGAGCAGCATCAGCGAGCCCGGCGGCATGTCGTCGCGCAGAGAACCGGCGGCATTGGTCAGGACAAGGTTTTCGCAGCCCAGATCCTTCAGCACCTCCAGCGGCAGGCGCATGACATCGGCGCGACCGGATTCATAGTAATGCGCGCGTCCGCCCAGCACGGCGACGCGCCGCCCCTCAAGCGTTCCGACGACCAGCTTCGGCACATGGCCCGAAACCCCGGCATGGGGAAAGCCGGGCAGGTCGGAATAGGGGATCGCCACCCCTTCGACTGTTGCCGCCAGATGGCCCAGGCCAGAGCCCAGGATCAGCGCGTATTCCGGCGCCTGATTTCCGGCGCGGTCCCGCACCAGACGGGCAATGTCAGCGCTCTTTGACATAGGGTTCACCTCCGGCGCGGGGCGGGATGGCGCGGCCGACGAAGCCTGCCAGGATGATGACGGTCAGGATATAGGGCAGCGCACTCATGAACATCGAGGGCACGGTGATGATCCCCAGGTCGAGGTCGGGAAAGCGGTTCGCCAGCGCTTCAAGCAGGCCGAACAGGAAGGTTGCCCCCAGCGCGCTCCACGGTCGCCACTTGGCGAAGATCAGCGCGGCCAAGGCGATGAAACCGCGCCCTGCCGTCATCTCCTTGACGAAACCGGCCGAGATCCCCGTCGCCAGATAGGCCCCGGCAATGCCGCACAGCACACCGCAGATCATGACAGCGGCATAGCGCAGCCGCGTGACCGAAACGCCGGCGGTATCGACCGAGGCGGGGTTTTCCCCGACCGCGCGCAGCCGCAGCCCGAAGCGCGTGCGGTAAAGCACCCACCAGGTCAGCGGCACCAATGCGAAGGCGACATAGACGAGGATCGTGTGGCCCGAAATAAGCTCGGCATAGATCGGGCCGATCACGGGGACCGGGCGCAGCGCGTCTGCAAAGGGAAGGGTGATCTCGGTAAAGCGGGCCGCCCCTTCAAGCGAGGGGGTGCGCCCGCCAAGGCCGAAGATCTTCTGCCCCAGCAGCACCGTCATCCCCGAAGCCAGAAAGTTGATCGCGACGCCCGAAATCAGCTGGTTGCCCCGGAACGTGATCGAGGCAAGCCCGTGAATCAGCGACAGCGCCAGCGCCCCGGCGATTCCCGCCAGCAAACCGATCCAGGCGTTCCCCGTGGCATAGGCGACCGAGGCGGCGGTAAAGGCCGCCATCAGCATCTTGCCCTCAAGCCCGATGTCGAAGACGCCCGCGCGTTCGGAATAAAGCCCGGCAAGGCAAGCCAGCAGCAGGGGCGTCATCAGCCGGACCGCGCTGTCGAGGATCTGGATGATAGTCGGAAAATCCATCAGCGACGCTCCATTGCCATGCGAAAGGCCATGACGCCCAGAAAGACCCCAAGCGTGCCTTCCACCCAGCGCCGGGCGCGATCATAGGCGTGGCGCACCGGGCGCGAGGACAGGATCATGGCCCACGTGGCGTGGCCCGCCAGCGACAGGACCATGCCGCCAAGCGCAAAGATCAACAGCACCGGCAGCGGTGCGCCCTGCGCCGGACCGACGCTGACCGCGGCCATCCAGAAAACCAGCGCCTTGATATTCGTGATCTGCAACGTCAGCCCGGTCGCGAACAGCCGCGCAAGCGGTTGGCGCTGCACCTGTGCCACTTGCACCTGCGGCGGTACGATGGCCTTTTTCATCGCCTTCCAGGCCAGCCATGCCAGATAGGCTGCGCCCAACAGGCGCAGTACAGTCCCTGCCCAGGCAACTTCCTGCATCAGGATCCCAAGGCCAAGGCTGGTCGCCAGCGCCAGCAGGCCCGCCCCGCAAGCAATCCCGAAAGCGGTCATCAGCGCCGCTGCACGACCCTGCTGGGCCCCGATGCCAAGCAACAGAGCCACGGCCGGGCCGGGGGACATGACGCCGACCATCTGGACCGAATAGGCTGCAATGAATGCGGGCAGAAACGGGGTCAGCCAGTCCATCAGGCGTCCTTCTTGCGACGGCGGGCCGCGAACAGGCGTTCCAGCGGCATCCGCACCATGTTGTCCAATGCGCCGGTGAACAGGATGACCAATGCCTGGATGACGACGATCAGCTCGCGCGGGATGCTGGTCCATAGCGCAAGCTCGCCCCCGCCCTGATACAGGAACCCGAACAGAAACGCCGCCAGCAGTACGCCCAGCGGGTGGTTGCGTCCCATCAGCGCGACCGCGATGCCGATGAAACCGGCGCCCTCGACCGCGTTCAGGACCAGCCGCTCGGCCTCGCCCATGACGTTGTTGACCGCCATCAGTCCGGCCAGCGCACCCGAGATCAGCATCGCGATGACCGTGATCCTGACCGGCGAGATGCCGGCATAGATCGCGCCGCGCTCGGACTTGCCGAAGGCGCGGATCTCAAACCCCAGGCGCGAGCGCCAGATGAGCAGCCAGGCCAGCAGGCAGGCCACGAGGGCCACGAAGAAGCTGACATTGGCGGGGGTGTTCTTGCCCCATTCGATGCCAAAGGCCAACGCCATGTCCGAGATCTTGGGCAGATGCGTCGGCGCCGCGAAACTGGCCGAGGCGGGATCCATGCTGCCGACCGGGCGCAACAGGTTCACCAGCACATAGTTCAGCAACGCGGCCGCGATGAAGTTGAACATGATCGTCGTGATGACGATGTGGCTGCCGCGCTTGGCCTGCAACCATGCCGGGATCAGCGCCCACAACGCGCCGAAGGCCGCACCGCCGATCATCGCCGCGGGCAGGGCCAGCGCCCAATGCGGCCACGGCACCGCCAGCAGGACCAAGGCGACGCCAAGCCCGCCCATCGCGGCCTGTCCCTCGCCGCCGATATTGAACAGCCCGGCGTGATAGGCGACCATGACCGCAAGGCCGGTGAAGATGAAGTTCGTCGTGTAATACAGCGTGAAGCCCCAGCCATAGCTGGACCCCAACGCGCCTTCGACCATGACCTTCAGCGCCTCGACCGGGCTTTCCCCGATCGCCAGGATCACCAGGGCCGAGATCGCGAAGGCCAGCACCAGCGAGATCAGCGGCGTCAGGATCACATCCGCCCATTTCGGCATTCGCTCCATCAGCAGTTCCTCGTGCCCGGCTGGCTTGTCTGTTCTTCGATCGCCCGTGCAAAGGGCCAGCGGCGTATCATCCCGTGGCTCCTGGCTGGTCGGTTCCCGGCGCGGAGGCGGGCGGCATCGCCTCGGCGGGGGACGAGATGGTCGCCGGATCGATCCCGGCCATCAGGCAGCCCAGATCGGTTGTGGTCGCGGCCTCGGGCAGGCGCTCGCCCATGATGCGGCCGTCGAACATGACGGCGATGCGGTCGGACAGGGCCATGATCTCGTCCAGCTCGACCGAAACCAGCAGAACGGCCTTGCCGGCATCGCGCAGCGCGACGATGCGCTTGTGGATGAATTCGATCGCGCCGATATCGACGCCACGCGTGGGCTGGCCGATCAGCAGAAGTTCGGGATTGCGCTCGACCTCGCGGGCGACGACGATCTTCTGCTGATTGCCGCCGGAGAAGTTCTTCGCCGCCAGTTCCGGATTTGGCGGGCGCACGTCATAGCGTTCGATCTTGCCTGCGGCATCTGCACGGATCGCGGCATGGTCCATCAGCATGCCCCGGTTGAATTCGGGCGCATCGTGATAGCCGAAGGCGACGTTTTCCCAAGCGGCGAAGTCCATGATGAGTCCTTCGACCTGACGGTCCTCGGGGACATGGCCGATGCCTGCCTCGCGTCGCGCACCGGCGTCCGAGCCGCTAAGCGGCAGGGGCTGGCCCTTCAGCCGGACGACTCCGTCCAGCGCGGCGCCGGGTTCGGGATAGCCGGCCAGAATCTCCAGCAACTGCGTCTGGCCGTTACCGGCGACGCCCGCGATGCCCAGAATCTCGCCCGCACGGATGTCCAGATCGACCCCGCGCAGCCGGACGACACCGCTGGCATCGGTCATCGAAAGGCCGCGAACCTCAAGCACCGGTGCGCCGGGGGATGCGGGTGTCTTTTCGACGCGCAGCAGAACCTTGCGCCCGACCATCAGCTCGGCCAGTTCGGTCGAGCTGGTCTCGGCCGTCCTGACCGATGCCACCATCTCACCCCGCCGCATGACCGAGACGGTGTCGGTGATCTCCATGATCTCGCGCAGCTTGTGGGTGATCAGGATGATCGTCTTGCCCTCATCCCGAAGGCCGCGCAGGATGCGAAACAGGTGATCGGCCTCGGCCGGGGTCAGCACGCCGGTCGGTTCGTCCAGGATCAGGATGTCGGCCTGGCGGTAAAGCGCCTTCAGGATCTCGACCCGCTGCTGGTGGCCGACGGACAGATCCTCGACCGGGGCGTCGGGATCGACCTGCAATTCATATTCGCTGGCGAGCCGCTTCAATTCGCCCCGCGCGCGGGAAAGCGAGGGGCGCAGCAGGCCCCCGTCCTCGGCGCCAAGGATGACGTTCTCCAGCACGGTGAAATTCTGCACCAGCTTGAAATGCTGGAACACCATGCCGATGCCCGAGCGGATCGCGGTCTGGCTGTCGGTGATGACGACCGGCTTGCCGCCGATCAGGATTTCGCCGGAATCAGGGCGATAGAAGCCGTAAAGGATCGACATCAAGGTCGACTTTCCGGCCCCGTTCTCGCCGATGATCCCGTGGATCGTGCCGCGCGCGACGCTAAGGTCGATCGACTTGTTGGCCTGCACCGGACCGAACGCCTTCGAGATCCCCCGCAATTCGATTGCGGGGGACTCGTCCGCGACGCCGCGCGGCGCGGTCATTACTGCACCGGGCAAGTGTTGTCGGCCATGTAGTCATGGACCTTGATCTCACCCCCGGTGATGCCCTTGGCGGCGGCATCGATGGCGGTCTGCATTTCGGGCGTGACCAGCGCCTTGTTGTTGTCGTCGATCGCGACTGAGACCCCGCCCGACGCCAGGTCCATGACCTTGATGCCCGACTCGGCCGCGGGACCGGCCTTGAAGATGTCGTAGACAGAGTTGTCGACGCCCTTGACCATCGAGGTCAGGACCTGGCCCGGATGCAGGTGGTTCTGGTTGCTGTCGACGCCGACGGACAGGATGCCCGCATCCGCCGCTGCCTGCAGGACGCCGATCCCGGTGCCGCCTGCCGCTGCATAGATCACGTCCGCGCCTTGCGAGACTTGCGCCTTGACCAGCTCGCCACCCTTCACCGGGTCGTTCCACGCCGCCGGGGTTGTGCCGGTATAGTTGATGATCAGCTTGCCTTCGGGATTGGTCGCCTTGAAGCCCTGGGCATAGCCGCATTCGAACTTGTGGATCAGCGGGATGTCCATGCCGCCGATGAAGCCGACCGTACCCGATTTCGACGCCTTGGCGGCCATCACGCCGGCAAGATACGACCCCTGCTCCTCGGCGAAGACGACGGATTCCACGTTCGGCTGTTCCACCACCATGTCGATGATCGCGAACTTGGTGTCGGGATAGTCCGGTGCCACCTTGTTCAGCACCTCGCCAAAGGCGAAGCCGGTCATGACGATCGGGTTGGCGCCGGTCTCGGCCAGACGGCGAAGCGCCTGTTCGCGCTGCGCCTCGGACTGCATCTCGAGTTCCTTGTAGGTGCCGCCGGTCTCGGCCTTCCAACGCTCGGCCCCCTGATAAGCCGCCTCGTTGAAGGACTTGTCGAACTTGCCGCCCAGGTCGAAGATCAGCGCGGGGTCGGCCATCGCGAGCACCGGCATCAGCGAAAGACTGGCGCCCGCCAGCAGGGATTTCATCAAGGACATTTGTCGAACCTCAACCTGTTATGCGGGCGACTCCGCCCGGCGGTGAAATGGATTAGGGGGCATGGGCGTATTTGCGTCAACCGCCTTCTATGCGGCTAAAGCACGCGACGCATCAGGATCGCATCAAGGCCAGAGGCATAGTAATTCCGGCGGGTTCCGACCTCGCGCCAGCCATCCGCAAGGTACAGAGCCTGCGCGGCGGCATTGTCCGAGGCGACCTCAAGAAAGGCCTCGACTGCACCCCGCTGGCGCGAGGTTTCGCGAAATTCGGCCAGAAGCGCGCGCGCGATGCCCTGGCGGCGGGCGTCGGGCGAGACGGCGACGGTCAGCAGCTCGGCCTCGTCCACGACGGTGCGCCCGATCAGGAATCCCGCCGGGCGAGAGATCAGGAAATTCAGGCGGCTGTCCAGCAGGTCCTCGATCTCGGCCGCGGACCAGGGGCGGGGATGCGTGCCAAAGCAGCGCAGGTGCAGGTCGGCAAGGGCGTTCGCAGTCATGACAGGATGACGGGACCGCGGTCGCGCGCAGGCGCGGCATCGGCCGGGCGCAGATAGATCGGGGCGGGACGGGGCTGGTCCGGCACGTCGCGACGTGTCAGCGCGATGCGGGCGATGGCAACCGCCAGCGGATAGCGCGGGGCAAGAAGCGGTGGCCCCGGCGGCAGCGCATGGATCGCGCCCTGTTCCGGTCCGGACAGCGCATCCGCGCCGAAGTCCTGCCAGATCACGTCGCCCCCGCGGGCGGGCACGGCAACGCGGCAAGGCCGGGGCAGGTCCAGCGCCGCGGCCTCGGTCAGGCTGACGCCGATGGCGGGGATGCGCAGCGACAGCGACAGCCCCCGCGCGGCGGCGACCGCGATGCGGATCCCGGTAAAATTGCCCGGACCGGTGCCGACGCCCAGAACCGACAGGTCGCGCCAGTCCGCGCCCGCCTCGGCCAGAATCTCGGTCAGCAGCGGGAACAGCCGCTCGGCCTGTCCGCGTGACATCTCTTCATGACGTTGGGTCAGTACGGTGTCGCCCGACAGCAAAGCGGCCGCGCAATGCGCGGCCGATGTGTCGAAGCCCAGGGACAGAGGCTCAGCCAACGGGCCTGACCTCGGTCACTTCCGGGATGTAATGGCGCAGCAGGTTCTCGATCCCCATCTTCAGCGTCAGCGTGGACGAGGGGCAGCCCGCGCAGGCGCCCTGCATGTGCAGATAGACGACGCCGCGATCGAAGCCGTGGAAGGTGATGTCGCCACCATCCTGTGCCACGGCGGGGCGCACGCGGGTATCCAGCAGTTCCTTGATCTGGGTCACGATCTCGGCGTCGGGGCCATCCTGATCGTTATGGCCGCCGGTGGCACCGGTTTCAACGACGGGGGCGCCGGACTGGAAATGCTCCATGATCGCGCCCAGGACCGAAGGCTTCAGGTGGTCCCAGACCACGCCGTCGACCTTGGTCACGGTCACGAAGTCCGATCCGAGAAAAACGCCGGCGACGCCCGGAACGGCGAAGATGCGGCGTGCCAGCGGACTGCCCGCCGCAGCCTCGGCCTCGGGGAAGTCGGCAGTGCCGGTGCCCAGAACGGTTTCGCCCGGCAGGAACTTCAGCGTGGCGGGGTTCGGGGTGGTTTCGGTCTGGATGAACATGGGCGTGCTCCTTTGCGCGCGATATGGGGATTGAGGGGGGCACAAGTCAAGGCAAAGCGGGTCGACCGTTGGTCGCGGCAAGGATGCCAAAGGTCGCCAGGTTGACCAGCACATGGCACAGCGCCGGAAAACCCGCGCTGCCCGATCCCAGCCGCGCGACCATGGCCAGCGCGCCCAGAAGCGCCGCGCCCAGGATCATGCCTGCCGCGCCACCCGGCATGTCGAGCTTCGCTAGCGCCGTCGCCGGCGCAAGATGCCACAGCGCGAACAGCAGGACCGGCACCACCGCCTTGCCGCGATCACCGGGCCCAAGGCGCGGGACCAGCGCGCCGCGCCAGAATGCTTCCTCCAGCGTGCCGTTCAGGGCCGCTGCCAGCGCGACCACCGCCAATACATGAGGCGAGAGGCGGGACAAGGCGGGCAGGGCGAAAGCTGCCAGCAACAGCGCCGGCAGCAGGCAGGCCAGCGCGATGGAGATGGGCGGCACCCGCAGGCGAAGCGACCAGCCGCCCCTGCCAAGGCCGATCACGAGTAGCAGCCAATAGGCGGAAAGCCCCAGAAGGCAGACGTCCAGCGGCCGCAGCCCGCTTCGGGCAAGCAGGTGAAACAGCGCCGCCAGCCCCGGAATCGCAACCAGGGCGGACAAGGCCAGCCCGCGATCCATCAGGCGGTGATCTGTTCCAGCCGTTCGCGCGACATGCCGCCCGGCACGATTGTGACAGAGCAGGGAAGCGTCGCCATTTCGCGCATCAGGCGCGAAATCAGCGGCCCGGGTCCGGCGGATTCGGTCGAGGCGGCCAGCACCACGACCCCGATTTCGGGATCCGCGCCGATCTGGGCCAGAAGTTCGTTGCCGGATTCGCCCTCGCGCACGATCAGTTCGGGATCGATTCCCGGACGGTCGCGCATCCATTTCGCAAAGACTTCGAAATGCGCGTGGATGCGTTCATAGGCCTCGGCGCGCATGACCTCGGCCACGCCCATGCCGTGCTGGATGTCCGCAGCCTGGATCACCGCCAGGACCTGAACGGCGCCGCCCGTCCTGGCCGCGCGCATCGCGGCGAAACGGATCGCGTTCAGGCATTCGTGGGAGTCGTCCAGAACGACCAGAAATTTGCGCATGACCTCTTCCCGGCTGACACGGGCTTGGCAAAGACTGGCCGAAAGGACACGCCCGCGCAAGTCTGTCGCGCTTTCCCCCTTGCGTTCGTTTTCAATTGCCTTGCCCTATGTTAAGGCGAAAACATACAAAACAGACCCACCACTGTAGGATCGTACTGTGACAATTCATCATGATTGGGACAGCAGCGATCATCGTGACATGGCCCCGGTCCGGGGACTGAATGTGTCGTGGATTGCGCAAGAGGATCCGGCCGCCCGGATCGGCATGACCTTCGGCAAGCGGGTCTTCGACATCACCTTCGCTTTGCTGCTTTTGGTGCCGCTTTCCGTGGTTATGGCGATTGTCGCTGCCGTCCTTCTGGTGATGCAGGGCCGCCCGCTTTTCTATGTCGCGCCCCGGATGCGCGCCCCGGGCGAGCAGTTCGACCTGCTGAAGTTCCGCACCATGCTGTGCGAAGACGGTGACTTCGGGGCGACCGGTGCGCATAAGCACTGGCGCATCACCCGCGTGGGCCGCCTGCTTCGGCGGTCGCGCATCGACGAATTGCCCCAACTTTTCAATATCCTTCGCGGCGATATGAGCTTTGTCGGACCGCGCCCGCCCCTGCGCGAATATGTCGAGCGGTTCCCGGCGCTGTACAATCAGGTGCTGCGCAATCGCCCTGGCGTGACCGGCCTCGCGACCATGATCTATCATGCGCATGAGGATCGGATCATGGCGCGCTGCGCCACGGCCGAGGCGACCGAAGACGCCTATTACCGTCGCTGCCTGCCGACCAAACTGCGTCTGGACCTGATCTATCAGCGCCGCCGCAGCCTGCGCGTCGACCTGTGGATCATCTGGCATACCTTCATGACGGTGCTGGTTCCGAACTGGCAGGGCCGGGGACGCCGCCGGATTCCGTCGGGCGAAGGTACGCCTGCACAGATACTGCAGGAAACTCCGGCCAAAGGCAGTGTCCCGGCCGAGTGATTCTCTCAGCCATTCCGGCCCGCGAACGGGTCCAGCGGATATCCCACTCCGGTCAGATACAGGCCCTGCGGCGGACAGACCGGACCGCAGGCGGCGCGGTCGCGTGCGGCCAGCGCCTCAGCCACGCGGTCGGGGGACCATGAGCCCGCGCCGACCCGCTCCAGCGTGCCCACGATCGAGCGGACCTGGTTGTGCAGGAAGGACCGCGCCCGCAGGTGAAAGCGGTATTCGCGCCCCTGCGGTATCTCGATTTCCTCGATCCGGATTTCGTCCAGCGTCTTCACCGGGCTTTTCGACTGGCACATGGTCGAACGGAAGGTGGTGAAATCGTGCAGGCCGATCAGATGCGCCGCGCCCGCCCGCATCGCGTCGATGTCCAGCGCGTTCAGCACCTGCCAGACCGCGCCGCGATCATGGGTGACGGGGGCACGGCGCGCAACCAGCCGAAACAGGTAGCGCCGCTCGACCGCCGAGAAACGGGCGTGGAAATCGTCCTTTACCCGAGCGGCGGACAGGATGGCGACAGGCGCGGGCTTCAGGTGCCAGTTAAGCGCCTCGGACAGTCGGAAAGGGTCCCAGTCCCGCGCCAGATCGGCATGGGCGACCTGACCGGTGGCATGGACGCCGGCATCGGTACGGCCAGCGGCGGCGATGCGCGCGCCAGCGGCAAAGCCCTTGTCCAGCCGGGCCAGCGCGGCTTCGATCGCACCCTGCGCGCTGGGCTGGTCGGCCTGGGCCTGCCATCCGGCAAACGGAGCGCCGTCATATTCGATCAACAGGGCGTAACGGGGCATCAGCGGGACTGCTTCTGGCCTTCGCGGGGAATCAACAGATCGTCCAGCGTCATCGGTCGTTCCAACTCGGACGGGGATGGTGCGGCGGTTGGGGCGGGCTGGCCCACGCCTTCGCGCGACAGCCGGTCACGCAGCACGCTGATCTCGACATCCAGGTCTTCCTTGCCGCCCTCGATCAACCTGCGGATCCGCGCCGAGAAGCCGGTCTCCAGATCCGCGAGCAGGGTTTCGTAATCCTGCCGCGCGCGCTGGTCATGGGTCTGGACGTAAAGGTCCGCGAACTTCACCGTCGCGTCGCGCGCGCCCTGAAGATAGACGCCAAGATAGCGGCGCGCCCCTGCGATCTCGGCCGGGTTCTGCTCGATCCGGGCGAAAAGATCGCGGGCGGTGGCGCTGAACATCGCGACCCGCGCCTCAAGCCGGCGATCGCCGGTGCGCAGGATGTCGTCCTGCATGGCCTGAAGATGGGCCTCGCCCTCGGCAATGATGCGATGCGCGCGGTCCTGCTGGAAGCTGTCGATGCCCTCCATCCCCTTGTCGCGCATCGGGTCGGGGCCAAAGCAAAGCCAGTGCAGCACCGCTCCCGCGACGCCGATCACGCCCGCGCCCAGTTCGGCGCCCGGCGCATAGGACCCTAGCGCAAGCCCCAGCCCCGTCAGGATGCCGCCGAACAGCTTGCGCGGGATGGCGGGCCGGCGCGCGACGCGCCGCGCGTCATAGGCGGCTTCGGCCTGCAGCCCCTCGCGGGTCAGGAACATGCCGGCGGCGATGCCGCCAAAGGCGCAAAGATGCATGACCAGCCCGAAGGGGTCCTGCCAGAACGCGCTGATGAGAAAGGGGAAGGCCATGATCGTGACCCAACGCGTCCGCGATTCCAGCGGATGCCGGATCTGGCCGGGCTGGGAACGCAGCGGCGGCATGGTCCCATCGCCGGATTGCCGGGCGGAGGGCGAGAACGGACCCTGAAAGCGTCTGGCCATCGTCCCGCCTCAGCCCGCGCCCACGAACGAGGCGTACAGGGTCAGCCCCATCAGCAGGAAAAAGGACAGGCGCTGGGTCGCTTTCCGGGACATCTGCTTCCTTTCGCCCTTGAGGATTGCCCGCAGCATATAGTGACCGCTGCCGCCGAAAGAAAGGGCGGGGCCGGACAGCGTGGCGGCAGGGGGGATGATGGAGCGGGTGATGGGAATCGAACCCACGTATTCAGCTTGGAAGGCTGCTGCTCTACCATTGAGCTACACCCGCATCGGGGCTTTCTATACTCAGGCTCGCGCGGGCTTGCAAGCGCCGCGAACCCGGTACGAGGCATCCGCTTGACGGGGACGGGCAGTCACGGCAAGCAGTTAGCCATGATCGACGTCCGTCCCGTGGCCAATACCGTCGGCAAACTGGTCATCACGCTGGGCGCGGCGATGGTCTTTCCGATGCTTGCCGACTGGTGGGCGGGTGATCCGCATTGGCAATCCTTCCTTGAGGCGGCGATCCTGACCACGCTGGCGGGCGGGCTGGTTACGCTGGCGACGCAGGGCGCAAGCCGGGCGATGACACTGGAGCAAGCCTTTCTGCTGACGGCCGCAATCTGGGCGGTGCTGCCGGCGGCGGGGGCCGTTCCCTTCATGGTCGGCGCGCCCCATGCCAGCTTTACCGATGCCTATTTCGAGGCGATGTCGGGCCTGACCACCACCGGCACCACCGCATTTCCCGATATCGACAGCCTGCCCAAGGGCACGAACCTGTGGCGCGGCTTCCTGAACTGGTCGGGGGGGCTTGGGATCATTGTCGTCGCGATGATCTTTCTGCCGGTAATGAAGGTCGGCGGAATGCAGTTCTTCAAGTCCGAAGGTTTCGACACGCTGGGCAAGATCCTGCCGCGCGCCTTCGACATCGCGCGCGAGATGACCTGGGTCTATATCGCGCTGACCGCGATCTGCGCCATCGTCTATATCCTGATGGGAATGAACGGTTTCGACGCGTTGGTGCTGGCGATGTCGACCTGTTCGACGGGCGGGTTCTCGAACTACGATTCCAGCTTCGGCCCCTATATCGGACCGCTGGAATATGCCGCGTCGTTCTTCATGATCCTGGCCTCGATCCCGTTCATCCGCATGGTGCAGCTGGTGCGGGGCGCGCCGGGGCCGATCTGGACCGATGTGCAGGTCCGGGCCTATCTGCGCTGGATCTTCTACGCGGTCGCGGCAATCGTCATCTATCGCCTGCTGGTGCTGGACGCCAAGGATCCGCCCGCGATCATTCGAGAGACGGTGTTCAACGTCGTTTCGACCTTCTCGGGGACTGGCCTTGTTTCGACCGACGTGACGCAATGGGGGCATTTCCCCTTTGTCGTGCTGGTTGTGGCGGGGTTGATCGGCGGATGCACCGGCTCGACCTCGTGCTCGGTCAAGGTGTTTCGCTATCTGGTTCTGATTCAGGCGGTAAAAGCGCAGTTGCGGCGGATGCAGTCGCCCCACCGGATCTTTCCCCTGCGCTACGACAACCGGCCGCTGGATCAGGAGGTCGTCGATTCCGTCATGACCTTCTTCACCCTGTTCATGATGACCTTCGGGCTGCTGATCCTTGGGCTTGCGATGACCGGGCTGCATCCTCGCACCGCGCTGACCGGGGCCTGGACCGCCATCGCCAATGTCGGCGTCCTGTGGGGGCCAGAGCTTAGCCCGAATGGCGCAGTCGACCAGCTGCCGACCGCCGCCAAGTGGATGATGTCGGTCGGCATGTATGTCGGTCGTCTGGAATTGATGACGGTTCTGGTCCTGCTGCTGCCGCGCTTCTGGCGCAGCTGAAAGGCGTCACGGCGTCGCGGGAGAGGCCACTCCGGTCTGGGTTGTCACCTCGGTCGCGGGGGCGATGGCGGGGATCTCGGGCACCGCTTCACCAGCGCCCGGCGCGAAACGGGCGATATTGTCGGAAAGCTCGGCCGCCAGACGGCGCTGCTCTTCGGGGTTCTGCACCGGCCAGATCAAGACGAAGCCCTGCGCGTGCCCGTCGACCACGCGCCCCTCGGCATGACCGATATGGGTCTGGTTGCGACCGTCCAGGATGATGCTGCCCTTCTGAATGCGACGCGTCGGCGCGGGCACCCAGCCAAGCGCGGTGACAAGGCCGGACAGGTCCTGCAATTCCTGCTGTCCGCCGGGTTGCGAGAACAGGATCAACGCCGCCCCCGACCCGTCCTTGGGGCCATAGATCGACAGCGCCCGTTCCGCCCGGTCGAATTGCAGCCGGTCCATCGGCGCGGGCAGGGCCAGGCCGGTGTGGCTGTCCTGCAACTCGGTCAGGCCCATCTCGGTCCGCCATGCCTCGCGACGGCGGGTCAGTTCGGCCATTGCGGTCGCGGTATCGGGCGAGGCACGAAGGCGCACGATCTCGGCCGCGATGGCTGCGCGTGTCATCGGACCGTCCTTGCCATCAATCGCGCCGTCGTAATGCCCGGCCCAACGCAGGGCGCGCTGGATGTCTTCAAGCGATGGCATGGCGGGGCGCGCCGCGTCGGTGGCGGGGGGCGGGGCCAGTTCGGGTGCGCTGCCCGCGATCGCGACTTCGCCGACCTCTTCGGGCGAGGTCAGGAAGGCGTCCTTCGGGATCGCGCCCGCAGCCTTGAAGGCCGTCAGCCAGGCCTCGCCGGTCGGTTCCTCGACGGGACCGAAGGCGATGGCCAGACGGCCGTTCGGAAGCGTCCACAGCCCGGCTTCGGGCAGGGTTTCGCGCCACTTCGCCAGCATTTCTTCGGCCTTGGCGCGGTCGGTGGTCGATTCCAGGCGCAGGAATACCTTGGCCGGGGCAGGCGGCTCGACCGGCGTCACCACCTCGGGCGCGGCAGGCTGGGGGAAGGTCGAGGGCGTGCCGGGTGTCCCGGCTGCGACCGGGCCTGTGTCCGCAGCGGGGGCTTCGGGGGGCACGGCTGTCACGGTTTCGGGCGTGGCGGCTGTCGCATCCGGAGTCGTGGGGGAATCGATCTGCGTCAGCCGTCGCCCGTCAGCCGGGGCGATGAAGCTGTCGCCGGGCACCTGACCATCCGACCTGAGTTGCCGCAGCCGTGCGGTCGCCTGTTCCCGTGGCATCGGGCCAAGGCCGATGCCAATCCAGCCATCGCTGAGCGGAAAGGTCACGACATCGTCGAAACGCTCGCTCCAGCCCTGGGCGGCGCTGCGTGCGACCTCGGTCCCACGCTTCGCTTCGACCCGGATCAGGACATCCTCGGCCAGCGCGCCGGACGCGCCAAGAAGCGGCAGGGCCGCACCGAAGACGATTGCAAAGCGCCGCATGCGCAATTCCCTCTCATTGACCCTGCGCCGCCCTCTGCCTAGAAGGCGGCTGACCCTACTTGCCAGTTATGCAAAAGGATGCAGCGATGACCAGCCCCCAGGACAATCAGACGGCGAAACCCGTCTGCTTTCAGGACGTGATCCTGCGCCTGCAGTCCTATTGGGCCGGGCAGGGCTGCGCCGTGCTGCAACCCTATGACATGGAGGTCGGGGCCGGCACCTTCCACCCGGCCACCACCCTGCGCAGCCTGGGCGCGCGCCCTTGGGCCGCGGCCTATGTCCAGCCCTCGCGCCGCCCGACCGATGGTCGCTATGGCGAAAACCCGAACCGGCTGCAGCACTATTACCAGTACCAGGTCATCATCAAACCGTCGCCCGCGAACCTGCAGGATCTGTATCTGGGTTCGCTGAAGGCAATCGGTCTGGACCCGATGATCCATGACGTGCGCTTCGTCGAGGATGACTGGGAAAGCCCGACGCTGGGCGCATGGGGCCTTGGCTGGGAGGTCTGGTGCGACGGTATGGAAGTCAGCCAGTTCACCTATTTCCAGCAGGTCGGCGGCCATGACTGCCGCCCGGTCTCGGGCGAGCTGACCTATGGGCTTGAGCGTCTGGCGATGTATGTGCTGGGCTGCGAGCATGTCATGGACATGCCCTTCAACGATCCGGCAAGCCCGATCCCGCTGAGCTATGGCGACATCTTCCGTCAGGCCGAGCGCGAGTATTCCCGCTGGAACTTCGAGCAGGCCGATACCGCGACCCTGCTGAAGCATTTCGAGGACGCCGAGGCCGAATGCGCCCGCACGCTGGACGCTGCTGATGCCGACAGCGCCGGTCGCGCGATCCCGATGGCGCATCCGGCCTATGATCAGGCGATCAAGGCCAGCCACCTGTTCAACCTGCTCGACGCGCGTGGCGTGATCTCGGTCACCGAGCGTCAGGCCTATATCGGTCGGGTCCGGGCGCTGGCGAAGCGCTGCGCGGATCTGTTCGTGACCACCTCGGCCGCGACGGGCGAGCCGCTTCCCGACTTCCCGGCAGGGGCCTGACGTGAACGGCCGCATTCCCGCATTGCTGATCCTTGGCGCCGCGCTCGTCGCGGGCGTCGGGGTCTGGTATGCGCAGGAATACGGATTTTACGAGCGCGTGGACCCAGCGGGTGTCGCGATAACCGTGATGGCGGGCGGGCAGGCGGTGCCACTGCAGGCCGGCGATCTTGAGGCGATCGACGCCTCAAGCTCGCCCATCCGCTGGCGCGGCTGCTTCCGACTGGACCAACCGTTGCCGGCCGATGCCGAACCCTTTGCCGGGGCGACGCCGCTGATCGGCCCCGGCTGGTTTTCCTGCTTTGACGCGGGCCGGATCGCGGCGGATCTCGCCTCCGGCGCGGCCAAGGCCTATCTGTCCCAGCCCGAGATCCGCCCTGATGTGGATCGCGTGATCGCCGTCTATCCCGACGGCCGCGCCTTTGGCTGGCACCAATTCAACGACAAGACCCCCGAACGCGGAGTGATGGACTGATGCCCGACCTTCTGATCGAGCTTTTCTCGGAAGAAATCCCGGCGCGGATGCAGGCCCGCGCGCGCGAGGACCTGAAGAAACTGGTGACTGACGGGCTGGTCGCGGCTGGCCTGACCTATGCCAGCGCCGGCGCTTTTTCGACGCCGCGCCGCCTGGTTCTGACCGTCGAGGGTCTGACTGCCCACAGCCCGACGACGCGCGAGGAACGCAAGGGACCGCGCACCGACGCCCCGGACGCCGCGCTGGAGGGCTTTTTGCGCTCGACCGGATTGACGAAGGACCAACTTCAGGCGCGTGACGACAAGAAGGGCCAGGTCTGGTTCGCCGTCATCGCCAAGGCTGGCCGCCCCGCTGCGGAAATCGTGGCCGAGGTGCTGGACTCCGCGATCCGCAATTTCCCCTGGCCCAAGTCGATGCGCTGGGGTGCGGGTTCGCTGCGCTGGGTCCGCCCGCTGCATTCGATCATCTGCCTTCTGTCCGACGAGGGCGGCGCGAATGTCGTCCCGCTGGAGGTCGAGGGGATCACCGCCGGGAATACCACGCGCGGCCACCGCTTCATGGCCCCGGACGAGATCACCGTTTCCGGCTTCGACGATTACGCGGCCAAGCTGCGCCGCGCCCGCGTCATGCTGGACAGCGCCGAACGCGAGGCCGCGATCCGGCAGGAAGCCGCGAATCTCGCCTTTGCCCGCGGCTGGGAGATCATGCCCGATGACGGCCTGCTCTCTGAAGTTGCGGGGCTGGTCGAATGGCCGGTGCCGCTGATGGGCGTGATCGAGGACCGGTTCCTGACCCTTCCGCCCGAGGTGCTGCAGACCTCGATGAAGGAGCATCAGAAATTCTTCTCGGCCCGGAACCCCAAAACGGGTCGGATCGAAGGCTTCGTGACCGTGGCCAACATCGAGACGCCGGACAATGGCGAGACGATTTTGAAGGGCAATCAGCGCGTGCTGGCCGCCCGGCTGTCGGACGCCGTGTTCTTCTGGGAAAACGACCGCCGCGAGGCGAAATCGGGCATGGCCGACTGGGCCGAGGGCCTGAAATCCGTGACCTTCCAAAGCAAGCTTGGTTCGCAGGCCGATCGCATTGACCGCATTGCCCAACTGGCGCGCGAAATCGCGCCGCTGGTCGGAGCGGATGCCGATGAGGTCGAGCAGGCCGCCCGCGTGGCGAAGCTTGACCTGCGTTCCGCGATGGTCGGCGAATTCCCCGAACTGCAAGGCACGATGGGGCGCTATTATGCGCTCGAAGCGGAACTTCCCGCCGCTGTCGCCGATGCGGCGCGCGATCACTATTCGCCCGTCGGGCCGTCGGATGATGTGCCCTCGGCTCCCGTCTCGGTTGCCGTGGCGCTGGCCGACAAGCTCGACACGCTGACCGGGTTCTGGGCTATCGACGAGAAACCGACCGGCTCGAAGGACCCCTTCGCGCTGCGCCGTGCGGCACTGGGCGTGATCCGTCTGGTGCTGGCGAACGAGGTCCGCGCGAACCTACTACTTAGTCTGAGGCTCAAGATTTTCAATTTTGAAATGGCTGAAATTTATCGGCAAGGCTTCTGGGACGAGGGCTCATTGTTCGCTCTAGAAATAGCGCGCGATAAGTTGTTGAATGGTGACGCGCCAAACACAGTTGGTGCTTGTCTCCGGCAAGCGTTTGCAGACAAAGAGCCTCAACTCGATGTGTTCGACAAAGATAGCCGCGAATTGGCTGTTCTTACGAAGACTGCAGAAGGTGCTGTTAGTCTACTCGCCTTCTTCCACGACCGCCTGAAGGTCTATCTGCGCGATCAGGGCATCCGCCACGACATCATTGACGCGGTGATCGCCATGCCCGGCAATGACGACCTCGTCCTGCTGGTGAATCGCGCCGTTGCGCTGAATGACGTGCTGAAGACCGAAGACGGGACGAACCTGCTGCAGGGCCTGAAGCGCGCCAGCAACATCCTGACCCAGGCCGAGGCCAAGGACGGGGTCGAATACAGTTTCGGCGCCGATCCGAAATTCGCCGAGACCGAACAGGAACGCGCGCTTTTCGACGCGCTCGACAGGGCCGAACCCGCGATCCGCGAAGCCGTGCGTGGCGAGGATTTCCCCGCCGCCATGCAGGGTATCGCCACATTGCGCGCCCCGATCGACGCCTTCTTCGAAGCTGTGCAGATCAACACGGACAACCAGATCGTCCGCCGCAACCGCCTGAACCTGCTGTCGCGCATCCGCGAGGCGGGGCGGCTGGTCGCGGATTTCGGCCGGATCGAGGGCTGACGGCTTCATCGCTTCGAAAATACCCACGGGGGAGCGGGGGCAGTCGGCCCCCGCTCTTCGCGCTTGCAGCATTCGTTGGGCCGTGCCTAATGTGACGGCATCATGACCGCACTGAACGATCCCGATGCCATTGTCGAAATCACCCCTTCGGCGGGGATCCAGGTCCCACGCTACGGCTGGCGGGCGAAATGCCTGCAACGTCTGGTGCGCATGGGATTGCCGGTCCCGCTCAGCTTCGCGATCTCGGCCGATGCGGTGCGCGCGATCGCGGCCGGGCAGACCCCCGATCCACGCCAGCTTGCCGCGGTCATCGAACGAGCAGACGGGCTGGTCAGCATCCGGCCCTCGGCGGCAAATCCGGCATGGGGCGGGCCGGGGACGGTCCTGAACGTCGGGATCAACGACGCCTGTCATGCCCGGCTGGTCGAGACGCGCGGACAGGCCGCGGCCGACGCGCTGTATCTGGGTTTCGTGCAATCCTTTGCGATCCATGTCGCGCGACTGGATGCCGAAGCGTTCTCGGACAACGAGGTCGGGCTGGCTGGTGCGCTTCGCGCCTATGAGGACGAGACGGACGAGGAGTTTCCGCAGGACCCGGCCCGGCAACTGGCCGAGGTGCTGCGCAGCATGGCGCGTGCCTGGGACGGTCCGACGGCGCGGCTTCTGCGCCAGGCCAAGGGCGCGCCGACGCATGCTCCGCTGGGGCTGATCGTGCAGACCATGGCGCTCGCGATCGGGCCGGGGGTGACGGGGTCGGGTTCGATCCAGCTTGCCGACAGTTCGACCGGAATGCCACGCATCACCGGGCGTTTTCGCGGCCAAAGTCAGGGCAGGGCCAAGGCCGAGGGGGCCGAGACGCTTTACCTGACCCGCGACCCGCGTGGCCCCTCGCTTGAGGAAGCCGCGCCCGAGGTCTTTGCCGACCTGATCCGCTATGGTGTCGCCGCCCGCGAACGCCTGCGCGAGGAAATGCTGGTCGAATTCGTTGTCTCGGACAGCAAGCTGTCGATCATCGACGCGGTGCGCGTCCCGCGCTCTTCCCGCGCGGCCGTGCGGATCGCCGTGGCGCTGGCCCGCGATGGCATCATTCCGACCGAAGAGGCGGTGATGCGGATCGAGCCGCGCGCCCTGTCGGACCTGCTGCATTACCAGGTTGATCCCGACGCGCCGCGCGACCTGATTGCCAAGGGCATCAATGCCAGTCCCGGCGCGGCGACCGGGCAGATCGTCTTCAGCGCAGCCGCCGCGCAGGCGGCCGAGGCGCGGGGCGAGCGCTGCGTTCTGGTCCGGCGCGAGACCGTGCCCGAGGATATCCGCGGCATGCATGCCGCGACCGCCGTCCTGACCGAGCGCGGCGGCATGACCAGCCACGCGGCGGTGATCGCGCGCGGCATCGGGCTGCCCTGCATCGTCGGCGCCTCGGGGATCTCGATCGACACGCGCGCCCGGACCATGCTGGCGGGGGGGCGCATGTTCCACGAGGGTGAGCAGATCACCATCGACGGGACCACCGGCGAGATTCTGGCGGGCGAGGCGGCGATGCTTGAACCCGCGCTGGACGAAAGCTTTACCCAGCTTCTCGACTGGGCGGACGCACATTGCCGCATCCGCATCCGCGCGAATGCCGACACGCCCGAAGATGCGCGCACTGCCCGCATGTTCAACGCGCAGGGGATCGGCCTTTGCCGGACCGAGCACATGTTCTTCGACGACCAGCGCCTGCCGGCGATGCGCGAGATGATCTTTGCCGACAAGCCCGGGGACCGTCGCCTGTCGCTGGAACGGTTGCTGCCGATGCAGCGCAGTGATTTTGCCGCGCTGTTCGAGATCATGGCCGGACTTCCCGTCACCATCCGGCTTTTCGACCCGCCCCTGCACGAATTCCTGCCCCATGACCGCGAGGGAATGCGCGAACTGGCGGAATCGCTGGATCTGCCGCTGTCGGATGTGACGCGCCGGGTCGAGGCGCTCAGCGAATTCAACCCCATGCTGGGCATGCGCGGGGTCCGGCTGGGGATCACCGTCCCCGAGATCTATGACATGCAGGCCCGCGCCATCTTCGAGGCGACGATTCAGGCCAGCAAGAATGGCGAAGCCGTGGTCCCCGAGATCATGATCCCGCTGGTCAGCGCCCGGCGCGAGGTCGAACTGGTCAAGAACCGGATCGATGCCGTTGCCGCCGCCGTCCGCAACGAGACCCGCAAGGACGTCACCTATCGCCTTGGCGTAATGGTCGAGACCCCGCGCGCGGCGCTGCGCGCGGGCGATATTGCCGAACATGCCGCCTTCCTGTCCTTCGGCACGAACGACCTAACCCAGATGACCTATGGCCTGTCCCGAGACGATGCCGGCCGCTTCATGTCGGCCTATGTCGGGCAGGGGGTCTATGGCGAGGATCCGTTCCACATCCTCGACCGGGAAGGCGTCGGAGAGTTGGTCGCCATCGGCACCGAACGCGCCCGCAGCCGCGCGCCGGGGATCACCATCTCGGTCTGTGGCGAGCATGGCGGCAACCCGGAATCGATCGCTTTCTGCCTGCGGGCGGGCGTCAATTACGTCTCTTGTTCGCCCTTCCGAGTGCCCGTCGCGCGCCTTGCCGCGGCGCAGGAATCGATTCTGATGAGTCGCGAAGACGCAGAATCGGCCGCCAACCGCGAGTCCTAAGACCTGCCGATTTTGGCCAGATCCCGCTGTTTCCGGAAAAGCACGTCGGCGGGTTTCCGCTGGAATCCCTTATTTTGCAGCTAATTCCGGGCCTCGCGCCGATGTGCGCTGGAAGCCCGGGCACCTTCCTTGGTCTCTAACGGACATAAACAGGGCCCTGCCAGGCCCAGAACGTAACCGTCCGGACAGTGAATACCGGATCCCTTGTAACAGGATCGACATGTCGACACCGATGTCTTGGCTGGCGCGCGTTTCCCTGTGTGTTGCCCTCGCGCTGCCCACCATTTCAGCTGCTCCCGCATTCGCGGACACCCGCGCATCCGAAAAAACCCCGACCCGCACTGCCGCCGCTGCCACTCCGCAGGTCAGCAAAACCGACCTGCAATGCCTGTCCGAGGCGCTTTATTTCGAAGCGCGCGGTGAAGGCGCCCAGGGCCAACGCGCCGTGGCCGAAGTCATTCTCAACCGCGTGGATCACCCCCGGTTCCCGAAAACCGTCTGTGGCGTTGTGAACCAGCGCGGACAGTTCACCTATAAAAAGGCGCGTATCCGCGAACGCGGCGCCTTTGCCCGCGCGCAGAAGATCGCCCAGGCGGCGCTGCAGGGCGCACCGCGCAACCTGACCGGTGGCGCGACCTATTTCCACACCGGCGGCGTCCGTCCGTCCTGGTCGCGCAAGTTCGAACGCACGACCCGGATCGGCAGCCACTATTTCTATCGCTCGGATCGCCGCATGGCGGCGAACTGACGCCCAGGAAGCATGATCGAAACGGCCCCGTCCCTTGCGGCGGGGCCGTTTTCCTGTGAAATGCGTCACATGGACCAGCCCGATCGCATTCATCTGCGCGATTACGTCGTTTCGGCGGAAATCGGCGCCTTCCAGACCGAGCGGGGGCAACCCCAGCGTCTGCGCTTCAATCTCGAGGTCGAACTCGCCGCCCATGTCTCGGGCGCGGATGACGAAGTGGACCGGATTCTCAGCTATGACGTGCTGACCGGCGCGGTCTCGGCGGGCTTGGGCGATCGTCGCCTCGACCTGCTGGAAACGCTGGCCGAGATCATCGCCGCCCATGTCCTTGCCCATCCCCGCGCCGCGCAGGTCAGCGTGACCGTCGAGAAGCTGGACCGGATTCCCGGCGCGCTTGGCGTCACGCTGCTGCGCCGCATCCCCCGGATCGAGGTCGCGCCGGTCGAGGCCCCGATCCGCGTCATCTTCCACGGGACAACCATGGCCCTGCCGCAAGGCGCGGTGGTGCTGGTGCCGGATGCGCCGGGCCTGCCCGTGCCGCAGGGCGGGAACGGGCGCGAGATCGCGCTTCTCGCGCTGGATCAGGCGGCTTGGGCGCTGGCCGCGCAACTGGGCGTGACCGTCGCGGACAGCCGGACCGAGCTTGACTGGGCCGCGACCGAGGGGCGTGCCGTCGTCTGGGCGCCTGCGCGGATGGCGCGTGACGTCGCCGGGTTGCCTGCCAACCCCCATGCGCTGGCGATCTGGCTGGCGGATCGCCTGTCTGCCGAGCGGCTGGATTGGGCACTGCCCGAGGGCGCGGCAGAACCTGAGCTTCCCCCCGGTTTCGCCATCCCGTCCGGACGGATCGGCGCGCGATGACGCGGACCTATTTCCGCCCCATCCCGGCCGAGCATGGTCGCTGGCAGCTTGCCGGGGGATGGATCCGTTTTTCGCAATTCGAGATCCTGCGCCGGGGAGAGCCTCCGTGCCTGTCCGAGCTTGCACCGGACGAGGTCATGGCCGCCCTGACCGCGCCGCGCGCGGATGTGCTGGGTCTGCCAATGGACCGCCCGCGCATCATGGGCATCGTCAATGCGACGCCCGACAGTTTCTCGGACGGGGGGCGCTATGATCCTGTCGCCCATGCCCGCACGCTGAAAGTGCAGGGGGCCGAAATTCTGGACATCGGCGGCGAGTCGACCCGCCCCGGCGCGCTGGAAGTTCCCGAACACGACGAGATCGCCCGCATCGTGCCGGTCATTGGGGCCGCGCGCGAACTGGCAGGCATCTCGGTAGACACGCGCAAGGCCGGGGTTGCCCATGCCGCCGTGGCGGCGGGCGCGGGGCTGATCAACGACGTCTCGGGGTTTGACTTCGACCCCGGCATGGCGGCTGCCGTCGCCGGGACCGGCGCCGCCGTGTGTCTGATGCACGCGCAGGGTATCCCTTTGACGATGCAGGACAACCCGATCTATGACGACGTGCTGCTGGATGTCTATGACGCGATCGAGGCCCGTATAGCCCGTGCGTGTTCGGCGGGAATCCCCCTTGGTCGGATCGTGATCGATCCGGGCATTGGTTTTGGCAAAACCCAAGCGCATAATCTGGCGATCCTGCGGCGGATCTCGTTGTTTCATGGGCTTGGCTGCGCAATTCTGCTGGGGGTTTCGCGAAAGCGCTTCATCGGCGCGATCGGCGGGGCTGACGAACCGGCGAACCGCGCGGCGGGCACCCTGGCGGTGACGTTGGCCGGGGTCGCGCAGGGCATACAAATCCACCGCGTCCATGACGTGGAAGACACGAGGCAGGGCCTTGCCCTTTGGCGGGCCGTGACCGGAGGAAGCGAATGAGCAGGAAACTTTTCGGAACCGACGGTGTCAGGGGCAGGGCCAACAGCTATCCCATGACCGCCGAGATGGCGTTGCGGCTGGGTGCCGCCGCCGGGCGCTATTTCCGGCGCAGCGGCGAGGAACATCACCGCGTCGTCATCGGCAAGGACACGCGGCTGTCCGGCTATATGCTGGAAAACGCGCTGACCGCCGGTCTGACCAGCACCGGCATGAACGTCCTGCTGCTTGGCCCGGTGCCGACACCCGCCGTCGGATACCTGACGCGCTCGATGCGGGCGGATGTGGGAATCATGATCTCGGCCAGCCATAACCCGGCGGCCGATAACGGCATCAAGTTCTTTGGCCCCGACGGCTTCAAGTTGTCAGACGAGGCCGAGGCCGAGATCGAGGCGATCGTCGCAGGCGAGATCGTGCCCGCCCAACCTGCGAATATCGGTCGCGCGAAGCGGATCGACGATGGCCGCGGCCGCTATGTCGAATATGCCAAGACCACCTTCCCGGTCGGGCACCGGCTGGACGGGCTGAAGGTTGTGATCGATTGCGCGAATGGCGCGGCCTATCGCGCCGCGCCCGACGTGCTGTGGGAATTGGGGGCCGAGGTGATCCCGCTGGGCGTCACCCCGAATGGCCACAACATCAATGACGGTGTGGGCTCGACCCACACCGACGCCTGTGCCCGCGCCGTCATCGAGCATGGCGCAGATCTGGGCATCAGCCTGGACGGCGATGCCGACCGGGTCATGATCATCGACGAAAAGGGCCGGGTGGCCGATGGCGACCAGATCATGGCGCTGCTGGCGGGCCGCTGGGCCGACCAGGGCCGCCTGCGCGGCGGCGCGCTGGTCGCGACGGTGATGTCGAATCTGGGGCTGGAGCGTTTCCTTGCGGGACGCGGCCTGCGCCTGGAGCGCACGGCCGTCGGGGACCGCTATGTCGTCGAGCGGATGCGCGGTGCGGGCTTCAACCTGGGGGGCGAACAGTCGGGTCATATCGTGATGACCGACTATGCCACCACCGGCGACGGCCTGATTGCGGGACTTCAGTTCCTGGCGGCTTTGTCCGATAGCGGGCACAAGGCCTCGGAACTGGTGGCGCAGTTCGACCCGGTGCCCCAGCTTCTGAAGAACGTGCGGTATCAAGCCGGGGCAGACCCGCTGTCGACCGAGGCCGTCCGGGCCGAGATCGCGCGCGCCGAGGCGCGGCTTAGCGGTTCCGGTCGCGTCCTGATCCGCAAGTCGGGGACCGAGCCCCTGATCCGCGTGATGGCCGAAGCCGAGGACGAAACTGTCCTGCGCGAAGTGGTCGAGGGGATCGTGGCCGCGGTCGAGCGCGCGGCCTATACCGCGGTCGTCGGATCGTAATCGTAAAGCCAGGCGAACCGGCCGATCATCTGGCCGGGCGCCAGTCGCGACACCGTGCGCAGACCGGCATGGGCCACGGCCCTGGCCGGTCCCTTCAGGTGATAGTTGCGGGCATTGGCATTCGCGGCGTCGACGATCCGCACGCAGCGCGGGTGGCGTAAGCTTTGGAAGTGCTGAAGCGCCGCGCCAAGCTCTCGTCCGGAATCAAGGCAGGCGGCCAGGATCCAGGCATCCTCGATCGCCATGACCGCACCCTGCGCCATGAAGGGCAGGGTCGGATGGGCGGCATCGCCGATCAGCGCCAGCGCCGGACCGTCACCTTCCGCGCGATACCAGTGCGGCGCGACCGGGTGACGGAAAAGCCCCCAAAGGCCGACCTGCTGAACCCGTTCCAGCCAACCCGGCACCGGACCGCCGAAGCGGGCAAAGGCTGCGCGCAGATCGTTGGGGTCGCCGGGTTGGGACCATCCCTCGTCCTGCCAGTCGGGGCGTTCCAGCACGGCAACGATATTGCGCAACCCGCCCGCCAAGGGATAGCTGACAAGGTGGCGCCCCGGTCCCATGAAGATCTGTGCTGCGGGGGCCGGCTCCTCCTCGGCGGGAATCAGGGTCCGCCATGCGCTTTGGCCGGTGAAGAAAGGCGCCTGAGTCCCATTCAGCAGGCTGCGAGTCCGGCTTTTGACGCCATCGGCCCCGATCACCAGCCGGCAATCCCGTGGGATGCTGTGGACATCGTGGCCAAGTTCGATCTCGGCCCCTGCAGCGCGTGCCGCATCGGCCAGCATCTCGACCAGCCTTGCGCGATGGACCAGCCGGAACTCATCCTGAGGGCGGAAACGCGCAAGATCCAGCCGCGCCACCATCGCACCCGACGTGTCGCGAAGCTCGACCCGTTCCGATTGCAACGAGATCTCGCGGAAGCGCGGGCCAAGCCCCAGCGCGTCCAGCACCCGAAACGCGTTGGGCGAGATTTGCAGCCCTGCGCCGATATCGTCCAGCGAGGCCGCGCGTTCCAGCACCCGCACGGGAAAGCCCCGTCGCGCCAGCGCGCAGGCGGCCGTCAGTCCGGCAACCCCTCCGCCAATGATTGCAATGGGAAGTGAATGAGGACCGGACATGGCCTTGTCCCTGAATACAAAAATACCGCCCTTCCGGCGGCGCATGAACACCGCCGGAAGGGGTGCGGAACGTCAGTCGTCGCGATAGACGCGCTCTTTTCGCTCGTGCTTTTCCTGCGCTTCCAGCGTCATCGTCGCGGTAGGTCGTGCGTCCAGCCGTTTCAGGCTGATCGGCTCGCCGGTCATTTCGCAATACCCGTATTCGCCGGTCTCGATCCGGCGCAGGGCCGAGTCGATCTTGCTGACAAGCTTGCGCTGGCGGTCACGGGTGCGCAGTTCCAGCGCACGGTCCGTTTCCTCCGATGCCCGATCGGCAAGGTCGGGCACGTTGCGCGCACTTTCCTGCAATCCTTCAAGCGTTTCGGCAGATTGATCCAGAAGCTCCTGCTTCCACGCAACCAGCTTGCGGCGGAAATACTCAAGCTGCCGCTCGTTCATGAAAGGTTCGTCTTCGGCGGGGCGATAATCTTCGGGCAGAAAGGTCTGGGCTTTCATCGTTCCTCCGGGAGCGGGGCCTGCATGCCCGCACCTTGCGGCCCCCATAAAGTATGGTGCCGGGTTTGTCACTAGGACATTCCGGCAAGTCGGGATGCTGCGCTTGCACGGCAACGGCCCCCCGCGTAGCCTTGACCGGAATGCGCAAAGGACGGGCGGATGCAGTTTTCCTCGACAAAAAACTATGTGGCGCCGCCCGACCTGACGGTCGCGGTAAATGCCGCGATCACCCTTGAGCGTCCGCTTCTGGTCAAGGGAGAGCCGGGGACAGGCAAGACGGAACTGGCGCGTCAGGTGGCGGAAAGCCTTGGACTGCCGATCATCGAATGGAACGTGAAGTCGACCACGCGGGCGCAGCAGGGGCTTTACGAATACGACGCCGTTTCGCGGCTGCGGGACAGCCAGCTGGGCGATGCCCGCGTGCAGGATGTCGCGAACTATATCCGCAAGGGGAAGATGTGGCAGGCTTTTGAGGCAGACGCCAAGGTGGTGCTGCTGATCGACGAGATCGACAAGGCGGATATCGAGTTCCCGAACGACCTGCTGCAAGAGCTAGACCGCATGGAGTTCCATGTCTACGAGACGGGAGAGACGGTCCGCGCGCTGCATCGCCCCATCGTCATCATCACCTCGAACAACGAAAAAGAGCTGCCGGACGCTTTCTTGCGGCGCTGCTTCTTCCATTTCATCCGCTTCCCCGATGTCGAAACGCTGAAGCGCATCGTCGATGTCCATTACCCCGGCCTGAAGCCGCGTCTGCTGGACGAGGCGTTGAACCAGTTCCTTGAACTGCGCGAGGTAAAGGGGCTGAAGAAGAAGCCCTCGACCAGCGAATTGCTGGATTGGCTGAAACTGATCCTGGTCGAGGATCTGTCGCCCGAAGACCTGAAGCGCCCGGCGGGTGAGATGCTGCCCCGCCTGCATGGCGCGTTGTTGAAGAACGAGCAGGACGTGGCCCTGTTCGAGCGGCTGGCCTTCATGGCAAGGAGGCAAAGATGATCCGCCCCCTGCACCACGAGGATCGTGCGGGATGGGAGGCGCTTTATCGTGGCTATCAGGCGTTTTACGGCTTTCACGACCGCAAGCCGGAATTCTATGATCGCGCCTTTGAACGGCTGATGTCGGGCAGGGCCGGGGATTTTCACGGTCTGGTTGCCGAGGATGAAGGCCAGCTTCTGGGTCTGGTCCATTACGTCTTCCATCCGAACCTGTGGCGGGATGAAGGGGTCTGTTATCTGCAGGATTTGTTCGCCGCACCCGAAGCCCGCGGCAAGGGCGTGGGCCGGGCGCTGATCGGCGCAGTCTATGACGCGGCGGATGCGGCTGGCGTTCCCAATGTCTATTGGCTGACGGCCGAGGACAATTATCCGGGGCGGATACTCTACGACCGCGTCGCGGTAAAATCGCCCTTCATCCGATACAATCGCAAGCTTTGAACGAAAAAGGCGGCCCTTGGGCCGCCTGTCGGTCGGGGGTCTGGTTCCGTGCCTTAGCGCAGGCCGGTTTCGTTCAGCAGGCCCTTGCGCTTGGCTTCGTAGTAATAGCCGCGCGAATACCATTTCACGGCAGCGTCCTGATTTCCGCCGGCCACCAGATACGCGCCGCGCAGGTATTTGACGCCGTATTTCAGGTTCGTATCGGCATCCAGAAGGCCGTTCGCCGAGCCCTGATAGCCCATGCCGCGCGCGGTCGCGGGCAGGATCTGCATCAGCCCGTAATACGGGCCGTTGCGGGCGCCGGGACGATGGCGGGATTCGCGGATGATGACGCGGTGCACCAGCTCCACCGGAACCTGGTATTGCTGCGCGTATTTATTGATCAGGTGACGCAGTTCAGGCGTCTCGTTCGCATGAAGACCAACGGTGTCGGCGGCAGTGGCGCGGGGTTCGACAAGATAGCGGCGATCAGGATCGACCCGATTGTCGCCGCATGCCCCAAGTGCGAAGACGCCACCCAGCACAAGCAGACGGATCATGGTTTTCATGGCTGCCCTCGAATTTATCGTTGGCAGGGACTTTAGCCACGGGTTCCCCGGTCGAGAAATCATAAGATAAGGCCGCCCCGGTCCGGGACGGCCTTTCGGCGGATTATCGCCAGTGCCTTTCGGCGATACCGGTAAGTTTTCGCCGATCAGACGTGGATCGCACCGTCACCGCAGGCCAGCGCGGCTTCGCGCACGGCTTCCGAACAGGTCGGGTGGGCGTGGCAGGTCAGCGCAATATCCTGTGCCGAAGCGCCGAATTCCATTGCGACGCAGACTTCGTGGATCATCTCGCCCGCGTTCGGACCGATGATGTGGCAGCCCAGCACGCGGTCGGTCGCGGCATCTGCGATCAGCTTGACGAAGCCTTCGGCTTGGAACAGCGCCTTGGCACGGGCATTGCCCATGAAGGGGAACTTGCCAACCTTGACCTTGCGGCCGGATTCCTTCGCGGCTTCCTCGGTCAGGCCGACCGACGCGACTTCCGGGGTCGTGTAGATCACGCCCGGAATGACCGAGTAGTTCACATGGCCATGCTTGCCGGCGATGACTTCGGCAACGGCCATGCCTTCGTCCTCGGCCTTGTGGGCCAGCATCGGGCCGGGCACCGCGTCGCCAATGGCATAGATGCCCTTGACCGAGGTCTGCCAGTGGTCGTCGACGGCGACGAAGCCGCGCTCGTTCAGCGCGACGCCGACCTTGTCGAGACCCAGGCCCGAGATATAGGGACGGCGGCCGGTCGCGACCAGGACAGCTTCCGCCTCGATCTGGTGCTCGCTGTCATCCTTGCGCAGCTTGTAGGTGACCTTGGCCGAACCGTTCGCGACCGAGGTGCCCGAAACGGCAGCGCCCAGCACGAATTTCATGCCCTGCTTGGACAGGATCTTCTGGAACTGCTTCTGGACCTCGCCGTCCATGCCGGGGGTGATCGCGTCAAGGAATTCGACGACGGTCACGTCCGCGCCAAGGCGCGCATAGACAGAACCCAGTTCCAGCCCGATGACGCCCGCGCCGATCACGACCATCGATTTCGGGATCTTCGGCAGGGCCAGCGCACCGGTCGAATCGACGACGATGCCGCCTGCATTGTCGACCTCGACGCCCTTCAGGCTGGAGGGTTCCGAACCCGAAGCGATGACGATGTTCTTCGTCTCGTGGACAGTGTCGCCCACCTTGACCTTGCCCGCGCCCTCGATCTCGGCCCAGCCCTTGATCCAGTCGATCTTGTTCTTCTTGAACAGGAACTCGATGCCCTTGGTGTTGCCGCCGACCGTCTCGGTCTTGTAGGCCTGCATCTTGTCCCAGTCGACATCGACATGGGCGTTCATCAGGCCCATCTTGGCAAAGTTCTCATGCGTCTCGTGCAGCATGTGGCTGGCGTGAAGCAGCGCCTTGGACGGGATGCAGCCCACGTTCAGGCAGGTGCCGCCCAGGGTCTCGCGGCCCTCGACGCAGGCGACCTTCAGACCAAGCTGCGCGGCGCGGATGGCGCAGACATAGCCGCCGGGGCCGGCCCCGATCACGATCAGGTCATAGGTGGACATTCAGGTCTCCTTGCATCTCCGGCGCCTTGGACAACGCGTGCGCCGGTCCGTTTCATGTGAATAGGCTGGTGACGATCATCACCAAGGTTGCGACAAAGCCTATGGCCCAGATCAGCGATCGCCAGGGCGACCAGCCAAGGGCATAGGCGGGAACGTAAAGGATCCGCGCCAGCAGATAGAGCCAGGCGCAGACCGCGGTCAGAAGGCTGTCGGTATCCGTGACCATCACCAGAAGCACGGCGATGGTGAACAGGATCAGGCCTTCGAAATGATTGTTCACCGCGCGGCGTAGGCGTCCGGTGCGGGGCGAGAATTCCGGCTGACGGTCGCGCGGTCCGGCATTCCATGCCGCCCCGACATCGCGGTTCATCGACGCCCCCGCCAATCCGATCTGGATGGCCTGAAGCAGGGCGGCAAGCGCAAGCGCGGTGGTTTCAGCGGCCATCAGGCGGTCTCGACGAAATGGAACTCAGAGGACTGCACGCCCGCCTTCGGTCCGAAGATCGCCTTCATCACCGAAATATAGGTATTGGCGCGGGCTGCATCCGTGACCTCGAACAACGCCCAGGCATCGGTATCGCTTTCACGCCAAAGCTGCAGCAGATTCAGGCTGTTGTGGCTGCGGCGAGGATTGTCCGCATCGAATTCGGTCCGGAATTTCGCGAAATCAGCGACTTTGAAACGGGCGATCATCTGGGTCATGGCGTCACTCCTGGCGTCGGTCCATAGCCGCCTTCGGCGAGATAAGGCGACCTTCTGCGGTTTCAACAGATTAGGCCGGAAAGAGTTGCGCAGCCCCGAAGGGACTGCGCGCCTTTGTCTTGGCAGGGCCTGCCGGCCCCGCAGGGATCACAGATCCATCAGCAGGCGGCGGGGATCTTCCAGCGCTTCCTTGACGCGGACCAGGAAGGTCACGGCGCCCTTGCCGTCGACGATGCGGTGGTCATAGCTCAGCGCAAGATACATCATCGGGCGGATGACGATCTGGCCGTCGACCACGACCGGGCGATCCTGGATCTTGTGCATGCCAAGGATGCCCGATTGCGGCGGGTTCAGGATCGGCGAGGACATGAGCGAGCCATAGACGCCGCCGTTCGAGATGGTGAAGGTGCCGCCCTGCATCTCGGCCATGGTCAGCTTGCCGTCGCGGCCCTTGGCCCCGAGTTCGCCGATTTCCTTCTCGATCTGGGCAAAGCCCTTGCGGTCGGCGTCGCGGACGACCGGAACCACCAGGCCGTTCGGGGTGCCGACAGCTACGCCCATATGGACGAAGTGCTTGTAAAGGACATCGCCCCCGTCGATCTCGGCGTTGACTTCCGGCACTTCCTTCAGCGCGTGGACGCAGGCTTTGACGAAGAAGGACATGAAGCCCAGCTTCACCTTGTGCTTCTTCTCGAACTGATCCTTGTAGGTGTTGCGCAGGTTCATGACCGCCGACATGTCCACCTCGTTATAGGTGGTCAGCATCGCAGCGGTGTTCTGCGCATCCTTGAGGCGGCGGGCGATGGTCGCGCGCAGGCGGGTCATCTTGACGCGCTCTTCGCGGGCGGCATCCTCAGCCGAGCTGGGCGCGCGGGGGGCAGCTGCCGGGGCGGGCGCGGCCGAGGCCACGGGGGCCGAACCGGCGCGGGCCACGTCTTCCTTCATCACGCGGCCGTCGCGGCCGGTGCCGGTGACGGCGTCGCGCGAAAGACCGGCTTCCGCCAGCGCCTTCTTGGCCGAGGGTGCGTCCTCGACATCCTTGCGCAAGGCGGGGGTTTCGGGGCCAGCGCCGGGCGATTGCACGGCCGCGGCCTTCTTGGCCTCGGGTTCGGCCTTGGCCGAGGGGGCGGCGCCGACAGCACCTTCGGTGATGATGGCCAGGCGGGCACTTGCGTCGACCGTGGCGCCTTCCTCGGCCAGGATCTCGGCCAGCACACCCGCGGCGGGTGCCGGAACCTCGACCGAGACCTTGTCGGTCTCAAGCTCGCACAGCATCTCGTCCTGCGCGACCGTGTCGCCGACCTTCTTGAACCAGGTCGCCACGGTGGCTTCGGTGACGCTTTCGCCCAGGGTGGGCACCATCACGTCGACGGATTTTCCGCTCATCTTCTTCTGTCCTTCCTGGGGCTTGGTGCCCGTTTCTGCCTTGGGCAACATTTCTTCGGGGCCAGCGTTCCCGACCTCTGCAATCTGGGCGAGCAAGGCGTTGGGCGTGACCGTCTCGCCTTCGGCGGCAATGATCTCGGCCAGCTTGCCGGCGACGGGCGAGGGGACCTCGACCGTCACCTTGTCGGTTTCCAGTTCGCAAAGCATTTCATCAACCGCGACCGTGTCACCCGGTTTCTTGAACCAGGTGGCGACGGTCGCTTCGGATACCGATTCCCCTAGGGTGGGGACGCGTAGTTCGACTGCCATGTCACTTCCCGACGGTGATGGCTTCGTTCACGAGCGCTTCCTGCTCGGCCTTGTGGCGCGAGGCGAGGCCGGTTGCCGGCGAGGCCGAGGCGGTGCGACCGACATAACGTGCGCGACCGTGCTTGGCGCCGATCCGGGCCAGAACCCATTCGATGTTCGGCTCGACGAAGGTCCAGCCGCCCATGTTCTTGGGCTCTTCCTGGCACCAGACGATTTCCGCATCCTTGAAGCGCTCAAGCTCCTTGGACATGGCCTGGGCCGGGAACGGATAGAACTGTTCAAGACGCAGCAGGTAGACGTCGTCCGCGCCAGCGGCGTCGCGGGCGGCAAGCAGGTCGTAATAGACCTTGCCCGACGAGATCACGACGCGCTTGATCTGGGCATCCGGCTTCAGCTTCAGGTCCGAACGGCCGCGTTCCGCATCGTCCCAAAGGACGCGGTGGAAGGTCGAGCCGGTCTGGAACTCTTCGGCCTTCGAGATCGCCAGCGGGTGACGCAGCAGCGATTTCGGGGTCATCAGGACCAGCGGCTTGCGGAACGGGCGCTTCAGTTGACGACGCAGGATGTGGAAATAGTTCGCCGGGGTCGTGCAGTTGGCGACGATCCAGTTATCCTCGGCCGACATCTGCAGCCAGCGCTCAAGCCGGGCCGAGCTGTGCTCGGGGCCCTGGCCTTCGTAGCCATGCGGCATCAGCATCACCAGGCCCGACATCCGCAGCCATTTCTTTTCGCCCGAGTTGATGAACTGGTCGAACATGATCTGCGCGCCGTTGGCGAAGTCGCCGAACTGGGCTTCCCACATGGTCAGCGCGTTCGGTTCGGCCAGCGAATAGCCGTATTCGAAACCGAGAACCGCGTATTCCGACAGCATCGAGTCGATGACCTCGTAGCGGGCCTGACCGCCACGGACGTGGTTCATCGGATAGTGACGCTCTTCGGTGACCTGATCGATAAAGGCCGAGTGCCGCTGCGAGAAGGTGCCGCGGGTCGAATCCTGTCCGGCCAGGCGGACGGGGTGACCCTCGACCAGCAGCGAGCTGATCGCCAGCGCCTCGCCAGTCGCCCAGTCGAAGCCGTCGCCGGTCTCGAACATCTGCTTCTTCGACTCAAGAAGACGGCCGACGGTCTTGTGCAGCTCGAACCCTTCGGGAACGCGGGTCAGCGCGGTGCCGATCTGGGTCATCGTGTCGGGTGCGATGCCGGTCTGGCCGGCATTGTATTCCGCGCCTTCGATCTCAAGCCCGGACCACTTGCCGTCCAGCCAGTCGGCCTTGTTCGGCTTGAAGTTCCGGCCCACCTCGAACTCGGCGTTCAGATGCGACTGGAACGCGGCCTTCATCTCCTCGATCTCGCCTTCCGGCACGAGGCCATCGGCGACAAGGCGATCAGCATAAAGCTGCAGGGTGGTCTTGTGACCCTTGATGTTCTTGTACATCGCCGGGTTCGTGAACATCGGCTCGTCGCCTTCGTTGTGACCGAAGCGGCGATAGCAGATGATGTCCAGCACCACGTCCTTGTGGAACTTCTGGCGGAATTCCGTCGCGACGCGCGCGGCATGGACCACGGCCTCGGGATCGTCGCCGTTCACGTGGAAGATCGGCGCTTCGACCATCAGCGCGATGTCCGTGCAATAGGGCGAGGTGCGCGAGAAATGCGGCGCGGTCGTGAAGCCGATCTGGTTGTTCACGACGATGTGGATGGTGCCGCCGGTGCGGTGGCCGCGGATGCCCGAAAGCTGGAAGCACTCGGCCACGATGCCCTGGCCGGCGAAGGCCGCGTCACCATGCAGCAGGATCGGCAGCACGGCCGAGCGATAGGTCTGGTCCGAAAGCTGGTCCTGCTTGGCGCGGACCTTGCCCAGCACGACCGGGTTAACCGCCTCGAGGTGCGAGGGGTTCGCGGTCAGCGACAGGTGCACGGTATTGTCGTCGAAGGTGCGGTCCGACGAGGCGCCGAGGTGATATTTCACGTCGCCCGAACCGTCCACGTCCTCGGGCTTGTAGCTGCCGCCCTGGAATTCGTGGAAGATCGCGCGATAGGGCTTGTTCATCACGTTGCCCAGCACGGACAGGCGGCCGCGGTGGGGCATGCCGATCACGACTTCCTTCACGCCAAGCGCGCCGCCGCGCTTGATGATCTGCTCCATTGCAGGGATCAGCGCTTCGCCACCGTCAAGGCCGAACCGCTTGGTGCCCATGTATTTCACATGCAGGAACTTCTCGAAGCCCTCGGCCTCGACCAGCTTGTTCAGGATGGCGCGGCGGCCTTCGCGGGTGAACGCGATTTCCTTGCCATAGCCCTCGATCCGCTCTTTCAGCCAGGCGGCTTCCTCGGGGTTCGAGATATGCATGAACTGCAGCGCGAATGTGCCGCAATAGGTGCGCTTCATCAGGTCGACGATCTGGCGGATCGTGGCGATCTGCAGGCCCAGCACGTTGTCGATGAAGATCGGGCGGTCCATGTCGGCCGCGGTGAAGCCATAGGTCTCGGGCTTCAGCTCGCCATGCTCGGGGACCTCGCGCATTCCAAGCGGGTCAAGATCGGCGTGCAGGTGCCCGCGGATCCGATAGGCGCGGATCAGCATGATCGCGCGGATGCTGTCCAGCACGGCACGCTTCAGCTGGTCGTCGGAAAGCTGGACGCCCTTGTCGCCGGCCTTGGCCGCGATCTTGTCCAGCGCCGCCTTGGCCTCGGCCTTGGGCAGCATCGGCCATTCGCCGGTCAGCGCCGAGGTCACCTCGTCTGCGGGCGTCGGCGGCCAGTCCGCGCGGCGCCAGCTTGCGCCCTTGGCCTCGCGGGTGACGGTGGTTTCGTCATCGCCGAGGCTGCGGAAGAAGGCGTCCCATGCCGCGTCCACCGCCGAGGGATCTTTCGCCCACTGGCCGTAAAGCTGCTCGACATAGACCGCGTTCTGGCCCTGCAGGAAGCTGGAATCGTGGAAGGTTGCGTTGGGGGATTGATCGTTCATTTCTGATCGTCCAGTTGCTTGCCGTCGCGCTCAGGCGGCTGGTGAAGGTGCAGGGCGGCGGAATGCGTCGCCAACTGCTGGTCTGCGGGCTGTGGCTGGGGCGGGCATCGCTGGGTCCGGCTCAGGCACAGATAATGTCGATCTTGGCGGCTCCCGGATCGTCCAGGGGCGCATCCAGCGGCAGCCGCACGATTTGTGCGACGGCACGGCTTTCCAGCCCGCACAGGGCGCGGGCGGCCTGCTGTTCCGCATTGGCCGGGGCATTGCCGGGATGATAGATCAGCCGCCAGCCAGCATCGTTGCGATTGACGGTCCTGACCGCTTGGGGCGGCAGGCCGGTCGCCTGATGCAGGTTGGTGCGGGCGGGCACGCCGCCGGGCAGCATGTCCTCGGTCGGACCGCGTCCGCAGCCGGCGCTCAGCGTCAGCAGCAGCGCGCCCGCCAGCGGCAGCGCATGGCGGGTCGAGGGCAGAAGCCCCTGACGCACAAGTCCGCCTGGCCCCGGAAGAGGCAGGGCGGGCATGTCGCTGATGATCGCGTTGCGGTCCAATCCAGTCACCTGCGGCGGTTTCGGCGTAGCCCCCTATAGGTAGGCGGGGGCTACGCCTAAGTCAAAAGTCTTAGTCCGGCCTTAGCGGCCGATGGCCTTCAGCACGGCCTCGCCCAGACCGGCAGGGCTGTCGGCGACGATGATCCCGGCCGATTTCATGGCCTCGATCTTCGATTCCGCGTCGCCCTTGCCACCGGCGACGATCGCGCCGGCATGGCCCATGCGGCGGCCTTTCGGCGCGGTGCGGCCAGCGATGAAGCCTGCGGTCGGCTTCCAGTTGCCCTTGCGCTTCTGCTCGGCCAGGAACTCGGCCGCTTCTTCCTCGGCCGAGCCGCCGATCTCGCCGATCATGATGATCGACTCGGTCTCGGGGTCGTCCAGGAACATGCGCAGCACGTCGATATGCTCCATGCCCTTGATGGGGTCGCCGCCGATGCCGACAGCCGAGGACTGGCCAAGGCCGACATCCGAGGTCTGTTTCACGGCTTCATAGGTCAGCGTGCCCGAACGCGAGACGACGCCCACCGAGCCGCGCTTGAAGATGCTGCCCGGCATGATGCCGATCTTGCATTCGTCCGGGGTCATGATGCCGGGGCAGTTCGGGCCGATCAGGCGCGATTGCGAACCCTGCAGCGCGCGCTTGACGCGCATCATGTCCAGAACCGGGATGCCTTCGGTGATCGCGACGATCAGCGGGATCTGCGCGTCGATGGCTTCCAGGATCGAGTCCGCGGCGAAGGGCGGCGGAACATAGATCACCGAGGCATTGGCGCCGGTGACAGCCACGGCCTCGTGGACCGAGTTGTAGACGGGCAGGCCCAGATGCTCAGAACCGCCTTTGCCGGGGGTCACGCCGCCGACCATCTTGGTGCCATAGGCGATCGCCTGCTCGGTGTGGAAGGTGCCCTGGCTGCCGGTGATGCCCTGGCAGATGACTTTGGTATCTTTGTTAACGAGAACGGCCATGGAAAATTACCCCTTCACCGCTTTGACAATTTTCTGGGCGGCGTCCGACAGGTCGTCGGCGGCGATCACGTTCAGGCCGGATTTCGAGATGATCTCTTTGCCCAGCTCGACGTTGGTGCCTTCCAGACGGACAACCAGCGGAACCTGCAGGCCGACTTCCTTCACGGCGGCGATGATGCCTTCCGCGATGATGTCGCAGCGCATGATGCCGCCGAAGATGTTGACCAGGATGCCTTTGACGTTCGGGTCCGAGGTGATGATCTTGAACGCCTCGGTGACTTTCTCTTTCGTGGCGCCACCGCCAACGTCGAGGAAGTTCGCGGGCTCGGCACCGAACAGCTTGATGATGTCCATCGTGGCCATCGCCAGACCGGCGCCGTTGACCATGCAGCCGATTTCGCCGTCAAGCGCGATGTAGTTCAGGTCGAACTTGGACGCGGCGAGTTCCTTGGGATCTTCCTCGGTCTCGTCACGCAGCGCCAGGACATCGGCCTGACGGTAAAGCGCGTTGTTGTCGAAGCCCATCTTGGCGTCGAGGCACTTGAGGTCGCCCTTGTCGGTCACGATCAGCGGGTTGATCTCCAGCATCTCCATGTCTTTTTCGATGAACATGCGATACAGGTTGCGGATCAGCGCCACGCATTGCTTGACCTGACCACCGGTCAGACCCAGTGCGAAGGCAACGCGGCGGCCGTGGAAGTCCGAAAGTCCCGAAGCCGGATCGACGCTGAAGCTGACGATCTTTTCCGGGGTGTGGGCAGCGACTTCCTCGATGTCCATGCCGCCTTCGGTCGAGGCGACGAACGACACGCGCGAGGTCTGGCGGTCGACCAGCAGCGCAAGATACAGCTCGCGCTCGATGTCCGAACCGTCTTCGATATAGATGCGGTTGACCTGCTTGCCAGCTTCGCCGGTCTGGTGCGTGACCAGCGTGCGGCCCAGCATCTGGCGGGTCAGTTCTTCGGCTTCTTCAACCGATTTGGCCAGGCGGACGCCGCCTTTTTCGCCAGCTTCGGCTTCCTTGAAATGGCCCTTGCCGCGACCGCCGGCATGGATCTGGGCCTTGACGACCCAAAGCGGCCCGTCGAGTTCGCCGGCTGCCGTCTTGGCCTCGTCGGCCTTCATGACCACACGGCCGTCGGAAACAGGCGCGCCGTACTGACGCAGCAGCGCCTTGGCCTGGTATTCATGGATGTTCATGCTACTTCCCCGCAATTGTCGGTTGGCCGGGCTTTTTGCACATCCGGCCACCGCCCTAAAGCGATTAGGATCGCGGGGACGGTAAAAATCGCTTGTTTTGGCGATTTGTGATCACACCTGTTCTGGCTGTGATCACGAAATCATTCTGCTGTTAACGCAAGCATCTTCCCGGCGGGCGACTCTGCCCCGGGAATGGAAAAACCCCGCGGCGGGTGCCGCGGGGTTCGTTTCAGTCCGGTATCTTGCCTGTGGCGATCAGGCCAGCGAGGGGTCGATGCCCTTGCAGGCCGCGACGAGTCCCTTCACGGCGTCGACCGACTTGTCGAACATCGCCTGCTCTTCGTTGTTCAGCTTGATGTCGATGACTTTCTCGATGCCGTTCGCGCCGATCACGGTCGGGACGCCGACATAAAGACCGTTCAGACCGTAGGCACCGTTGACATAAGCCGCGCAGGGAAGGACGCGCTTCTGGTCTTTCAGATAGGCTTCCGCCATCTCGATCGCCGAGGTGGCCGGGGCGTAGAAGGCCGAACCGGTTTTCAGCAGGCCGACGATCTCGGCACCGCCATCACGGGTGCGCTGGATGATCGCGTCCAGTTTCTCTTGCGAGGTCCAGCCCATCGAGACCAGATCCGGCAGCGGGATGCCACCAACGGTCGAATAGCGGGCCAGCGGAACCATGGTGTCGCCGTGGCCGCCCAGCACGAAGGCGGTGACGTCGCGCATCGAGACGCCGAATTCCAGCGACAGGAAGTGACGGAAGCGGGCCGAGTCGAGCACGCCTGCCATGCCGACGACTTTCTCGTGCGGCAGGCCCGAGAATTCGCGCAGCGCCCAGACCATCGCGTCAAGCGGGTTGGTGATGCAGATCACGAAGGCATTCGGGGCGTGCTGCTTGATGCCTTCGCCGACCGATTTCATGACCTTGAGGTTGATGCCCAGAAGATCGTCGCGCGACATGCCCGGCTTGCGCGGCACGCCGGCGGTCACGATGCAGACATCAGCGCCCGCGATGTCGGCATAGTCATTGGCGCCTTTCATCACGGCGTCGAAGCCTTCGGACGGGCCCGACTGGGCGATGTCCAGCGCCTTGCCCTGGGGGGTGCCCTCGGCGATGTCGAACAGGACGACGTCGCCCAGTTCCTTCATCGCGGCCAGGTGCGCCAGCGTGCCACCGATCTGTCCTGCGCCGATGAGAGCGATCTTGGGACGAGCCATGGTAAACCTCCGATTTCCATGATTGGTTCGCGCGGTGGCCTAGTGCTTCGGGATGAGAATCGCAAGCCTCGGCGGTCGATTCACCCTGATTTCGCTGCGACGCGGCAGAAGAAGCGCCCGCTTTCCGCGCAGTTAGCGTTAGCAGATCCCTTGCCTTCGCATTGCAACCGCCTGCGGCATGGCCTAGTCCCGTCGGGTCATTGGCGGAGGTGGACATGGGCCTGGATATCTGGGGCTGGACTCTGGGAATCGTGGCGGCCTTCGCGGTCGGACTTGCCAAGGGGGGGCTTGCGCTGGTCGGCGTGATCTCGGTCCCGCTGATGTCCCTGGTGATGTCGCCGGTGCAGGCGGCGGGGATCCTGCTGCCGGTCTATGTCGTCTCGGATATCGGCGGGCTGATTGCCTTTCGCCGCAGTTTCGATCGCCGCGTGCTGGCGACCGTGCTGCCCGGCGCGCTGGCCGGGATCGGGCTTGGCTGGGCCACCGCGCATCTGATCGAAGAGCGCTATGTCACGCTGATCGTGGGATTCGTCGGATTGGCCTTTGCATTGAATGCGCTGGTTCGCCCCGTCCGGAACCGGCAGGCGCGCGCGCCGCAGATGGGCGCGGGGTCGTTCTGGGGCGCGCTGGCCGGTTATACCAGTTTCGTGTCGCATTCGGGCGGCCCGCCCTATCAGGTCTATGCCCAGCCCCTGCAGATGGAGCCGATGATCTTTGCCGGCACGACCACGATCTTCTTCGCGATCTGCAATGCGGTCAAATTGGTGCCCTATGCCTTCCTTGGCCAATTGTCGGCGCATAACCTGGCGGTTGCGGCCGCGCTGATGGTCCCGGCCCTGATCGGCGTGGCCTGCGGGCTGTGGATCCTGAAGCGGATGCCCTCCACGGTTTTCTACAAATTCATCACCTGGGCCCTCGGCATCGTTTCGCTGCGGCTGATCTGGACCGCCCTTTGATGCCGCAGTGCGGCGAATGAAGGCTTGCGATTCGTCTCGTTTCCATGCAGCTTCGCGCAAGAATATTTCGCGAGGCCTCATGACCCGACCTTACCGCTCAGTCCTGTACATCCCCGCCGCCAATGCCCGCGCGATGGAAAAGGCCCGGACTTTGTCCGCCGACGCCATCATCTTCGATCTTGAAGACGCGGTTTCGCCCGCGGAAAAGGAGACGGCGCGTGAGTTGCTGTCCCAGGCTTTGCTGGCCGATTACGGTGGGCGGGCGCGCATCGTGCGGATCAACGGGCTGGACACGCAATGGGGCGAAAGCGATGCCCGCGCCTTTGCACATGGGGGCGATGCGGTGCTGGTGCCCAAGGTCAGCCGGTCTGCGGATGTGGACCGCGTGGCGGATCTGGTTCCCGAGACGCCTCTTTGGGCGATGATGGAAACGGCCGAGGGAATGCTGAACGCCTCGGAAATCGCCGCCCACCCCCGGATCCACGGCATGGTCATGGGCACGAACGATCTTGCCAAGGAACTGAACGCGCGCTTTCGCGCCGATCGGTTGCCGATGATGGCGGGGCTGGGCCTGTGCATGCTGGCGGCGCGGGCCCACGGGCTGGTCATCCTCGACGGCGTCTTCAATGCCTTCAAGGATGACGCGGGCTTGCGGGCGGAATGCGAACAGGGGCGCGACATGGGTTTTGACGGCAAGACCCTGATCCATCCCGCGCAGCTTGAGATCGCCAACAGAGTCTTCGCCCCGTCCGAGGATGAGCTGGACCTCGCGCGCCGTCAGATCGCAGCCTTTGACGAGGCAAAGGGGCAGGGGCGCGGCGTCGCCGTGGTCGATGGCCGGATCGTCGAGAACCTTCATGTCGCAACCGCGCGCGACACGATCGCGCGGGCGGAAGCGATTGCCCGGCTGGGCGCTTAGGTCCAATCTGCCCGCAAATCGCATCCAGCAAGGAAAGTCAGCCAGATGTTCATCCTGATCCTCGGAGTCGCGCTGTGGTGGGGCGCACATTTCTTCAAGCGGCTTGCCCCTGCCGCGCGTGCGGGCATGGGCGACAAGGGCAGGGGGATGGTCGCGGCGGCGCTGGCTGTTTCTGTCCTGCTGATGATCCTTGGCTATCGCTCAAGCGACGGCCCCTATTGGTGGGGGGCCTCGGCGCCGCTGAAGGGTATCAACAACCTGCTGGTGCTGGCGGCCTTCTACCTGTTCGCGGCCGACGGCATGAAGACGCGGATCACCGCACGCCTGCGTCACCCGCAACTGACCGGCTTCTCGCTTTGGGCCGTGGCCCATCTGCTGGTGAATGGCGACCTGCCCAGCTTCATCCTGTTCGGCGGCCTGCTGATCTGGGCGCTGGCCGAGATGGTGACGATCAATCGCGCCCAGCCCGGCTGGGTTCCGCCCGCGGGACCGTTCCCGCCGCGCAAGGAAATCATGGCGGCCGTGGGCGCCGTCCTTGTCCTGCTGGTGGTGGGGATGATCCACCGCTGGCTGGGCTACAACCCTTTCGGAGCCTGACATGTCCAAGATCTACCGACTGCTGACCGAGGACGACACCTCGGATTTCTGCCACAAGGTCAGCCTTGCCTTGTCGAAGGGATGGGAGCTGCATGGCGCGCCCTCGATCGCCTTCGATCCGGTGCGCGGGGTCATGCGCTGCGCGCAGGCAGTCACCAAGGACATCGAGACGGCGTATCACCCCGAAATGAAGCTGGGCCAGCAATGAGCAAGACCAGCCCCGGACACTTCTTCGAGGATTACCAGGTCGGCCAGGTCATCCGTCACGCCATCCCCCGCACCATCGCCGAGGGCGAGCGCGCGCTGTACCACGCGCTTTACCCGGCACGGCACGCGCTTTACTCGTCGGATGAATTCGCTGTGGATTGCGGGCTGGACGGCAGCCCGATGGATGACCTGCTGGCCTTTCATGTCGTCTTCGGCAAGACGGTTCCCGATATCAGCCTGAATGCGATCGCCAATCTCGGCTATGCCGAGGGGCGCTGGCTTCGCCCGGTCTGGCCCGGTGACACGCTGCGCGCGGAATCCGAGGTGATCGGCCTGCGCGAGAATTCCAACGGCAAGTCCGGCATCGTCTGGGTGCGCACGCGCGGCCTGAACCAGATGGGCGATGCGGTGCTGGAATATGTCCGCTGGGCAATGGTGCGAAAGCGCGATCCGGCCGCACCCGCGCCCGAAACCGTGGTCCCGGATCTGGCCAAGGTCGTTGCCGCGCAGGATCTGGTCGTCCCCGAAGGGCTGGATTTCAGCCGCTATGACTTCGACCTGGCTGGCGAACCCCATAGGTGGGGCGACTACGAGATCGGAGAGACGATCGACCATGTCGACGGCGTGACTGTCGAAGAGGCCGAACACATGCTTGCCACGCGCCTTTGGCAGAACACTGCCAAGGTCCATTTTGACGCGACGATCCGCGAAGATGGCAAGCGCCTGATCTATGGCGGCCATGTCATCAGCATGGCGCGCGCGTTGTCCTTCAACGGACTGGCCAATGCGCAGGTCATGGTGGCGCTGAACGCTGGCGCGCATGCCAATCCCTGTCATGCGGGCGATACGATCCGGGCCTGGTCCGAGGTGCTGGACAAGGCCCCGACCGATGCGCCGGGCATTGGTGCGATCCGTTTGCGGCTGGTCGCGCACAAGGGTGCGGCGGGTGAGCTTCCCCTGCGGGACCAGGCCGGTGCCTATGCGCCCGAGGTCTTGCTGGACCTGGACTATTGGGCCCTGATCCCGCTTTAGGGCGGGGTTCACCCAAACCCGAAACGTGACGGAATCGCTTGGGAATCGCGGTTCCGCCTGACCCGCCGGAATGATACCGCAATCACCGGCATCGATGCGCGGAAGCGTGATCACAGGCCACATTTGCGTGATCACAAAGGGTGGATTTTTCCCTTATTCCCCCTTTCGTCTGGCCGCGAACCGTGACAGATGCGACAAAACGAATAGAAGCAAACCCAATTTCTCGGCCAGCCCTTGCCGCCAGCCGCCGTGCTGTGAGGGCCCCTGAACGCAGGAGAGCACATCATGGCTGACGTCAACCGGGGCAACCGGCCGCTGTCACCGCATCTGCAGGTTTACCGCCTGCCACTCGCCGCCGTCACTTCGATCATGACCCGGATCACCGGTCATGCGCTGGTTGCCGGTATTGTGCTGATCGTCTGGTGGCTTGCTGCCGCCGTCGCCTCGCCGGGCGCATTCGCCTGCGCCGACTGGGTGGTGCGGTCCTGGCTTGGCTTCATCATCCTGACCGGGTCGATGTGGGCATTGTGGTATCACCTGCTCGCCGGGATCCGGCACCTGTTCTATGACGCGGGCTACGGGCTTGAGATCGGTCAGGCCGAAAAGTCCAGCCAGGCCGTGATCGGCGGCTCGGTCGCGCTTGCGGTCTTTACCCTGATCATCTTCTTCCTGTTCTGAGGAAAGGCGGAGACATGCGTTACATCACCCCCCGCAAATCCGCCGAAGGACTGGGTTCCGCACATTCGGGCACCCTCCATCACTGGCAGATGACCGTCAGCGCCGTTGCGCTGGCAATCCTGACGCCGCTGTTCATGATCACCATCGCCCGGGCCATCGGCCTGCCGCGCGAACTGGTCCTGGCCTATTTCGCGCGCCCGCTTCCGGCGCTGATCACGGCGATGTTCGTCATCGTGGGCATGGTGCACTTCATCAAGGGCACGCGCATCATGATCGACGACTACTTCCAGGGCTGCACCCGCAAGGCCGCGATCATCATCTCCGTCATCTTCGGCTGGGCGGTCATCGCCACTGCCGTTTACGCGCTGGTCCGCATGGGCCTGGGCGCGATCGTCGTCCTTTGAGGTTCCCCATGGCAGATTACAAATACGAAACGCACGATTATGACGTCGTTGTCGTGGGCGCCGGCGGCGCCGGTCTGCGCGCGACGCTGGGCATGGCCGAACAGGGCCTGCGCACGGCCTGCGTGACCAAGGTCTTCCCGACCCGTTCGCATACCGTTGCGGCGCAGGGCGGCATCGCCGCCTCGCTGGCGAACATGGGCCCGGACAACTGGCAATGGCACATGTACGACACCGTCAAGGGGTCGGACTGGCTGGGCGACACCGACGCGATGGAATACCTTGCGCGCGAAGCCCCCAAGGCCGTTTACGAGCTTGAGCATTACGGCGTGCCCTTCTCACGCACCGAAGAAGGCAAGATCTATCAGCGCCCGTTCGGCGGCCACACCACCGAATTTGGCGAAGGCCCGCCGGTGCAGCGCACCTGCGCCGCCGCCGACCGCACCGGCCACGCCATCCTGCACACGCTTTATGGCCGGTCGCTGAAGGAAAAGGCGGAATTCTTCATCGAGTATTTCGCGCTCGACCTGATCGTCACCGACGGCAAATGCACCGGCGTCGTCTGCTGGAAGCTGGATGACGGCACGATTCACGTCTTCAACGCCAAGATGGTCGTGCTGGCCACCGGCGGCTATGGCCGCGCCTATTTCAGCGCCACCTCGGCCCATACCTGCACCGGCGACGGCGGCGGCATGGTCGCCCGCGCGGGCCTGCCGCTTCAGGACATGGAGTTCGTTCAGTTCCACCCGACCGGCATCTATGGCTCGGGCTGCCTGATCACCGAAGGCGCCCGCGGCGAAGGCGGCTACCTGACGAACTCGGAAGGCGAGCGGTTCATGGAACGCTATGCCCCGACCTACAAGGATCTGGCCAGCCGTGACGTCGTCTCGCGCTGCATCACGCTGGAGATCCGCGAAGGCCGTGGCGTGGGCGAGCACAAGGACCACATGTTCCTGAACCTGCAGCACCTCCCGCCGGAAAGCCTGGCCGAGCGTCTGCCGGGCATCTCGGAATCCGCGCGCATCTTCGCCGGTGTCGACGTGACGCGCGAGCCGATCCCGATCCTGCCGACCGTTCACTACAACATGGGCGGCATCCCCACCAACTATTGGGGCGAAGTGCTGAACCCGACCGAGGAAAACCCGGAAGCGGTCTTCCCCGGCCTGATGGCGGTGGGCGAGGCTGGCTGCGCCTCGGTCCATGGGGCGAACCGTCTTGGCTCGAACTCGCTGATCGACCTCGTGGTCTTTGGCCGCGCCGCCGCGATCCGCGCGGGCGAGGTGATCGACCGCGATACGCCGATCCCCGTCACCAACACGGAATCGGTGAACAAGGCGCTGGACCGCTTCGACCGCATCCGCAATGCGAACGGCACTGTCCCGACCGCCGAGCTGCGCCTTGAGATGCAGCGCACCATGCAGGCCGACGCCGCCGTCTTCCGCACGGACAAGACGCTGGCCGAGGGCGCCGACAAGATGAAGGTCATTGCCAGCAAGCTGAACGACCTCAAGGTCACCGATCGCAGCCTGATCTGGAACAGCGACCTGATGGAAACGCTGGAACTGACCAACCTGATGCCGAACGCGCTGGCGACGATCGTCGCCGCCGAAGCGCGCAAGGAAAGCCGCGGTGCCCATGCCCATGAGGATTGGCCCGAGCGGGATGATGCCAACTGGCGCAAGCACTCGCTTGCCTGGATCGAAGGCAACGATGTTAAACTCGGCTATCGGCCCGTTCACCTCGAACCTCTGACCACCCACGAGGAAGGCGGGATCGATCTGAAGAAAATCGCACCGAAAGCGAGGGTTTATTGATGCGTTTCCTGCTGATCATGACTGCTTCCGCGTTGGCCCTGTCGGGCTGCGTGGTCCAGAATCCCGCGGGCGTTCCCGCACCGGCCCCGACAGTCGCACCGCCGGTGGTCGTGCCCGATGCGGCCCGCTCGAAAGCGCGGGTTGTCGTCAACCGCGAGATGGCGCGCCGCCTGCCGGGCGCCAACGTCGCCCCCTATACCGACTGCGTGATGCAGAACGCGACCTCGGCCGAACTGGCCACGATCGCGGATTCGGCATCCAGCGCCAGCAGCACGGTTGCCGGGATCGTCAGCCGTCCGACGACGACGCAATGCATCGCCGGTGCCGCTGCCGCGGCCAAGGGCGCTGCCTGATGCGACCTCGCGGCGCGCTTTGCCTTCTGACCTCGGCGATGCTGGGGTTGACGGCTTGCGCGCCGGTCCCTGTCGACCAGGCCGAGCGCTCTTGCCTGACGGCGGCGCGCGACGCCAGCGGACCGCGGACCGAGGCCGGCTTCGGCGTCGGCTCCGACGGTTTCCGGGGCGGTTACTTCTCGGTCGGCGTGTCCTCGGACTACATGGCGGGGCGCGATCCGTCCGAAGTGTTCGAGGATTGCGTGCTGCGCCGTTCGGGCCAGCCGCCTTCGCGACCGCTTTACGAACAACCGGGCTGGAGGGCGTCGTGACGTCCGCTGCCCGCCCTGACAAGCCTACCGCATGACGGCGGTCTGACCACCAGGAGTTACCCAATGGTCCAACTTACCCTTCCCAAGAACAGCCGCATGCGGGTCGGCAAGACCTGGCCGAAGCCCGAGGGCAAGAATGTCCGCCGCTTCAACATCTATCGCTGGGATCCGGATACCGGGGAAAACCCGCGGATCGACACCTATTTCATCGACCTCGACAAATGCGGCCCGATGGTTCTGGACGCGCTGATCAAGATCAAGAACGAGATCGACCCGACCCTGACCTTCCGCCGCTCTTGCCGCGAGGGGATCTGCGGTTCCTGCGCGATGAACATCGACGGCGGCAACCGGCTGGCCTGCATCTTCGGCATCGACGAGGTCACCGGCAAGGACGTCAACATCTATCCGCTGCCGCATATGCCGGTGGTCAAGGACCTGATCCCGGACCTGACGCATTTCTATGCGCAGCACGCCTCGGTGAACCCCTATCTGATCACCGAGACCCCGACACCGGACAAGGAATGGCGCCAGTCGATCGAGGACCGCAAGAAGCTGGACGGTCTTTATGAATGCGTCATGTGCGCGTCCTGCTCGACCGCGTGCCCCAGCTACTGGTGGAACGGCGATCGTTACCTTGGCCCGGCCGCACTGCTGCACGCGTATCGCTGGATCATCGACTCGCGTGACGAGGCGACGGGCGAACGTCTGGATGCGCTGGAAGATCCGTTCAAGCTGTATCGTTGCCACACGATCATGAACTGCACGAACACCTGCCCCAAGGGCTTGAACCCGGCCAAGGCCATCGCTTCGATCAAGCACATGATGGTCGATCGGGTCGTCTGATCTGCCCTCAGGGCATGGCCGCTATGACGGCCCAAACCGCTTTACGCCGCGTCGCCGCACTGGAAATTGCTGCGCCGCGGCGTTATTTGTTCCGGCGGGGAGAGATTGATGTCCTTCCGATCCGGAGTTGCCCGATGAAGACCGCCGAGACCCTGCAGAACCCCGCCACCGTCGCCGTCCTGAACCGCCGCGCGGAAAAGACTGCCGCCGAAGCAATGGCCGTGCTGGAACAGATGTTTGGTTATTTCAGCTTCGAACCCCTGCCGCTGGAAAGCGCCGAGGATCGCCTCGCCGCCTGATCCGGCAGCATCCCTGGAAATGCTGGCGCGGCCGATCGGTCGCGCCTTTTGCTTTCGCCCCAGATTCTCACCAGTTCCGCGTGTCGCACGGTTGAGTGGTTCTGCGGTCAGGCGCGGCGATTACAGGTCGATCGCGACCATCACCTGGGGCTCGATGACCTTGACGCCGGGCAAGCCGGCCTTCAGCGCCTCGGCATCCTGTTCGAGCAGCGGGAAGGTCTTGTAGTGGCACGGGATCACGGTCTTGAAGTTGAAGTACTTCTTTGCTGCCCAGGCCGCACGCTTCATGTCCATGGTGAAATGCCCGCCCGCTGACAGGATCCCGATATCGGGCTGGTGGTATTCGCCCATCCACGACATGTCGGCCATGATGTCGGTATCGCCCGAGACATAGATGACGTGGCCTTCGCCGGCGATCATGTAGCCGGATTCGTGGCCGGCATAGACCGGTCCCTCATTCCCTTCGAGGGAGGAGGAATGGGCGGCGTTGACCATCGTGACCTTTGCCCCGCCCAGGTCGACGGTGCCGCCCTTGTTGAAGCCCAGGCCCTGGATACCCTGATGGGTCTGCCAGGTGCTGATCAGATCATAGATCCCGACCACCGGCACGTTCAGCTCGCGCGCGATGGACAGCGTGTCGCCGGTATGGTCGCCATGCCCGTGGGTCAGCAGGATATGCGTCGCGCCTGCGATCGCATTCTGCTTCTGATCATCGGGAAAGACGGGGTTTCCTGACAGCCATGGGTCGATCAGGATCACGGCCTGCTCGATCTCGAGGCGGAAGCCGGAATGGCCAAGCCAGGTCAGTTTCATGGAAGAGGCTCCTTTTTCGCTGCGCGCATCCTGCCAAGCCCGCTGCCGCGCGTAAAGTTCCCATGCCCGCGCTTGCCCCGACCGGGCGCGGGGGGTAAACCCTCGGCCAAGTGAAAAGGAGCCCCCATGTCGATCACAGAGGATGAAGCCCGCAAGGTCGCGCACCTGTCGCGCATCGCGGTCGATGACGCGGACCTGCCTGCGCTGGCGCAGGAATTGAACGGCATCCTGCATTTCATGGAACAGTTGAACGAAGTCGATGTCGAGGGTGTCGAGCCGATGACCGGCGTTGAACCCATGCGCCTGAAGCGGCGCGAGGATGTCGTGACCGACGGCGAGATGCAGGATCTGGTCCTGAAGAATGCGCCGGATGCGCGCGAAGGCTTCTTTGCCGTGCCGAAGGTGGTGGAATGAGCGATCTGAACAAACTGACCATCGCCGGGGCCCGCGACGCGCTGGCCAAGGGCGAAGTGACCGCGGTCGAACTGACCGATGCCTGCCTTTCGGCGATCGAAGGCTCGGGCGCACTGAACGCCTTTGTCCATCAGACGCCTGAAAAGGCGCGCGACATGGCCGTCGCAGCGGATGCGCGGATCAAGGCGGGCAATGCCGCCGCCATGACCGGGATTCCGGTGGGCGTGAAGGATCTTTTCTGCGTGCGCGGCGTGCCCAGCCAGTCGGCCAGCCGCATCCTGGAAGGTTTCTTGCCGCAATATGAATCGACCGTGACTCAGAACCTGTGGGATCAGGGCGCGGTCATGCTGGGCAAGGTGAACCAGGACGAGTTCGCGATGGGTTCGTCGACGGAAAACAGCGTCTATGGCCCGACGGTCAACCCGTGGAAACTGGGTGACGGCATCGACCGGACCGCAGGCGGATCGTCCGGCGGCTCGGCGGCGGCGGTGGCGGCCGACCTGTGCCTTGGCGCAACCGGGACCGACACCGGCGGCTCGATCCGCCAGCCTGCGGCCTTTACCGGCACCGTGGGTCTGCGCCCGACCTATGGCCGGGTCAGCCGCTGGGGCGTGATCGCCTATGCCTCGTCGCTGGATCAGGCCGGGCCGATCACCAAGACCGTGCGCGATACGGCGATCATGCTGGGGGCCATGGCCTCGGTCGATCCGAAGGATTCGACCAGCGCCGACCGCCCGGTCCCGGATTACGAGGCCGCTCTGACCGGCGATATCCGCGGCAAGAAGATCGGCATTCCCAAGGAATACCGGATCGAGGGCCTGTCGGACGAGATTGACCGGCTTTGGTCCCGCACCGCCGAGATGCTGAAGGATGCCGGCGCAGAGATCGTCGGTATCAGCCTGCCGCATGCGAAATACGCGCTGCCCGCCTATTACGTCATCGCGCCGGCCGAGGCGTCCTCGAACCTGGCGCGCTATGACGGGGTGCGCTATGGCCGTCGGGCGAAGCTGGGGCAGGGTGACGGCATCGTCGAGATGTACGAGAAGACCCGCGCCGAAGGCTTTGGCCCCGAGGTCCAGCGCCGCGTGATGGTCGGCACCTATGTCCTGTCGGCGGGTTTCTATGACGCCTATTACAACCGCGCCCGCAAGGTCCGCGCGCTGATCAAGCGCGATTTCGAACATGCCTATGCCGCTGGCATCGACGCGATCCTGGCGCCGACCACCCCCAGCGCAGCCTTTGGCCTGGGCACTGCGGACAAGAGCAACCCGGTCGAGATGTATCTGAACGACGTCTTCACGGTGACGCTTAACCTTGCCGGACTGCCGGGCATTTCGGTTCCGGTGGGCCTGGACAGCCAGGGATTGCCGCTTGGAATGCAACTGATCGGTCGTCCTTGGGACGAAGGCGGGCTGTTGAACCTTGCGCAGGCACTGGAAACTGCGGCAGGCTTTACCGGGAAACCGGCGCGCTGGTGGTAAGCGCAGAACTGGAGTGTGCGTGATGCGAGGACTCGTGACGCTGGGGTTGCTGGCCCCCGTCCTGTCGTTGATGGCCTGTGCCGAGAATACGGGCTGGAACCCGAATTACAGCGCGATCAACAACGGCTCGGGCTATTCCAAATATCTTCGGCAACGCGAGGCGGCATTGCACGGGACCGGCCCGGTCCCGCAGGCCATTCCAATTCAATTGCCCGCGCAAGCGCCATCCGTGCTCGACGTGGGTGGAACGCCGACCTCGACCGTTCCGGCCAAGGTCCAGATCGTGACGAAAGATGGCACGCGCAGTGCCATGCCGGTGACGACGAGCGGACCCTATGCCGGGACGACGCCGGTGCTGGTGCGTTATGCCTATGAGCAGAAGCAGGCTCCGGGCAGTTCGATCTACAAGCGGACGGGTGGATCGGTCGCGCAGGCGGCGCGTCTTTGCAGCACCTATCCTTCGGTCGATGCCGCGCAGCGCGGCTTCATCTCGCAGGGTGGTCCGCTGATCGACCCGAAAGGGATGGACCCGGACGGCGACGGTTTCGTCTGTGGCTGGGATCCACGGCCGGTTCGGCAGTCGAACGGGCTTTGAGCCTGTCTCCGAACCACGGCGACCGGCGCGGGCAGCGGCCCGAGCTGATCGTGCTGCATTATACCGGCATGGCCGACGGGCCTTCGGCGCGGGCACGCCTTTGCGATCCCGAAGCCGAGGTCAGCGCGCATTGGCTGATCCACGAAAATGGCCTGACCGAGGCGCTGGTCCCCGAGGATCGGCGCGCCTGGCACGCGGGCGCGGGCAGTTGGCAGGGGCGCGCCGATGTGAATTCGCGCTCGATCGGCATCGAGATCGCCAACCCCGGCGACCGTCCCTTTCCTGAACCGCAGATGGCGGCGCTGGAAAGATTGCTCGCGGCGATCATGGCGCGCTGGGAGATTCCCGCCTCGGGCATCATCGCGCATTCCGACATGGCGCCCGAACGCAAGATCGACCCCGGCCCGCATTTCGACTGGCTGAGGCTGGCCCGTCAGGGATTGGCGCTTTGGCCCGAGGCGGCGGGTGCGGACCTGCCGCTGTCCGAAAGCCTGCGGCGGATCGGCTATCCCGACAGCCCGGCAACGCTTTCGGCATTTCGATTGCGGTTCCGGCCCTGGGCCGATGGCCCGGAAGAGGCCGAGGATCGCAGGCTTGCCGCCGCGCTGGCCTATAGCCGGGCGTAAAGCCGTTCGATCCGGCGGGCCTCGTCCTCCAGCCCGAAGGGCGGGTTGATGACGAACATGCCGGACCCGACCATGCCATGTCCCGGCCTTGCGGGCGGAAATCTCACCTCGGACAGCAGCGCCTGCGGGTGATCACGGCGCAAGGCGTCGACCATCGGTTTCTGGCGGTCGTCGGTCAGGATCGGATACCAAAGCGCGATGACGCCCACGTTCCATTTCCGCGCGATCTGGGCGATGTGGCGGGGAACGGCGTCGTAATCCGCCTTTACTTCATAGCTGGGGTCGATCAGCAGCAGCCCCCGGCGTGGCGTGGGCGGGCAGATGGCCTTGGCCATCGCGAATCCGTCCTGCCGGTGCAGATGCGCAAAGCCGCCGATGCGTGACAGCGCCTCGTGCTCGGTCGGGTGCAGTTCGGCCAGATGGGCCTCGTCCTCGGGGCGCAGGAAGTACCGCGCGATCAGCGGTGATCCGGGATAGGCGTCGGGGCCATGCAGGTCGCGAACCTGATCCAGCGCCCCGCGCAAGGGGTGGTCGGCGGGCAGCCAGTCCTCGGCCAAAGCGCGGGTGATGCCGGCGCGGGCCTCGCCGGTCTTTTCGGATTCCGGGCCGGACAGGTCGTAAAGCCCGCGCCCGGCATGGGTTTCCAGATAGCTCAGCGGCTTGGGCTTGAGCGTCAGGTAATCCAGCATCCACGCAAGCAGCGCGTGCTTCTGCAGGTCGGCCAGATTCCCGGCGTGATAGGCGTGCTGATAGGACAACATCCCCTGCGAATAACCGTCTTGTCCGGAAATGAAAAGCGGCGGTGCCCAGGGAGGAGGGGGCACCGCCGCGGAACGCCGGCCCAGGGAGGAGGAGGGGCCGCGTATTGGTGCGGCAATGGCAGGGAGGAGGAGGCCATTACCGCTAGCTGACGACCCAGGGAGGAGGAGGGGTCGTCGCATTCCTTGGTCCCGACAGTGGTTTTGTGGCGGCACCCTCAGGGAGGAGGAGGAGGGTGCCGCCTGAACCGCGAAGCCCAGGGAGGAGGAGGGGCTTCGCCGTGTCGGTGGCGGCATCCCCAGGGAGGAGGAGGGGGAGCCGCCGGAACCGTGAAACCCAGGGAGGAGGAGGGGTTTCACCGTAACTGTCGGCGGCGCCCTCAGGGAGGAGGAGAGGGGCGCCGCCTGAACTGCAGGACCCAGGGAGGAGGAGGGGTCCTACGGTATCTGGTCGGCGGCGCCCTCAGGGAGGAGGAGAAGGGCGCCGCCTGAACTGCGAAGCCCAGGGAGGAGGAGGGGCTTCACGGTATTGGAGCGGCGACATCCTCAGGGAGGAGGAGAGAGGATGTCGCCTGAACCCAGACCCAAGGGAGGAGGAGTGGGTCGGGTATTCTAATTCTTACTTCGAGCCCCAGGCGGCTTCGTAAGCCACGCTGCGGATCATCGAGCGGTTGATCCCCAGGTCGGCAAGCTCGCGACCCGACAGGTCGTTCAGCTCGCGGACGGTCTGGCGGAACAGGGCCCGACGCGCAAGGTAATCGCGCAGGTCGGCAAACAGGTTCCCGAAGCGTCCTTCGCCGCGTTGGGCGGCACCTTGGTTCAGATCCAGAACAGCCATATCATTCACTCTACTTTGGCGTTTGAGCTTCGGGTCTGTTTTCCGTTTCCGGCCCGTCGCTCTGTTACGGCGAACATGCTCTTTTCGCTGCGCCTGCACAATAGCTGGGGGCGTGATGCTGCTATGCAGAAATGGAATGGCTTTTGAAAGTCCAAGGGTCAAGAGCTTCATAAACTTGGTTTTTTTGTTTTGCCTTTGGGTCAGTATCAAGGAATCCGCAATAATCCCCGGCAAGTTCTGTGAGGGATCAGGCGTTTAGTATTTCGGGGGGTGTCGGCGGCTTGCCGAGGGGCCGCGAAGTTGACATGCTGCCCCCGCTTTGAATCCGGAGGCGATATGGCCATTTCACGAGAAGTTGTGCTTTTCGAACTGCAGCAGATAGCGGTTCCGGGGGGCGGAAACCTGATCTCGGCCGATCTTGTCCGGGCCCTTACGGTGGATGGCGGGACCGTTCGATTCGTCATCGAGGCCGGTGATCCCGAGATTGCACGCAATCTTGCACCGGTCGAGGCCGAGGCGCAGAGGCGTCTTGCGGCACTGCCCGGCGTCGAGAAGGTCCAGATCGTGACGACCGCGCCGGCCGCCCCGCGCCGGGCTGCGGCGCCGGCGGGTGACGTGGTCGCCCGGTCGGGGCAGGCGGGCGCCGAACCGCCGCCCAGTCTCAAGATCGGACGACATCCGACCCCGCAGGCCGGGCCGGCCCCGGTCAGCGGCGTCGCGCGCATCCTGGCCATCGGTTCGGGCAAGGGTGGCGTGGGGAAATCCACGCTGACCTCGAACCTTGCCGTTGCGCTGGCACGGGCCGGGCGCCGGGTCGGGCTGCTGGATGCCGATATCTATGGTCCCTCGCAGCCGCGGATGCTGGGCCTGACCGGCCAGAAGCCAACCAGCGACGGCCAGATGATCGAGCCGCTTCACGCCCACGGCGTCACCGTCATGTCCCTTGGGCTGATGATGAAAGAGGGCGAGGCTCTGGTCTGGCGCGGTCCGATGCTGATGGGCGCGCTGCAGCAGATGCTGAACCAGGTGAAATGGGGCGAGCTGGACGTGCTGTTGGTGGACCTGCCGCCCGGCACCGGCGACGTGCAACTGTCCTTGTGCCAGAAGGCGCAGGTGACGGGGGCGTTGATCGTCTCGACCCCGCAGGACGTGGCGCTGATCGACGCGCGCCGCGCCATCGACATGTTCAACAAGCTGAAGACCCCTGTTCTGGGTCTGGTCGAAAATATGTCGACCTATATCTGTCCGAATTGCGGACATGAGGCGCATCTTTTCGGACATGGCGGTGTCGCCGCCGAGGCGAAGGAGCTGGGTCTGCCCTTCCTGGGCGAGATCCCCCTGAACCTAGACGTGCGGCTGGCGGGCGATTCAGGCACGCCGATCGCTGCGACCGAGGGCCCGGTGGCGCAGGCCTTTTCCCGACTGGCCGACCGGCTGATCGGCGGCGGCATGGCCTGACCTGGTCAGACCCGCATCCAATCTCAAGGGGGCCGCGTCGCGGCCCCTTTTTTCATGGTCGCGGAGGATCGGGAGAACTTCGGGATTTCATGGGAACGGGTCCCCAGATTCGAATCACCGCAGCGTGACTCGTCGTGAAGTCCCATGTTCGCCCGAGAATCGCGAGGCGCCCGGCGGGCCGTCTTATCGCTTTCGAGGGCCGTGGGCAGGGGGTCCGGCCGCGTTTTTGGGAAATTGTGGGATTTTTGCCCCACCTTTCCTGAACTACCATATGTAGTGGTTTGATCGCGCGAGACTTCCAAACCTTCCGTTCCGAAAGATGAGGTCAGATTCGGTTCGGCCGATGTTCACGGGCAAACTCCCGCTCGCGCCCCGATTGCAGCCAAACAAACCCATTGCGTCCCATGCATTCCCATGTCATCCCTTTCCTCACGGAAACGGGCTCAAGGGGCAACAAGACCCCAAGGCGAAAAGCAGGCTTCATACAGGCACCCGCTTTCCGAAAATGGCCTTTGTGGCGCGCGAGCAGCACCTCCCCCAGGTGGCGCAAACACGAAGGTCGATCCCCGAAACTACGGGGCCCAGAGATGGGAACGAGGGCGGCGGATCGGGCAGTGGCAGCAGCCCGATCCGCCCTTTCCTTTTCCGGCAAACGGAAAAGGGCAGGGACAGTGGGAAGGAGCGCGGACAGTGGCGCGCAGGTTCAGAGGATCCGAAGAGGTCAAGGTCGACGCGAAAGGTCGCGTTTCGATCCCGGCCAAGTTTCGGCGGGTCTTCGAGGCGAGCGATCCCGACTGGTCCGCTGGCAAGCGCCCCCAGCTGGTCATCGTCTACGGCACCCGCGACTGGAAGCACCTGCAGCTGTTCACCATCGAGGCGATGGACGACATCGACGACCAGATCTCGAAACTGGGTCGCGGCAGCGCAGAGCGCAACTTGCTGGAAAACATCTATCACGGCCATGCCGAGGAAACCGAGATCGACGGCGATGGCCGCCTGGTCCTTCCGCAGAAGCTGCGCGAGAAGATCGGGCTTGTCGACAGCGCCTTCTTCATTTCGGCCGGCGACAGCCTGAAGGTGTGGACCCCCGAGAATTACGCCGACGAGGAGCGCCGCATCGAAGGACTGGTCCCGGATTTCGAACCGGGCGCCGATCCCCTGTCGCTGCTTGCCCCGGCCCACAAGGAAGAGGGGTAGGGGATGGCTCACACGGAAGATCCCCATATCCCCGTCCTGCTTGGCCCGCTTCTGCGGGCCGTTGCGCCTGTGTCCGGGACCTGGATCGACGGCACATTCGGCGCGGGCGGCTATGCCCGCGGGTTGCTGGCGCAAGGCGCGGACCGGGTCATCGGCATCGATCGCGATCCTTCGGTCTTTCGCATGGCGGCGGAATGGGCGGGCAGCCACGGCGACCGGCTGCGGCTGGTCGAGGGCACGTTTTCGGACATGGACCGGCTGGCGGGCGAACAGGTGGACGGGGTTGTCCTGGATCTGGGCGTCAGCTCGATGCAGCTTGACCAGGCCGAGCGCGGATTTTCATTTTTGCGCGACGGTCCGCTGGACATGCGCATGGGCGGCGACGGCCCGAGCGCGGCCGATCTGCTGAACACCGCGCCCGAAGCCGTCATCGCGGACGTGCTTTACCTGTACGGTGAAGAGCGTGCCTCGCGCCGCATTGCCCGCGCGATCGTCGCGGCACGCCCGCTGACCCGTACCGGACAGTTGTCCGAAGTCGTCTCATCCTGCCTGCCGCGGCCCAAGCCGGGGCAGAGCCATCCCTCGACCCGCGCCTTCCAGGCGATCCGCATCTGGGTCAATGACGAATTCGGCCAGCTGGTCGCAGGGCTTGCCGCGGCCGAGCGGGTGCTGAAGCCGGGCGGCAAGTTGGCGGTCGTCAGCTTCCATTCGCTTGAGGACCGGATCGTCAAGCGGTTCATGCAGGCGCGGTCGAACAGCGCGGGTGGCGGCAGCCGTCACGCGCCAGAGCTTGTGCAGACAGAGCCCGCCTTCAAGCTGCCCTTCCGTCGCGCCATCGGGCCGGACGAGGCGGAGCTTGCGCAGAATCCGCGTTCACGCTCGGCCTTGCTGCGCGTGGGCATCCGCACCGCAGCCTCCGCGGGCGGGGTTGATCCTGGATCGCTGGGCCTGCCCCGGCTGGATTACAGGGGTTCATGATGCGCTCTGTCCTTTACCTGCTGACGACATTGGTGGTGATGGGACTGGCTTTCTGGGCCTATCGCGAGAATTACAGCACGCAGGCCGCATTGACCGACCTGGGCAAGGCGCAGCACGAGATCGCGACCCTGCGCGAGGATCTGGGCGTGCTGCGCGCCGAGTGGTCCTATCTCAACCGCCCCGATCGCCTGCGCGAGCTGGTGAACCTGAATTTCGAGAAGCTGAAGCTCGTTCCTTTCAGCGCCGACCAGTATGTCGATGTTGGGCAGGTCGCGTTCCCGGTTCCTGTCGCGCCGCAACCTTCCGATCCCGCCGCCGCGCTGGCCGGCGCGGGTCTGGGGACAGGCGCGGTGCCCGTCGAACGCCCTGCCGGTTTCCCGCCGCTCAGACCACAGGAGAGGACGCCATGATCCGCACCCCCCTGCGCCCGCTGGCGCGCATTCTCCGGGCCCGCGAAAAAGGCGAGAATCCAGACGTCATCGAGGCCGAGAACCGCGCCCAGCGTCACGCCGTCATTCAGGACGGCGCGCGCCATCGGGCCGAGGGGCGGCTGTTCATCCTGGCTCTGGCCTTCGTGGGGGCTTTCGGGGTCGTCGGGGTGCGCATGGGTGCGCTCGCCTCGACCCATCCCAGTGAGCCGCAAACCCAGGTGACGGGCGCGCAGATCATGTCGCAGCGGGCGGACATAACCGACCGCTATGGACGCGTTCTTGCGACGAACCTGCTGACCCATTCGCTTTACGCCCATCCCCGTCAGATGGTCGATCCGCAGGGCGCGGCCGAAAAGCTGGCCGCGATCTTTCCCGACCTCGATGTCGAGCGTCTGAGGAAGGATTTCTCGGGCAAGCGCAGCTTCCTGTGGATCAAGAAGAAGATCTCTCCCGAACAGATGCAGGCGGTCCATGACATCGGCGAACCCGGCCTGTTGTTCGGCCCGCGCGAGATGCGGCTATATCCCAACGGGCGCATCGCCAGCCACATCCTTGGCGGCTCGACCTTCGGCAAGGAGGACGTGGCCAGCGCCGAGGTCGTCGGCGTCGCCGGCGTCGAGAAGGCTTTCGACCGCTGGTTGCGCGATCCCGCCAATGATGGTGCACCGCTGACCCTGTCGCTGGACCTGACCGTCCAGTCCGCGATGGAGGACGTGCTTGCCAATGGCATGAAGGTCATGAGTGCCAAGGGCGCGACCGCCGTGCTGATGGAGGTGAAGACGGGCGAGGTCGTGGCACTGGCCAGCCTGCCCGATTTCGACCCGAACGATCGGCCGCGGCCGCTGCTCAAGGGCGACGCGTCGGACAGCCCGCTGTTCAACCGGGCCGTGCAGGGGCAATACGAACTCGGCTCGACGTTCAAGATTTTCCCTGTCGCGCAGGCGCTGGACCTGAAACTGGTCAGCCCGACGACGATGATCAACTCGACCACGCCGATGAAGATCGGGAAGTACCTGATCAACGACTTCCACAGCTATGGCAGCCAGCTTTCGGTGACCGACATCATCGTGAAGTCATCGAACGTCGGGACGGTGCGCATCGCGCAATTGCTGGGCGCAGATCGCCAAAAGGACTTCCTCCAGAAGCTGGGCCTGTTTGAGCCGACGCCGCTGGAGTTGAGCGAGGCGCCGACCGGTCGTCCGCTGGTGCCGCAGCGCTGGCCTGCCGTGACCTCGGCCACCGTGGCATTCGGTCACGGGCTTGCGGCAAGCCCGCTGCATCTTGCGACGGCCTATGCCACCATCGCCAATGGCGGAAAGCGTGTCCGCCCGACGCTGGTTCATGAGCGCCAGCGCCGCGATGGCGAACAGGTCCTGTCCCCAGAGGCCGCCAAGACCGCGCTTGCATTGCTGCGCCAGGTCGTGACCCGCGGCACCGCCCGCTCGGCCAATATCGAGGGCTATGAGGTTGCGGGCAAGACCGGGACCGCCGACAAGCCGCGTCCGACGGGGGGCTATTACCACAACAAGAACGTCTCGACCCTGGCCTCGGTCTTTCCGGTCAGCGATCCGAAATATGTCCTGGTGCTGACGCTGGACGAACCTTCGGCCGGACTTGCCGGCGGCGGCGAAAGCCGGACGGCGGGCATGACCTCTGCACCGGTCGCGGGCGAGATGATCCGCCGCCTTGCCCCTCTGCTGGGGCTGCGCCCGATCACCGAACACCCGCTGCCCATGGTTGAACGGCCTTTGACAGATGGGCTAAAGCTCGTCTCGAACTGAGATACGAGGGTTGCGTGACTGACAGGACGATGCGGCTGTCCCTTCTGGGGCTAAGGGGGGACAAAGGGCGCGACCCCGAGGTGACCGGGATCTCGGTCGATTCCCGGACTGTTCAGCCGGGGCATCTGTTCGCGGCGCTGCCCGGATCGGCCCTGCACGGGGCAGAGTTCATTCAATACGCGCTGCGCCAGGGCGCCGCCGCGGTGCTGACCGATCGCGCCGGGGCCGAAATCGCGGCGCCCGTCCTGTCCGGCACTGATGCCGCGCTGGTCGTGGCCGAGGATCCGCGCGCCGTCCTGGCCGCCGCCGCCGCCTTGTGGTTTGGTCAGCAGCCCGACACCGTCGTGGGCATCACCGGGACTTCGGGCAAGACCTCGGTCGCAACCTTCACCCGGCAGATCTGGCAGGAACTGGGCCACCGCGCCATCAGCCTGGGCACCATGGGCGTGCAGGGCGACTATCAGGCGAAGCTTGCCCATACCACGCCCGACCCCCTGACGCTGCACCGGGTCCTTGCCGAGGCAGCCGCCATTGGTGTCACCCATGCCGCGATGGAGGCGTCTTCCCACGGGTTGGACCAGCGGCGGCTGGACGGGGTGCGACTGAAGGTCGGGGCCTTCACCAATTTCAGCCAGGACCACCTGGATTACCACAAGGACTTCGACGAATATTTCGCGGCCAAGGCGCTGCTCTTCAACCATGTGCTGGACGAGGGCGCGGGCGCAGTCATCAACATCGACGACGCCCGTGGCCGCCAGATGGCCGAGATTGCCCGTGACCGCGGACTGGACCTGACCACAGTGGGCCGCGATGGCGCGGCCGATCTGCGTATCCTGGGCCAGCGCTACGACGCCACCGGTCAGGATCTGCGATTCTCGTTCAAGGGCCAGGCACATCTGGTCCGGCTGGCCCTGATCGGAGGCTTCCAGGCAGAAAACGTGCTGGCCGCCGCAGGGCTTGCCATCGCTGCGGGGGATGAGCCCAGCCGCGTGATCGAGACATTGCCCAGCCTGATCACCGTGCGCGGCCGGATGGAACTGGCCGCAATGCGCGAAAATGGTGCCGCCGTCTTCGTCGATTACAGCCACAAGCCGGGCGCTCTTGCCTCGGCCCTGCAATCGCTGCGCCCGCATGTGATGGGCCGGATCATCGTGGTTTTCGGCGCGGGTGGCGATCGCGACCGGCTGAAGCGCCCGCTGATGGGTGAGGCGGCTCGCGACCATGCTGATCTGGTCTTTGTCACCGACGACAACCCCCGATCCGAGGATCCGGCCGCCATCCGTGCCGAGGTCATGGCCGGGGCGGGGCCTGACGCCATCGAGATTGGCGACCGGGCCGAGGCAATCCTGCGCGGCGTCGATGCCCTGCAGCCGGGTGACGCGCTGCTGATCGCAGGCAAGGGACACGAGACCGGCCAGATCATCGGCAGCGACATTTATCCCTTTGACGATGCCGAGCAGGCCTCGGTGGCCGTCGCGGCGCTGGATGGCAAGATATGACCCTTTGGACCTCGCAGGATGCCGCCGCCGCGACCGGTGGCCGCGTCACCCGTGATTTCGCGATCGGTGGCGTCTCGATCGATACCCGCACCATCCAGCCGGGGGACCTGTTCATTGCCCTGCAAGCGGCGCGGGACGGGCATGATTTCGTGGCGCAGGCGCTGGCCAAAGGCGCCGCCGCGGCGCTGGTCAGCCGTGTTCCCGAAGATGTGGCAGAGGATGCAGCCCTGCTGGTCGTCCCCGATGTCCTGGTCGCGCTTGAGGCGCTGGGCCGTGCGGGCCGCGCGCGGATGTCGGGCAAGGTGATCGCGATCACAGGATCGGTCGGCAAGACCTCGACCAAGGAAATGGCGCGTGTCGCGCTTGCCGGGCAGGGCAATATCCATGCTGCCGAAGCCAGCTACAACAACCATTGGGGAGTACCGCTGACGCTGGCGCGGATGCCGGCCGACACGGATTTCGCGATCATCGAGATCGGCATGAACCATCCGGGCGAGATCGAGCCGCTGGCGCGGCTGGCCCGCCCACATGTCGCCATGATCACCACCGTCGCCGCCGCCCATCTTGAGGCCTTTGGTGCGATCGAGGGGATCGCGCGCGAGAAGGGCGCGATTTTTCGCGGCCTGATCCAGCCGGGCACCGCCGTCATCCCCGAGGATCTGGCGGTGACGCCCTTGCTGCGTGATTGCGCCGACGAATCGGGCGCGATCGTGGTCGGATTCGGCCAGCAGGGCGTGGCGCGGCCGCTGAAAGCCGAGACTGCCGACGGCGCGACCCACGTGCGTGCGCGCATCCTGGGCGAGACGGTGGATTTCGATCTTGCCACGGCGGGAACGCATTTCGTGATGAACGCGGTTGGCGTTCTTGCCGCGCTGGCGGCGGCGGGCGCCGATGTCGCGGCGGCTGGAAAGGCGTTGTCTGCTTGGCAGCCCCCCTTGGGCCGCGGCGCGGTTGAGGAACTGGGCGGCATCCGCCTGATCGACGACGCCTATAATTCGAACCCGACCTCGCTTTCGGCGGGACTGGCAACGCTGGTCCGCCTGACCGGGGGCCGCCGTGTCGCGATCCTGGGCGACATGCTGGAACTTGGCCCCGAAGAAATCGAAATGCACCGCACCATGGCCGAGGACGCGGCCATGGCTGAGATCGATCTTGTTCATACCGCCGGGCCCCTGATGAAGGCGCTGCATGACGCGCTTCCCCCCACGCGGCGCGGCCAGCATGCCGAAAACGCCGCCGACCTTGCCGCACGGGTCGGCGATCTGGTCGCCGCCGGCGATATCGTGCTCGTGAAGGGGTCGAAATCGTCGAAAGTGTCAGCAGTGGTTGACGCCCTGCGCCGGACACGGCAAAGCACGCCGCCTGGCGAAAGGAAAGAGTAATGCTCTATTGGCTCGCGACGCTCTCCGACGGCGGGGATTTTTTCAACCTTTTCAGGTATATCACGTTTCGGGCCGGTGGGGCCTTCTTTACGGCGCTGATCTTCGGCTTTATGTTCGGTCGCCCGCTGATCGACCTTTTGCGGCGCAAGCAGAAAAAGGGCCAGCCGATCCGCGATGACGGACCGCAGAATCACTTCTCGAAGGCAGGAACCCCGACGATGGGGGGGCTGCTGATCTTGGCCGCCCTGGTCGTGGGCACGCTGCTTTGGGCGCGCCTCGACAATGGCTATGTCTGGATTGTTCTGGCTGTGACGCTGGGCTTTGCGGCGATCGGCTTTGCCGACGATTATGCCAAGGTGACCAAGCAGCACCATGCGGGCCTGTCGGGTCGCGTGCGTTTGCTGATCGGGCTGTGCATCTCGGCAGGGGCGGCGGCGGCGGCGGCATACATGCATCCCGCCGCGCTCAGCGGTCAGCTTGCATTGCCCTTCATGAAGGACGCGCTGATCAATCTGGGCCTGCTCTACATTCCCTTTTCGGTCCTCGTGATTCTGGGCGCGGCCAATGCGGTGAACCTGACGGACGGGCTGGACGGGCTTGCCATCATGCCGGTCATGATCGCCGCAGCGACTTTCGCGGTCATCGCCTACATGGTCGGGAACGCGAATTTCGCCAATTACCTCGGCGTTCACTTCGTCCCCGGCACCGGCGAGCTTGCGGTCTTCGTCGCCGCGCTGATCGGGGGCGGGCTGGGCTTTCTGTGGTATAACGCGCCGCCTGCGGCCGTGTTCATGGGCGATACCGGCTCGCTTGCGCTTGGCGGGGCGCTGGGTGCCATTGCGGTCGTCACCAAGCACGAGATCGTCCTTGCCATCGTCGGCGGCCTTTTCGTGGTCGAGGCGCTTTCGGTCATCATCCAGGTCCTCTACTTCAAGCGCACCGGTCGCCGCGTCTTCCTGATGGCCCCGATCCACCACCATTTCGAAAAGAAGGGCTGGGGCGAGGCGCAGATCGTGATCCGCTTCTGGATCATCGCGCTGGTGCTGGCCCTGATCGGTCTCGCGACGCTGAAGCTGCGCTGATCCCGTCGCCGTTTTCCAAATACCCTCGGGGGGTCCGGGGGGCGAAGCGCCCCCGGCCTCTCATCGCGAAGGAAAAAGCATGATCCCGGTTCAGGGTGTCGAAAACCAGACCATCGCAGTCCTCGGCCTTGGCCGGTCGGGGCGGGCCACCGCGGCCGCGCTTGCGGCGGGCGGGGCGAATGTCGTCGTCTGGGACGACGGCGTCGATACGCGTGAACAGGCGGCTGCCGAAGGCATGACCGTCCTTGACCTGACCCGCGACCAAAGCTGGGAAGGGGTCTCGGCCCTGATTACCAGCCCGGGCATCCCGCACCTTTATCCCCGTCCCCATCCTGTCATCGCCAAGGCCTATGAGCTTGGCGTGCCGGTCGACAACGATATCGGGCTGTTCTTCCGCAGCTTTGCGACGCGTGACTGGGACCAGTTCGATACCGCACCGCGCGTGATCGCTATCACCGGGTCGAACGGCAAGTCGACGACCACCGCCCTGATCCATCACATCCTGAAAGAGGCGGGCCGTCCGACCCAGATCGGCGGCAATATCGGAACCGGCGTGCTGTCGCTGGAACCCGCCCATGATGGCGAGGTGATCGTGCTTGAGCTTTCCAGCTATCAGACCGATCTGGCCCGCGCGCTGACCCCCGACATCGCGGTCTTCACCAATCTTTCGCCCGATCACCTGGACCGTCATGGCGGCCCCGGCGGCTATTTCGCTGCCAAGCGCCGGCTGTTCGCCGAAGGCGGGCCGGATCGAGCCGTGATCGGCGTTGACGAGGCCGAGGGGCGATATCTTGCGAACCAGCTGGGCATGGGACCGGCGGACGATCGGGTGATCCGGGTTTCCTCGGGTCAGAAGCTGGAAGGCTTCGGCTGGTCGGTCTTTGCCCGCAAGGGGTTCCTGTCGGAATATCGCAAGGGCCGTCAGGTCGCCTCGATCGACCTGCGCGAAGTGACGGGCCTGCCAGGCGAGCACAACCACCAGAACGCCTGTGCCGCCTATGCGGCCGCCCGTTCGGTCGGGATCGCCCCGCGCGAGATCGAGCGCGCCTTCCACTGCTTCGCTGGCCTGCCGCATCGCAGTCAGACCGTGGCCGAGATCGGCGGCGTGCGCTGGGTCAATGACAGCAAGGCCACCAATGTCGACGCCGCGGCCAAGGCGCTGAATGCCTTTACCAACATCCGGTGGATTGCGGGGGGCATGGGCAAGGAAGGCGGGATCGAGGCGCTGGGGCCGCATCTGGGCCAGGTGGTTAAGGCCTACCTGATCGGCCACTCGGCCCGCGATTTCGCCTTGCAGATCGGCCAGACCCCCTATGAGATCGCCGAAACGATGGAGCAGGCGGTCGCCCGCGCCCGAGAAGAGGCGCAGCCGGGTGACACCGTCCTGCTGGCACCCGCCGCAGCCAGCTTTGACCAGTATCCGAATTTCGAGAAGCGGGGCGAGCATTTCACCCAGCTGGTCAATGCGCTGAAGGACTGACGCGACAGCTTCAAGCACAAAGAAAAAAAGGCCCCGCATCGCGGGGCCTTTGTCGTTCGGTTGCGCTGGCTCAGAAGTTGTAGCCGATGCGCATCCCGATGCCCCAAAGGTCGTTGCCCGACATCTTGGCGCGTTTCTCGTCCGGGGTTCCGGTTTCGGCATAGGCATCGCCCAGCTTCATGTAGCTGATGCCGGTGGTGATCTTGATCTGGTCCATCGTGTAGATCGCGGCCACCGTCACGCCCTTGCGTCCGTTCGTCGGCGCCAGCGGGGACACCAGGTCGTCGGTTTCCGGCTCATATGTGATCGAGGCGGTGCCCGACCAGTTCTCGGTGAACTTGCGGCCGATGCCGATGGTATAGGTCGTCGTGTCCTCAAGCTCGACCAGGCCGTCCTCAACGCCGAAGCCGCCGGGCGGGGCCGAGACCAGGACCTGCGGATCGACCTTGAATTCGGACCATTTCACCCAGCGGATCGAGCCGTAAAGCAGCGTGTCCGCGGCCACGCCGGTCTGACCTTCAAGCACCCAGGAACGCGGCGTCTTGACCGTAGTGCTGCTGTCCACATCGATCGGGGGCAGCGCACCGGCGATGCCGGGATGCGTCTCGGTCGTGTCGAAATCATGTTCGATCGGAGAGTTGTAGGTCAGCGAGATGCGCGCCGCGATATCGGGGACTTCATAGGATGCACCCGCGACCCAGCCCACGCCCCAGGCGCCGTCCAGATCGACGTTGTAGCCGGACAGAGGGCCATAGGCGAGGCCCTGCAATGTCACATTGCCGTCCGCATGAGAGCCGCGCAGACCACCATGGACCGAGAAGTTGTTCTCGAACTTGTAGCGCAGCAGTGCGGTATAAGTCGTCGAGTTCACCTCGACCGCGGTTCCGCCCAGCATCAGCGAACCCGAGGGATCATACAGGATGTCCGCGCCGAAGGGCTGCTCCATGATGAAGGCGCCCGACAGGTTGTCGGTGAACTGCTGCTTGTAGGCCAGGCCCATGAAGCCATAGCCCTGCGCAACGTCGCCCGTCTTGCTGCCGCCATAGATGTCGAGATCGCGGCCCGAGACATCCGGGGTCACACCGCCGAAGCTGAGTTCCAGATATTTGCCCTGTTCGAACAGCACCGCGATCGATTGCGGCGCGCGCTCGATGCCTCCGGCCAGGACTGGTGCGGCGCTGGTCAGCAACAGGGCCAGCCCGGTCATCGTCTTTTTCATGTTTTCCTCCCATTCGTGGCCCAAAGGCCTGAGCCGAGCTTTTGGCCGCGGTGACGCCCCCGTCAATCGTATGGCCTGACTGACGCGACGTCGAAAGGGGCGTTCAATCATTAGGCGTGTCGGTGCGACCACTCTACAACAGCCGCGATCCTCGCGCGGTTCGCGACGGCCCACGATTCCACCGTGTTTGCGCTGGACATTCCTGCGTCTCCGTGAAATGGGAAACTGCCAAACGAACCCCTGACAAGGATGCTCCCATGCAGATTCGTGAGGCTTTGACCTTCGACGATGTTCTTCTCGTACCTGCGGCATCCTCGGTGATGCCCTCGACGGCGGATGTGACCACTTGGGTCACAAAGCAGATCCGGATGAACATTCCCCTGCTCTCCAGCGCCATGGACACCGTCACCGAGAGCCGCATGGCGATCGCGATGGCCCAGGCGGGCGGGATCGGTGTGATCCACCGCAATTTGACCGCCGAACAGCAGGCGGACGAAGTTCGCCGCGTGAAGCGGTTCGAATCCGGCATCGTCTATGATCCGGTCACGCTGCGCCCCGACCAGACCATCGCCGACGCCAAGGCGCTGCAAGAGCGCTATAACGTCACCGGCTTTCCGGTGGTGGATGACGAGGGCCGCGTCGTTGGCATCATCACCAACCGCGACATGCGCTTTGCCAGCGACGACCGCACCCCGGTTCGTGCGGTGATGACGGCGCAGGATCTTGCCATCCTGCACGAGCCCGCTGATCGGGCACAGGCGATCAACCTGATGAAGGAACGCCGGATCGAGAAGCTGCTGATCACCAATGGTCAGGGCAAACTGACCGGTCTGCTGACCCTGAAGGATACCGAGAAATCCGTCCTGAACCCGCTGGCCTGCAAGGACGAATTGGGCCGCCTGCGCGTCGCCGCGGCCTCGACCGTGGGCGACGAGGGTTATGAGCGCAGCCTTGCGCTGGTCGAAGCCGGGGTCGACATGGTGGTGATCGACACCGCGCATGGCCATTCCGAGGGCGTGGCCCGTGCCGTGAGCCGGATCAAGGCGCATTCGAACGAAGTCCAGGTCGTCGCCGGCAACGTCGCCACCGCAGAGGCCGCGCGCGCGCTGGTCGATGCCGGTGCCGATGCGATCAAGGTGGGGATCGGCCCCGGCTCGATCTGCACGACCCGCATCGTCGCGGGCGTCGGCGTGCCGCAGCTGACCGCGATCATGGACGCGGTCCGGGGCGCGGGCGACATCCCGGTCATCGCGGATGGCGGCATCAAGTTCTCGGGCGACTTCGCCAAGGCCATCGCCGCCGGCGCAAGCTGCGCGATGGTCGGTTCGGCCATCGCGGGTACCGACGAAAGCCCCGGCGAGGTGATCCTGTACCAGGGCCGGTCCTTCAAGTCCTATCGCGGCATGGGCAGCCTGGGTGCCATGGCGCGCGGTTCGGCCGACCGCTATTTCCAGAAGGATGCAGCCTCGGACAAGCTGGTCCCCGAGGGGATCGAGGGTCAGGTGCCCTACAAGGGCACGGCCTCGGCGGTAATCCACCAGCTGGTCGGCGGTCTGCGCGCGGCAATGGGCTATACGGGCAACGCCACCGTGGCCGAGATGCGGGGCGGTTGCGAATTCGTCCGCATCACCGGCGCGGGCCTGAAGGAAAGCCATGTCCACGACGTGCAGATCACGCGTGAAAGCCCGAACTACCGCATGGGCTGAATCGGGCAGGGCGGCCCTGCGCCGCCCGCCTTTCGACTGTGGCAACGGAATCTTAAGCCCGGTCCGGTATCCAGACGCGATATCGCCGCTGCCGGGATTCCATGTCTGCCTTGCGTCGCCCCGCCGTTCTGCTGATCCTTGGCCTTCTTTGGGCCGGCCGCGCACTTGGCCAGCCCGGTGCCGAGGTTTGCGAATGGGCGGCGGCGCAGGCGGCCCGCGAAACCGGCGTGCCCGCCGACATCCTGGGCGCGCTGACCCTGACCGAGACGGGCCGGCGTCTTGATGGCGTGGTCCGGCCCTGGGCCTGGAGCGCCAATGCCGAAGGTGAAGGGACGTGGTTCGACGATCCCGGCAGCGCCATCGCCTTTGCCGAGGATCGGATCAGGTCGGGGCGCAGCAATCTTGATATCGGGTGCTTCCAGCTGAACTATCGCTGGCATGGCGCGCAATTCGCCTCGGTCGCGCAGATGTTCGATCCGCTTGAGAATGCGCGCTATGCCGCCCGCTTCGTCAGCGACCTCTACCGAGAGACGGGCGACTGGCGGCGGGCCGCGGGTGCGTTCCATTCGCGCACCGCGGTTTATGCCGACCGCTATCTTGCGCGGTTCGACACGTTGCGCGCGACGCTGAAGGAACGCGGGTTCCAGGGCATGACCGGCACGCCCGAAACCTATAACAGCTTCGCCTCGGTCGCGGCGGACAGCCGCCAGCGCGTCCGCCAGCGGCTGATGTTGCTGGGCGCGCCGCCCGGAACCGCGGTGACGGGGACCCCCGGGTCTTTGGCCGCGATCGGTGCCGGGCGGGGCAGTGCGATCACAGCGGCGCGCGGGCCGCTGGTTCCGCTGCACGGGGGCGGACCGCTGTTCGATGATCCGACCCTGCCGCCCCCGCCGGATAACGAGGGGTCATAACTTGACATCGCCCGGCAGAGTGACTTTCTGGGCAAAACCTTTCCAGCCCGCGAATTGCCATGACTCCCGCCGCCCGCGCACAGGCCGCCATCACCGTTCTCGATCAGGTCCTGTCGGGCGAAGCGGCCGAGGCTGCGCTGATTCGCTGGGCAAGGAACAGCCGTTTCGCCGGGTCCGGTGACCGCGCGGCGGTGCGTGACATAGTTTTCGATGCGCTGCGGCGGATGCGTTCGCGTGCGGCACTGGGCGGCGCGCTGAGCGGGCGGGGCCTGATCCTTGGCATGTGCCGCGACGAAGGCACCGATCCCGCCCAAGTCTTTACCGGCGCGCCTTATGCACCCGCCATGCTTGAACCGGCGGAAGTTCAAAGCCAGCGCGCGTCCAGCCCGGCCGAGGCGATGGACCTGCCGGACTGGATGCAGCCGCTTTGGCGGGACGCCCTGGGGGAAACGGCTGCGGATGTCGCTGCCGCGATGCGGGTCCGTGCCCCGGTCTGGCTGCGGGCGAACACGCTTCGCGCGAGCCCTGACGAGGCGCTGGCCGCGCTGGAGCGGGATGGAATCGTTGCCCGCCCGTCTGCGAAGCTGGCAAGCGCGCTGGAGGTAATCGAGGGCGCGCGCCGCGTCTCGGCCTCGGGCGCCTATGCCGATGGGCTGGTCGAGCTTCAGGATCTGTCGCCGCAACTGGCCTGCGCGGCGCTGCCGCGGGTCGGATCGGCGCTGGATTATTGCGCGGGCGGCGGCGGCAAGGCGCTGGCGTTGGCGGCCGCCGGTGTCACCCGCATCGTCGCCCATGATGTCGAAGCTTCGCGCATGGCGGACCTGCCCGGCCGTGCCAAGCGCGCCGGGGCGCGCCTGCGCATTGCCGCGCCCGGTCGCGTCGAGGGGAAATTCGATCTGGTCCTGACCGACGTGCCCTGTTCCGGCAGCGGGACGTGGCGGCGGACACCAGACGCGAAATGGCGGTTGGACCGTGCCGGTCTGGACCGGCTGGTCGCGCTGCAGGCCCGGATCATGGACGAAGCTGCCGCCTTCGTCGCCCCGGGCGGGCATCTGGCCTATATGACCTGCTCGGTCTTCGAACAGGAAAACGCAGAACAGGTCGCGACCTTCCGCGAGCGCAGCGATTTCGAGCCTGTCAGTGAGCTTCGGCTGACGCCGCTGAACGCCTCGGACGGGTTCTATCTTGCGCTGATGCGCCGGCGTTAACCCGCGATTAACCGACTGCGGATACTGACTTCCCATGCAGGGGGAGGACGCATGGCATTCGCAGGTCTGACGCGGCAATGGATGGCGGCGCTTCTGGGGATGGCGATGGCCATCTGCGCGGGCTTCGCGATTTGCTCCATGAATGCGCGCGACAGGGCCGCACATGAGCCCGCAGGGCTGGCCCTGCTTGGGGCAGTGCTGGGGATCGGCCTTCTGGGCCTGTTCCTGCCGATGGGGCGCATGGCCTCGACGTGGCAGCGGCGGCGCGCATTGGCGCGGCTGCGGCAAAGGCTGCGGACGGATCCCGGTGTGACGCTGGTGATCGACCGGGAGGGGACCATTGCCGCCCAGACCCAGCGCGCGCGCGAGCAGATGGGCGAACTTGTCGGCAGTCAGGCGGGCGATCTTTTGGGCAGGTCCAATGCCGATCCCGCCGCCGCGCTGCGGGATATTGCCCAACTGCTTCTGCGCAACCGCGAATGTCGCGTGGATCTGGCGGAAGCGGGCGTTTTTCTGGTCCGCCGCGATCCCAAGGGGGGGCAGATCTGGACTGCCGCCGACCCCTCGCATCTTCCGTTGCCGGTCGACCCGGCCACGCAGGTCGACGAATTCGAAACGCTGCCAGTCCCCCTGCTGCGGCTTGATGCCGCGGCGCGGATCCTGCGCCTCAACGATGCCGCACGGCAGCTTCTGGGCGACGCGCAGCCGGGCCAGCCGCTTTCCGCGCTTCTGGACGGGCCGGGGCGCGAGATCGGCGGTTGGGTGTCGGACATCTGCTTCGGGCGGACTGTGGGCGGGGCCGAGGTATTGCATCTGAAGGGCGACGGCGGCGACCGCTTCCTTCAAGTCAGCCTGACGCGCGGAGAAGGCGATTACGCCACCGCCGTCCTGTCGGATGCAAGCGCGCTGAAGACGCTCGAGGCGCAATTCGTCCAAAGTCAGAAGATGCAGGCGATTGGCCAGCTCGCGGGCGGAATCGCGCATGACTTCAACAACCTGCTGACGGCGATCACCGGTCATTGCGACCTGCTGATGCTGCGCCACGACAAGGCCGACCCGGATTTCGCCGACCTCGACCAGATCAGCCAGAACGCCAATCGTGCGGCCGCGCTGGTGCGGCAGTTGCTGGCCTTTTCGCGCAAGCAGGTGTTGAAACCGCAGATCATCGACCTGCGCGACACGCTGTCGGATCTTACGCATCTGCTGAACCGGCTGGTCGGGGAAAGGGTGGTGCTGACCTTCGACCATGATCCCTCGCTGCGGATGATCCGGGCTGACCGTCGCCAGCTGGAACAGGTGATCATGAACCTTGTGGTCAATGCCCGCGACGCCATGCCCGCCGGTGGTGACATTGCGATCAGGACCGACAACATGCAGCTGGATCAGGCGACCGAGGTCGGTCGCGCGCGGCTGCCTGCCGGAGATTACGTCCGGGTCGAGGTTCATGACCAGGGTTGCGGCATCCCGCCCGAGGAACTGACCAAGATCTTCGAACCGTTTTATACCACCAAGCGTACGGGCGAGGGGACGGGGCTGGGGCTGTCCACCGCTTATGGCATCGTCAAGCAGACTGGCGGCTATATCTTCTGCGACAGCACGCCCGGAGTCGGCAGCGTCTTTTCACTGTTCTTTCCCGCTCATGACCGGTCGCTGGCGACCGAGGAACCCGAAGAGGCACCCGCCCAGCCCCTGGTCACGCGTGCCGAGGCAGAAGCCACGGTCCTGCTGGTCGAGGATGAGGCCCCGGTCCGCGCCTTTGCCAGCCGGGCGCTGAAACTGCAGGGCTATGCCGTGCTGGAGGCCGCCAGCGCCGAAGACGCGCTGACCCTGCTTTCGGATCAGCGGCTGGTGGTCGATGTCTTCGTGACCGATGTCGTCATGCCGGGCATGGACGGTCCGGCCTGGGTCCGGTCCGCGCTGCGCGACCGCCCCCAGACCCGCGTGATCTTCATCTCGGGTTATGCCGAGGACGTCTTTGCCGAAGGGCACGCGCCGGTGCCGAATTCGGCCTTCCTCGCCAAGCCCTTCTCGCTTTCGGACCTGACGGCTCTGGTCGGCCGCCAGTTGGCACGCAAGCTGGAGGCCTAGGCCGCGACCATGCAAAGCGAATCGTAAAGCGCCACGTCGCGATGCAGGAAGCGGCGCAGCATCGCCTCGTGCTCATCACTCAGCGAGACGTCGACCGCTGGCGGGACGTTGACGCGCGGCAGGCTGATGGCACAGTCAAGCCGATCTTCAAGGAAATGGGTCAGGTCCTGCATCTCCTCATAGCGGAAGATGCGGTCGACCCGATCCTCGCTCCGGGTCAGGAAGTCGCATTGCATCCCGATCTGGCGATAGGTTTCCGCCGATCCGGCATAGGACTGCGCGAATTGCGAGAAGGTGACACCATCCATCGCGTGGTCGGGATCATCGATATCGTCGCGGTGGCGAAAGCGGTACCAGCTGCGCAGCCATCCGATCGGTTCGCGCATCAGCGCGACGGTGGTGAACCTGTCCCCGGTCATCTGGTGCAGCCAGGGTTCGATATGGCGGCGATAGCTGCCCAGATCGGTGTGCTTCAATTCCGCGGGCCGCTGGACGGCGACATTGGCCAGGGATTCCAGCGCTGCCTCGACCGCGGTCGAGCCTGCCTTGGGGGTCGCCAGAAAGACGAGCCGTTTCTCCCAAAAAATCAGCATCTTGTTCCATTTCGTGCGATTGGTGGGCGGTCAGGAAATAGCGGCAGGGCGGATCGCTGTAAATCTTTTCTTAATTTCTGCCCCTCAGGATCGACCGTGAGGCGGTGGAAGAATGTGGCGAATCGGCAAGCTGTTCTTGCTTTCTTTCGCGAATTCCCCCACAAAGAGAACAACCCGTGAACATGTGACGGGCGGGCACTGATTGCCCCGACGGGCGGGGTATGAAATAAGCATGGGGACCGCATGGCAGGGGCAACACTTTTCGACATGAACGACAAGCGATCGGCAGACAAGCAGAAGGCTCTGGACAGCGCGCTGGCCCAGATCGAACGGCAGTTCGGCAAGGGTTCGATCATGAAGCTGGGGGGCGACAATCCCGTGGCCGAGATCGAGGCGACATCGACCGGTTCGCTTGGCCTTGATATCGCGCTGGGCATCGGCGGCCTGCCGAAGGGCCGGATCATCGAGATCTTTGGCCCGGAAAGTTCGGGCAAGACCACGCTGACCCTGCATGTGGTGGCCGAAGAACAGAAAAAAGGCGGCGTCTGCGCCTTTGTCGACGCGGAACACGCACTTGATCCGCAATATGCCCGCAAGCTTGGCGTCAACCTGGACGAGTTGCTGATCAGCCAGCCCGATACCGGCGAACAGGCACTGGAAATCGTCGACACGCTGGTGCGTTCGGGCGCGGTGAGCCTGGTCGTGGTGGACTCGGTCGCGGCGCTGACGCCGAAGTCCGAGATCGAAGGCGACATGGGCGACATGCAGATGGGCAGCCAGGCCCGCCTGATGAGCCAGGCGATGCGCAAGCTGACCGCCAGCATCGGCCGCAGCAACTGCATGGTCATCTTCATCAACCAGATCCGCATGAAGATCGGCGTGATGTTCGGCAACCCCGAAACCACGACCGGCGGCAATGCGCTGAAATTCTATGCTTCGGTCCGCCTCGATATCCGCCGTACCGGCTCGATCAAGGACCGGGACGAGGTCGTGGGCAACGCGACCCGCGTCAAGGTCGTCAAGAACAAGGTGGCGCCGCCCTTCCGCCAGGTCGAATTCGACATCATGTACGGCGAAGGCATCTCGAAGGTTGGCGAGCTGATCGATCTGGGCGTCAAGGCCGGCGTCGTCGAGAAGTCGGGATCCTGGTATTCCTATGGCGACGAACGCATCGGCCAGGGTCGTGAGAATGCCAAGCAGTTCCTGCGTGACAATACGGAAATCGCCTTCGCGATCGAAGACAAGATCCGCGCCAGCCACGGTCTTGATTTCGGCGCCGGCGACGAAGGCGACGACTCGCTGACCGAGGACTGATCGCCGAAGATCGCCATCCGCGCGTCCCGCTGATCCGGGGCGCGTTTTTCTTTGCTGCGTCCCGGTCCCTTGTACCAGCGTTCCGGCTTTACGCCCGCGCCCCCCTCGGTTATTTGCGGACTCTGCCCATCCGGAAAGATTGCGCCATGCCCAGCTTGAACGACATTCGCTCGACGTTTCTGAACTTCTTCGAACGCAACGGCCACCGTGTCGTCCAATCCAGCCCGCTGGTTCCACGCAACGACCCCACGCTGATGTTCACGAATTCGGGGATGGTGCAGTTCAAGAACCTGTTCACCGGGGTTGAGACGCGGGACTACAAGCGCGCGACCACCGCGCAGAAATGCGTTCGCGCCGGGGGCAAGCACAACGACCTGGACAATGTGGGCTATACCGCGCGGCACCACACCTTCTTCGAGATGCTGGGGAACTTCAGCTTCGGCGACTATTTCAAGACGCAGGCGATCCCCTATGCCTGGGAATTGCTGACGAAGGATTTCGGCATTCCCAAGGACAAGCTTCTGGTCACCGTCTATCACACCGATGACGAGGCCGCCGATATCTGGAAGAAGGTCGCGGGCCTGTCGGACGACCGGATCATCCGCATCCCGACCAGCGACAACTTCTGGCAGATGGGTCCGACCGGTCCCTGCGGCCCCTGCACCGAGATCTTCTTCGACCACGGCGACAAGATCTGGGGCGGCCCGCCCGGTTCGGCGGACGAGGATGGCGACCGCTTCATCGAGATCTGGAACCTCGTCTTCATGCAGAACGAGCAGTTCGAGGACGGCTCGATGCGCGCGCTTGACATGCAGTCGATCGACACCGGCATGGGGCTGGAGCGGATCGGCGCGCTTTTGCAGGGCAAGCACGACAACTACGACACCGACCTGATGCGCAGCCTGATCGAAGCGTCGGCGCATGCGACCTCGAACGACCCGGATGGGCCGGGCAAGGTGCATCACCGCGTCATCGCCGATCACCTGCGTTCGACCAGCTTCCTGATCGCCGACGGTGTCATGCCCTCGAACGAGGGGCGGGGCTATGTCCTGCGGCGGATCATGCGCCGGGCCATGCGCCACGCCCATATCCTGGGTGCCAAGGACCCGGTCATGCATAAGCTGGTCCCGGCGCTGGTGCGCGAAATGGGCGCGGCCTATCCTGAACTTGGCCGCGCGCAGGCCCTGATCGAAGAAACCTTGAAGCTGGAGGAGACCCGCTTCAAGCAGACGCTGGACCGCGGTCTGCGCCTGCTGGATGACGAACTCGGGAAGCTGCCCGAAGGGGTGAACCTGCCCGGCGAGGCGGCGTTCAAACTTTACGACACCTATGGCTTCCCGCTGGACCTGACGCAGGATGCCCTGCGCGAAAAGGGCCGCGCGGTCGATACCGCTGGGTTCGACAGCGCCATGGCCGAGCAGAAGGCCAAGGCGCGTGCCGCATGGGCAGGCTCGGGTGAAACCAAGGATGCCGCGATCTGGTTCGACCTGGCCGAACAGCACGGCGCGACCGAATTCCTAGGCTATGACACCGAGGAGAGCGAAGGCCAGATCCTGGCGCTGGTGCAGGACGGCGCGGCAGTCGAGACCGCGGGCGAGGGTCAGCAGATCCAGATCGTCGTGAACCAGACGCCCTTCTACGGCGAATCCGGCGGCCAGGTTGGCGATACCGGCCTGATCAAGACCGAGACCGGTGCCGCACGCGTCACCGACACGAAGAAGGCCAATGGTCTTTTCGTCCATGTGGCCGAGGTCACGCTGGGCACGATCAGCCGCGGGCAGGGTGCACAGCTTGCTGTCGAGCACGACCGCCGCGGCGCGATCCGGGCGAACCACTCGGCCACGCACCTGCTGCACGAAGCCCTACGCCGCGCGCTGGGGGAACATGTCGCGCAGCGCGGCAGCCTGAACGCCCCCGACCGTCTGCGCTTCGACTTCAGCCACACCAAGGCCTTGACGGCCGAGGAAATCTCCCAGGTCGAACGCGAGGTGAATGACTTCATCCGCCAGAACACCCCGGTCGAAACCCGGATCATGACCCCGGACGACGCCCGCGGCCTTGGTGCGCAGGCCCTGTTCGGCGAGAAATATGGCGATGAGGTCCGCGTCGTGTCGATGGGCGAGCTGCAAGGCTCGGGCAAAGGCATCGGCGGCAAGACCTATTCGCTGGAACTGTGCGGCGGCACCCATGTCGCGCGCACGGGCGACATCGGGATGTTTGCGCTGACCTCGGAAACCGCGTCCGCCGCCGGCATCCGCCGGATCGAGGCGCTGACCGGTCAGGCCGCGCTGGATGCGCTGCGCCGCGTCGATGGCGAGCTTGCCGAGGTCGCGGGTATCGTCAAGGCGCAGGCCGGCGATGTCGTGAACAAGGTTCGCGCGCTCGCCGACGAGCGCAAGGCACTGGCCAATGAGGTCGCGCAGCTGAAGCGCCAGTTGGCGATGGGCGGTGGTTCGGACGAGGCGCCGAAGGAAATCAACGGAATCAAGCTGATTGCCCGTCGTGTCGATGGCGTCTCGGGGAAGGAGCTTGGCCCGCTGGTCGACGAGATGAAGGCGCGTCTTGGCTCGGGCGCCGTGGTCGTTCTGGCCGAGGCCGACGGCAAGGCTACGGTCGCGGCGGGCGTGACGCCGGACCTGACCGGCCGCGTCACCGCGGTCGAGCTGGTCCAGGCTGCGACCGCAGCACTAGGCGGCAAGGGCGGCGGTGGCCGTCCCGACCGCGCCCAAGGCGGTGCACCCAGCCTTGACGCTGCCGACAGCGCCATTTCCGCCGTCGAAACCCTGATCGGAGAGAAAGCATGACCGCGCTCTGGATTGCCCATGTGAACGTCACCAACCCGGAATCCTACGGCGAATATGCAAAGCTTGCGGGTCCGGCCATCGCGGCGCATGGCGGCGTGTTCCTCGCGCGCGGCACGCGTTATGTCCAGCTTGAGGGGAATGAACGCGCCCGCAACGTCGTGGCGCGCTTCCCCAGCGTCGAGGATGCGGTCGCCTGCTACAACTCGGACGAGTACCAGGCGGCGCTGGAACATGCCAAAAATGCCGCAGAGCGCGATCTTGTGATCGTCGAAGAAAACCCGGCCTGAGACTTCTTGATGATTCTTCAGGGCTTTCGTGCCAAGATTTCTGGAAAAGGCGCGAAAGGGGACAGGCATGTGTCGTTGGGCAGCCTATATCGGCAGTCCGATCTTCCTTGAGGACGTGATCTGCCGGCCCGGCCATTCGCTGGTCCGGCAAAGCCATGGCGCCACGCAGTGCCACACGCCGGTCAATGCGGACGGCTTTGGCATGGCTTGGTACGGCGAACGGGAAGAGCCGGGACTTTACCGCGACATCATGCCCGCCTGGTCCGACAGCAACCTGAAAAGCCTGACCGCGACGCTGAAATCGCACCTGTTCCTGGCTCATGTCCGGGCCTCGACGGGGACGGCGACCAGCCGGAACAATTGCCATCCCTTCGTGGTCGGTAAATGGGCCTTTATGCATAACGGCCAGTTCGGCGGGTATGAACGCTTCCGCCGCCATGCCGAGGTGATGATCCCCGACGAGTATTATTCCCATCGCAAGGGCGCGACCGACAGCGAGGCGCTGTTTCTTGTCGCGCTTGGCGAGGGGCTCGCCGAGGATCCCGCCGGTGCCATGGCCCGCGCCACCGCCCGGTTCGAGGCGCTGGCGGTGCAGCGGGGCGATGCGCCTCATGTTCGGTTGACCGCCGCATTTTCGGATGGCCAGCGGCTATATGCGCTGCGCTATGCCAGCGACGATCAGGCGCCGACGCTGTATCACCGCTGGTCTGACAAGCGTGGAGGTCGTGCGGTGGTCTCGGAACCATTGGAAAGCGACGAAAACGACTGGCTGGAGGTTCCCGCGCAAAGTTTCTGCGTCTTTGATGGCCCGGATCTGGTGGTGACCCCCTTCGTGCCGAACGCACTGCGCGAAGCCGCCTGAAGCGGCCTCGCGACATTCACCGTTTCTCAAATACCCATGCGAGGCATCCAGCCGCGACCCGGGTTCTGATCGGAGCTCAGGCCGGCTCCGACAGCACCAGGCCGCCTTCGCGGATCAGGAACTCGACGATTTCGGCAATGCCCTTGCCGTGGCGAAGTTGCGCCATGACAAAGGGACGTTCCCCGCGTGCGTGGCGCGCGTCGCTTTGCAGAAGTTCGACATCGACGCCGACATGCGGGGCCAGGTCGGTCTTGTTCACCACCAGCAGATCCGAGCGCGTCAGCCCCGGACCACGCTTGCGCGGGATGTCCTGGCCGGCGGCTGTATCGATGACATAGATCGTCAGGTCGGCCAGTTCGGGGCTGAAGGTCGCGGCCAGATTGTCGCCGCCCGATTCGATCAGGATCAGGTCCAGATCGGGAAAGGCGGCGCGCAGATCGGCCACGGCGGCCAGGTTGATGCTGGCATCCTCGCGGATGGCGGTATGCGGGCAGCCGCCGGTCTCGACACCGCGGATGCGCTCGACCGGCAGGACCTGGGCGCGCATCAATGCCTCGGCATCCTCGCGCGTATAGATGTCGTTGGTGATGACGGCCATGGACAGGCGGGGGGCCAGCGCGCGCGCAAGTTGCTCGGTCAGGGTGGTCTTGCCAGCGCCGACCGGTCCGCCGATGCCGACACGCAGGGGTCCGTTGTGGCTCATGTGCGAAAGATCCTTACATCCAGGGTTTCGTGCCGCATCGCGGCCAGATCGGCGCCGAAGCAGCAGGTTTCAAGTGCGTCGCGCCCGGCCAGGGCGGCACGCTCGGCAGTCCGGGCGATGACCGGATGCAGGCGTGCCAGCGCCTTCTGCCCCTGCGCCTGGCCCAGAGGCACGAACCGCGTCGCGGCCGAGACGAGGTTTCCGGCAAAGGCATGCAGGTAATGGGCGATGATTTCGGGCGCGGGCAGGTCCAGATCCCGTGCGGCCAGACCGACGGCGACCGGCAGGGGGCGGGGGGTGACATCGTGCCCGGTCAGGGCGGCGACGGTCTCGGCAAAGGCGCGGCCCTGATCCACGGTTTCCGCAAGACGCTCGGCCGAGCCGGCCTGCGCGCGCGCCAGTTGGGCCAGATCGTCGGGATCTTCGCCCGACAGCGCCAGGGACAGCAGGACGGCATCGATCCAGCCACCGCCATGCGCGACAACCTCGGCGATCCAGTCCGAGATCGCGTCGGGGTCGCGCAGCCCCTGCGCCATGGCCTGCTCAAGCCCGTGCGAATAGGCGAAGGCCCCGGTCGGAAAGGCCGGGGACAGCCATTGGATCAGCGAAAGGCGGGCAAGATGGGTCATCAATGGGCGTGGAAGCCGGGGCCGTGGTCATGGCCCATGGTGCGTCCGTGGCCATAGGCCCCGCCTTCGGGCGCAAACGGCGCCATGGTCGGCGTGACCAGCGCGCCCAGACCCTTCAGCATCCCTTCAAGGACGTGATCGGCGCGGATCAGCAGGTGGTCGGTCGCGATCTGGCAGGGGGTGTGGCGGTTGCCGATATGCCAGGCCAGCCGCGGCAGCGTGCCTTCGACGCGCAGGCATGGCTCCATCGCGGCCAGGATGCCGATCAGGCGCCCATCCTCAAGCTGGAAGGCGTCGCCGGGATCAAGGCTGACAGTCTCGGCAAGATCGACCAGAAACGAGACACCCGCGCCCGAAAGCAGACGCTTGCGGCGCAGGAAGCGTCCCTCATAGTCCAGGATGACGCTGTCGTCGGCGGGGGTCGCGCGCAGGATGGTGGTCGCGCGAAGCTGGAACAGGGGCGCGCTCATCGACGCGCCCCGAAATTCAGGCTTACAGCCAGATCACGTCGCGAAAGACGTAATGCACGATCCGGTCGCGGGTGATGCCCAACCGGGCAAGCTCGGCATCCGACTTCGCCTCGAGCGCGTCGATCTCGGCGCGGCGCGAGCGTTTCTCGGCATAGGAGATCATGCCCTGTCCGATGCGTGCGAAAATCCCGTCTACGCGGGCGCGCAGCGTGGGCGCGAAGGTGGTCGATTGCATAGCCATGGGAAACCCTTTCGGTGCTGGCGAACGGTTTCCTCCCCTGACTGGGAATATAGGTCATAGGTCTTGTCTCATCTATGGCGTTTTCTGCAATGCTGCATTGCAGCAGCACTCAGAACAGGAAGTAGCGTTGCGCCAGCGGCAGTTCGCTGGCGGGCTGGCAGGTCAGCAATTCGCCGTCGGCCCGCACCTCATAGGTTTCGGGATCGACCTCGATCAGTGGGGTGGCCGCGTTCAGCTTCATGTCGGCCTTGCCGATATTGCGGGTGCCGCGGACGGCGACGGCGTTCTTCAGAAGGCTTGCGCCGACGCCCGCGTCCATGCCCGCCTGGCTGAGGAACGTGGCGGCCGAGGCATGGACCGCACGGCCCATCGTCCCCCACATGGGGCGCATGTAGAAGGGCTGGACCGGGATCGAGCCGTTCGGATCGCCCATCTGCGCCCAGGCGATCATGCCGCCGACAAGCACCATCTCGGGTTTGGCGCCGAACATCTTGGGATCCCAGATCACCAGGTCGGCGCGCTTTCCGGCCTCGACACTGCCGGTCTCATTCCCGATGCCATGGGCGATGGCCGGGTTGATGGTGTATTTCGCGACATAGCGGCGGGCACGGATATTGTCGTTCTGGCCGGTCTCCTCGGCCAGACGGCCGCGCTGGACCTTCATCTTGTGCGCGGTCTGCCAGGTGCGGGTGACGACTTCTCCCACCCGACCCATGGCCTGGCTGTCGGACGAGATGACCGAAAAGGCGCCCAGATCGTGCAGGATATCCTCGGCCGCGATGGTTTCGCGGCGGATGCGGGATTCTGCGAAAGCCACGTCCTCGGGGACGCGCTTGTCGAGATGGTGGCAGACCATCAGCATGTCGAGATGCTCTTCCAGCGTGTTCGCCGTGAAGGGCCGCGTCGGGTTGGTCGAGCTGGGAATGACGTTCGGCGCGCCGACCAGCTTGATGATGTCGGGGGCATGGCCGCCGCCCGCGCCTTCCGTGTGGAAGGCGTGGATGGTGCGACCCTTGATCGCGGCAAGCGTGTTCTCGACAAAGCCGGATTCGTTCAACGTGTCGGTGTGGATCGTCACCTGCACGTCCATCGCGTCCGCAACCGTCAGGCAGCAGTCGATGGCGGCGGGGGTTGTGCCCCAATCTTCGTGCAGCTTCAGGGTCGAGGCGCCGGCACGAACCATCTCTTCAAGTGCCTCGGGACGCGAGGCATTGCCCTTGGCCGAGACGAGGATGTTCACCGGGACACTGTCCAGCGCCATCAGCATCCGCTCGATATGCCAGGGCCCCGAGGTGCAGGTGGTCGCCAGCGTGCCATGCGCGGGGCCGCTGCCGCCGCCCAGCATGGTCGTCATCCCCGAGGCGATGGCGTCATCGACCTGCTGGGGGCAGATGAAGTGGATATGGGCATCCATGCCGCCCGCGGTGACGATGCGGCCTTCGCCCGCGATGATCTCGGTCCCCGGCCCGATGACCAGCGTGATGCCGGGCTGGGTGTCGGGGTTCCCGGCCTTGCCGATCCCGGCGATGCGACCGTCGCGCAGGCCGATATCGGCCTTGTAGATGCCCGAGTGGTCCAGGATCAGCGCGTTGGTGATGACCGTGTCCATCGCGCCCCGCGCACGGCTGAGCTGGCTTTGGCCCATGCCGTCGCGGATGACCTTGCCGCCGCCGAACTTCACCTCTTCGCCATAGGTGGTCAGGTCGCGCTCGACCTCGATGATGATCTCGGTATCGCCAAGACGGACCCGGTCGCCGGTGGTCGGGCCATACATCTGGGCATAATCGGCGCGGGAAATGGTCAGGGCCATTCAGTTCTCCTTGAAACGCTCGTCCACCGGCACTGCAAGCGCGGTGGCCAGCGCGTTGGTCTGGCTGGCCATGGCGATCACGGCCAGAAGTTCTGCGTGTTGTTCGGGGGTCATTCCCTTGGCGCGCGCGGCGGCCGTGTGGGAATGGACGCAATAGGCGCAGCCATTCGCGGTCGAGACGGCGATATAGACCAGCTCCTTGACCAGCGGGTCCAGCGCGCCCGGCGCCATGACGGTGGCGGCGCGTTCCCATGTCGCGCGCAGAAGCGCGGGGTCATGGGCAAGCGCACGCCAAAAATTGTTGACGTAATCCGTGCCGCGGGCAGCGCGGATCTCGTCGAAGACAGCCCGGCTTTCGCCGGGCGCCTCCTCATCGGTCAGCAGCGGAACCGTGGCCATCAGACGATCGCCAGAATGCGGGCGGGACCGCCGGTGCCGCGGGCGTGCTTCGGCGCGCCGACGAAGATCGTCGCGCCCTTGGCCGGAAGCTGGTCGACATTCGCGAGGTTCTCGATCCCGTAGCGCCCGCCGGGCAGCCATGAATTGTGGACCGCGAAATCGGCCGAGTTGCCGGGGTCCAGCGACAGGCTGTCGCTGGCGATCGCCGCCGCCCCCATTTCGGCCAGAAGATCGGTGGCCGACTTGCCGAAGCCGGGGAAGGCGAACTTGCCATCGGGGGTGTTGCGGAACTCGGGCGAGCCGACCTTGGCACCCCATCCCGAGTTCATCGCCACGCAGGCCCCCTTGGGGATCTCGCCATTGGCCGAGACCCAGGCCTCGACATCGGCGGCCTCAAGTGCGGCATTGGCGTCGTCCTTGGCCTTGGCGGTGATGTCGATCACGCAAAGCGGGCAGACGAGGCTTTCGGCCGGAAGTTCGGCGACCGAGGTGCCGTCCTTGGAGAAATGCAGCGGCGCGTCGATATGGGTGCCGGAATGCTCGAAGATCGTCAGCTGCCACAACTGATAGCCGGACTTGTCGAAATTCACGGCCTCCTCATAGGCGATGCCGGGTTTTCCGTCGAAGGTCGGGAACTTTTCATCGAAGACATAGGTCAGGTCCACGACCTTGCCGGTTGACTGCGCAAGGGCGGGCCGCGCGCTCATCGCGCTGGCGGCAATCGCCGCAGCGCCACTTGCGGCCGCCCCCATGAACAGCTTGCGCCGGTTCAGCATGGTTTCCTTGACGCCTTCGATCACGCAGGTATTGCACATTCCAAGTCCCTCCCCAAAAAAGGTCAGTCCAGCGGACCCATGACCTTGCCGTTGAAACCCCAGATTTCCCGTGCGCCCGAGATCGGGATCAGCCGCACTTCGCGCTTCTGTCCCGGTTCGAAGCGGACGGCAGTGCCCGCCGCGATGTCAAGACGCATGCCGCGCGCCGCATCGCGATCAAAGTCGAGACCAGGATTGGTCTCGGCAAAGTGGTAATGGCTGCCGACCTGAATCGGGCGGTCGCCCGCATTGGCGACCATCAGGCGGATGGCCTCGGTGCCTTCGTTCAGGATGATGTCGCCTTCGGCAGGAAAGATTTCGCCGGGGATCACGGCATCACCACCAGCAGCGCCCCGGCGGCCGCGGTCGCCGCGCCGAGGAAGCGGGTCGCGCCAAGCCGGCCAAGGCCGATACCGGCGAGATGCAGAGCCGAAGTTGCCAGCACGAAGCCCGCGGCATAGGCGGCAAGCCCCGTTGCCGGGCCTTCAGCGCCATGTGCGTGGCCATGCATCAGACCGAACAGCGCAACCGCGGGCAGCGCGAAGCCCAGCGAGGGACGCAGCGCCAGCGCGACGGCAAGGCCCAGCAGAACGGACGATGCCAGGATCATCGGCTCGACCGCGGGCAGGTGAATGCCCGCCGCGCCGATCGCGCCCCCGGCCAGCATCGCGGCGACGAAGGTCACGGGCAGCGCCCAGATCCCGCGGCGGTCGGTCGCCGTCGCGGCCCAAAGGCCGACCGCAACCATCGCAAGGACGTGGTCAAGGCCGCCGACCGGGTGCATCCACCCATTGGTAAAGGACGAGGCCGCGCCCAGATGGCCCGGATGGGCCAGTGCGGCGGTCGGCATCAGCAGAAGCAGGGGAAGAAGGCGTTTCATCATGCTCACTCAACGGATGGGGTGGTGGACGGTGACCAGCTTGGTGCCGTCCGGGAACGTGGCCTCGACCTGCACCGAGTGGATCATCTCGGGGATGCCCTCCATGCAGTGGTCACGGGTGATGACATGGGCACCGGCCTCCATCAGGTCGGCAACCGTGCGGCCGTCGCGTGCGCCCTCGACGACGAAATCGGTGACAAGGGCAATGGCTTCGGGATGGTTCAGCTTGACGCCGCGCGCCAGCCGGTTGCGCGCCACCATGGCGGCCACCGAGACCAGCAGCTTGTCCTTTTCGCGGGGAGAAAGGTTCATGGTCTTGTCGGACTCCTCAAGTCGAATTCAGATTTGCCACACGCGGGGCAGGGGGCCGGGTCGGATCGCCTGGATCAGCCGCATCATGGCTTGGCGCAGGGGCCAGCCGTCATCGGCCATCACCCGCGCGACAAGCTTGCCATCAAAGGCGCTGGCCGCGCCGTCGGAACCCAGCGCCGCGCGGGCGCGGTCCAGCCGGTCGGCGGCATCGGGGGCAACCAGCACCAGCGTGGCAAAGGCGCGGCAACCGGCCAGCGTCGCGATGCTTTCCCCGCGCGCCAGCGTCGCATCGCCAAGCCGCAGATTCTCGACAAAGACCGGTCGGCCGTCGCGGGTGATCCGTCTGCGGTCGGTCAGGTCAAGGGTGCGAACCGTCTCGCCCATCGCGGCGCGACCCAGGATCAGGGTTTCCACCCAAAGCGCGGTCGCATCGCCCGCCAGCGCGATTTCCTGTTCCCGCAGCAAGGCAGAGCGGTCGAACAGGATGGTTTCCTGAGGCAACAGGTCCAGATGCGCGCCCGCAGCGACTTCGAACCGCGCCGTGACCCGCGCCCGCCCGGTGGTGGAGCGATAGGCGCGCTCGGCTGTCTGGGTGGTGACGGTCAGATGGGTGCCTGCCTCTTGGGTCACGGTGATGTCCATGCGGTCCCCGCCGGTCAGCCCGCCCGAAGTGTTCAGCAGAACGATCTCGCAGCCCGGCGCAGGGGGCAGCATGGCCTTGGCGCTGCCGGCCTGATGCAGTCGGGTCAGGCGGGTCATCCCGCGGGAAAAGGCGAATCCGGCACGAAGCGTGCCGCAAGCGCGGTTCAGTTCGGTTGAAATGTTCTGGTGCAACATCACGGCCTCTTGCCCGGACCATGAGCAAATTTCGCGCGATTTCGCAATGGATGGTGCGATATGTCCAATGATTCTCCCGAGGACAGCCTAAATCGCAGGCATGATGCCTAAAATAAGGGCGAAGGCAATTGGGCTTTTCCCTCGGGGCGTCGGGCATTATACGTCAGCGGAATTCATGACCGCGAGAGGATACCAACATGGCCAATGTGGTGGTCGTCGGCGCCCAATGGGGCGACGAAGGCAAGGGCAAGATCGTCGACTGGCTGTCCGAGCGCGCCGATGTGATCGCGCGCTTCCAGGGCGGTCACAATGCCGGCCACACGCTGGTTGTCGGGGGCGAGGTCTACAAGCTGTCGCTGCTTCCCTCTGGGATCGTCCGGTCGGGCAAGATGAACGTCATCGGCAACGGCGTCGTGCTGGATCCCTGGGCATTGTTCCGCGAGATCGAGAAGCTGGAAAGCCAGGGCGTCAAGATCGGCCCGGAAAACCTGATGATCGCGGAAAACACCCCGCTGATTTTGCCGCTGCACCAGGACCTTGACCAGCTTCGCGAAGAAGCCGCGGGCGCTTCCAAGATCGGCACCACCGGTCGCGGCATCGGCCCCGCCTATGAAGACAAGGTCGGCCGCCGCACCATCCGCGTCGCCGATCTGGGCGACGAGGACACGCTGGATTCCCGCCTGGATCGCCTGCTCGCCCATCACGATGCGCTGCGCCAGGGTCTTGGCGCGACGCCGATCGACCGCGCCGAGTTGCGCGCCAAGCTGCTTGAGATCGCGCCGAAGCTGCTGCAATACGCACAGCCGGTGTGGAAGGCGATGAACGACTATCGCAAGGCCGGCAAGCGCATCCTGTTCGAAGGCGCGCAGGGCAGCTTGCTGGACATCGATTTCGGCACCTATCCCTATGTCACCAGCTCGACCACCATGTCGGGTATGGCGGCGTCGGGCACCGGCCTTGGCCCCAGCGCCATCGGTTTCGTGCTGGGCATCGTCAAGGCCTATACGACCCGCGTCGGCTCTGGCCCCTTCCCGACCGAGCTTGAGGATGCGGATGGCCAGCGCCTGGGCGAACGCGGCCACGAATTCGGGACCGTCACCGGTCGCCGCCGCCGTTGCGGCTGGTTCGACGCAGTTCTGGTGCGTCAGACCTGCGCGATCTCGGGCGTGGATGGCATCGCGCTGACCAAGCTGGACGTGATGGACGGGTTCGAGACCATCAAGATCTGCGTGGGCTACGAAATCGACGGCAAGCAATACGATTACCTGCCGACCGCGGCCGCGCTGCAGGACCGCGTCAAGCCGATCTATGAAGAGCTTGAAGGCTGGACTGAATCGACCCAGGGCGCGCGCAGCTGGGCGGACCTGCCCGCGAACGCGATCAAGTATGTCCGCCGGATCGAGGAGCTGATCCAATGCCCGGTGGCGCTGCTGTCGACTTCACCCGAGCGCGACGACACCATCCTTGTCACCGATCCGTTCTCGGACTGACATGGATCTCAGGGCGCGCAAACGCTGGTCACTGGTGGTCCTGCTGATCGGCCTGCCACTTTACATCGTGGTGGCCGTGACGGTGGTGAACTGGATGGACCGCGCCCTGGGCCGCCAGCCGATCGTGCTGGAGCTTGCGGTCTATATCGGGCTCGGGATCCTGTGGATTCTGCCCTTTCGCCGGATCTTCTCCGGCATCGGCAAGGGCGAATGACCGTCCTTGCCAGCACCCGCCCGGTCACTCTGATCGGGGGGGCGCCTTTTCCGCGCACCGATCTGGAAGCGGCGCTGGCGCTGGCACCGGGCGTGGTGGCGGCGGATGGTGGGGCGGATCAGGCGCTGGCGCTGGGCGTGATGCCCCAGGCGGTCATCGGAGATTTCGATTCCCTGTCTGACGAGGCCCGCGCTGCGATTCCCGCAGATCGCCTGCATCATGTCACCGAGCAGCTTGGCACCGATTTCGAGAAATGCCTGTCGCGGATCGATGCGCCGCTGGTGTTGGCCGTCGGCTTTTCGGGTGCGCGGCAGGACCATTTCCTGGCCGCCCTGAACGCCCTTGCCCGCCGCGTCGGCCCTCGGTGCATCCTGATCGCGGGCGATGATGTCATCACGCTGGCCCCCGAAACGCTTGCGCTGGACCTTGCGCCCGGAACGCGAGTGTCGCTGGTTCCCATGGGGGACGCCTCGGGGCGCTCGACCGGGCTGAAATGGCCGATCGACCAGATCGCCTTCGCGCCCGATGGCCGCGTCGGCACCTCGAACCAGGCGACCGGACGGGTCGAGTTGCGCGACATGTCGGGGCCGATGCTGCTGATCCTTCCACGGGCGCAGCTGAAGCTGCTGGCCGCCGCGCTCTGACGGCCGCCCGGTTTTCACCGTTTCTTAAATACCCGACGACGACCTTGCCGTATCAGCGGCGTCGGCTGCGGGGATCCATCGCGTCCCGCAGCCCGTCTCCAATATAATTCACCGACAGAACCGTCACCGAGATTGCCATCCCCGGCAGGATCACCCGCCACGGATATTGCTGCATCTGGTCGACCGCGTCGTAAAGCAGCCGCCCCCAGGTCGGGAAATCAGGGGGGAAGCCCAACCCCAGAAAGGACAGCGCGCTTTCCGTGATGATGGCGGTGGCTATGCCCAGCGTTGCCGCGACCATGATCGGCGACAGCACGTTCGGCAGCACATGGCGCAGGATCATCCGGATGGGGGGCGTCCCGATCGAGCGCGCGGCCAGGATGAAATCGCGTTCCTTCAGCGCCAGAACCTCGCCCCGGACAATGCGCGCGGTCTGCATCCAGGACGTCGCCCCGATGGCCAGGACGATCAGCAGGAAGGTTCCGCCTGCCGGTCCCAGCGTCCGCGCCAGCGGTTCGCGGAACAGCGTCACCATCAGCAGCAGCAGCGGCAGCAGGGGCAGGGCCAGAAACAGTTCGGTCAGCCGCATCAGCGGCGCGTCGAGCGCCCGGACATAGCCCGACAGGATGCCGATCAGGCTGCCCAGCGTCAGTGCGATCAGCATCGCAGTCAGCCCGACCGCCAGTGAGATCCGCCCCCCCGCTATCAGTCGCGACAGCATGTCGCGCCCCAGTTGATCGGTGCCAAGGAGATGGGGCCAGGAAAAGCCCTGATTGCGGGCGCGGATATCCAGATGCGTCGCCTCGATCCGCCACAGAAGCGGACCGCCCAGCACGAACAGCAGGATCAGAGCGAACAGGACCAGCGCGATCATCGCCCCCCGATGGCGGCGGAACTGTCGCCAGACATCGCGCCACTGGCTGCTCGGCGGGGCGTCGGGCGTTGATGCCCCGTCCAGTGTCGCGGCCAATGGATCAGTCATAGCGGATCCTTGGGTCCAGAAGACCGTAAAGCAGGTCCGCGATCAGGGTGAAGGCGACGATCAGGATGGCGAAGATGAAGGTCAGCGTCATCACCATCGGGATATCGTTCGAATTGATCGCCAGGATCAGAAGCTGGCCAAGCCCGTTCACCTTGAAGACCTGCTCGGTGATGATCGCGCCCCCGAAGACTGCGGGCAGGCCAAGCGCGATCACCGTCACGACCGGGATCAACGAGTTTCGCAGGACGTGCTTCAGCACGACGACCCGCTCTTTGAGGCCCTTGGCGCGGGCGGTGCGGACATAGTCCTGGCGCAGGTTGTCCAGCATCGAGGCACGCATGAACCGGCTGATCTGCGCCGCGTTGAACAGCGCCAGCACCGTGACCGGCATTGCCATCTGCCGGACCTGCTGGACAAGGCTGGTCCAGTCGGTCACGCGTAGCGTCGTGTCATAGATCGTGGGCAGCCATTGCAGCTTGATGCCGAAGACGATGATCAGCACGACGCCCGTGAAGAAGGTCGGCAGCGAGAATCCGACCATCGATATGAATGTCCCGATCTGGTCGAACCAGCTGTATTGGCGATAGGCCGAAACGATCCCGATCGGAACCGCAATCAGGATCCCCAGCACATAGGACAGGCCCACCACGGTCAGGGTTTGCGGCAAACGCTGGGCGATGACGTCAAAGGCGGGGCTGCGGGTCTGAAAGCTGATGATTCGCTGCATTCCCCGGCTGAAACCGGTGCCGAAGATCTGGTCGAAGGCGTGCAGCGGCTCGACCCAGAAGAACTGCTGCAGCCACATGACGTATCGGACATACCAGGCCTGTCCCAGGCCAAGTGCTTCGCGCATCCGGTCCCTGATCTCGGGGGGGATGGTCATCGGGATATCGCCCAGCGGATCGCCGGGCGACGCCTCAAGCAGCAGGAAGATCACCAGCGAGATGAACAGCAGCGTCGGAACCGCCAGCAGAACCCGGCGCAGTGCATAGTTCAGCATCCTGCTTCCCCGGGATGGGGCAGGGCGGCCCGGCCGCCGGACCGGGACGCACGCAGGTTCACTTGACGCGGGTCCAGTCCGCGACGTTCCACAATTCGCTGTCCCAGGTGTTCAGGATGACGCCCCCCAGCCGGTTCGAATGGGCCGAGACGCGGCCACGATCGACCAGCGGAACGATGGTCATGCTGTCCTTGGTGATCATGTCGTTCAACCGCTTGGCCAGGTCCGCACGCTGGCCGATATCGGCGGTCTTGCCCAACTCCACGATCAGCCGGTCATATTCGGGATCGCAGTAGCGGTTTACGTTCTCACCCTGCCATTGCGATTCCGGGCCGGGGGCCTTTTCGCAGGTATAGCGGGCCAGATAGGGTTCGGGATCCGTGCCGTCGAAGTTGTTCGCATACATTTCGACATCGGCGTAGAAGCGCTGGAAGGTGTCGGGTGATCCCGCATCGCCGCCGAAGAATACCGAAGGGTCCACCGATTTCAGCTCGGTCGCGACACCGATCTCTTGCCACCATTGCTTGATGAGCGCCTGAAAGTCCTGCCGGATCGGGTTGACCGAGCTTTGGAACAGCAGCTCCAACGGCTTGCCGTCCTTCTGGCGGATGCCATCGGCGCCGGGAGCCCATCCGGCCTCGTCCAGCAGCTTCTTCGCGCCCTCGATATCCTGTTCAAGGCAACCGGTATTGTCCGAGGCAAAGGTTTCGGGCGCGGGGACAAGGTTGCAGGTCGGCCGTCCGGCATCGCCAAAGCCGATCTCGGTCAGCAGGGTCCGGTCGATCGCCATGCTGAGCGCCCGTCGCACGCGTTCATCCGACAGGATCGGGTGGGGATGCCTGGCTGTCGCGCGCTCGCCTTCGGGCAGGTCGGGCGATGGGTCGGTCAGGTTCATCTCGATCCGTTCGACCAGCGTGCCAAAGCCGGTGACGATCTTGCCCTTGCCTGCCGCTGCCATGCCTTTCAGCGCATCGGGCGGAACAAGGGTGTTCCAAGCATAGTCGAACTCGCCCGTCTCCAGAACGGCGCGGGCGGCTGCCGCCGCGTCTCCGCCGCCTTTCAGCACCGCCTTGGCGAAGGCGGGCTTCTCCGGGTCGCGATAGTTGGGATTTGCTTCAAGGGTCACGCTGTCATTGGTGCGGAATTCGACCACGCGGAAGGGGCCGGTGCCGATGGGGCCGAAATTCTCGGCGGTGCAGGCGGACGCGCCGCTGCCGACGCACTTCCCGAACTGTGCCTTTTGCAGCACCGGCGACTGCGCCCCGGTGAAGGCGGTGAACGGATTCGGGCGAGGTTCGCGGAAATGGATGACGACCGTCAGCGGGTCGGGTGTCTCGATGCTGTCGATGCCTTCATAGCGCGCCAGCTGGGCGCAGCCGCCCTCGGGGTTCATGCAGTAATCGGCGGTGAATTTCACATCTTCCGACGTCAGGGGCGTTCCATCGGACCATTTCAGGCCCGGTTTCAGCTTCCAGGTCACGGATTTCAGGTCTTGCGAGATGCCGCCATTCTCGACGCTGGGGATCTCGGCGGCGAGGCGGGGAAAGACCACACCCTTTTCGTCGAAGCCGGCCAGCGGCTCGATCACCAGGGACGAGGCCTCAAGATCCTTGGTCCCCGAGGAAAGGTAGGGGTTCAGCGTCGAGGGGGCCTGCCAATAGATGATGTTCACCTGCCCGTCGCTGCCGCGTTCGGCAAAAGCCGACGGGGCCAGGGCCACGCTTGCGGCCGCACCAAGCATCAGGGTCTTCAGTCGCATCGCTCTCTCCTGTTGAACTGTGGAGTGTTCGCCCGTGCTGTCGGTCTGGCCGCCTAGTCTTTTGTTTTTTCGCGCCTTCCCTTTGTCCTTCGACCGCGCCTGCGGCCTTGCCCGTGGAACAGCGCCAAGTTTCAGGCCGCTGCGGGGGAAAAAGCAAGAATCAACTTGGAGCGGAAAGATGTTGCAATGCGCTTTGGCGGGCATAGCCTTCGCCCTGACCAGATCGCCGGGGAATGACCATGCCCGATGCCGGCCAAGGCTGCCCGCTTCTTTCAGTGCGGGGGCTGCGCGTGACCTTTCAGACCCATGACGGGCCGGTGACGGGGGTTGATGGGCTGGATTTCGATATCTCGGCAGGCGAATGCCTGTGCGTGGTGGGCGAATCGGGTTCGGGCAAGTCGGTCAGCGCGCTTTCCCTGATGCGGCTTGTCGAGTTCGGCGGCGGAGAGATCGCGGCCGGACGGATCCTGCTGCGGGATGGCGCGCGCGCGGTCGATCTGGCCCAGGCTGCGCCCGGGGTAATGCGGGCCATTCGTGGCGACCGGATCGCGATGGTCTTTCAGGAACCGATGACCGCGCTGAACCCGGTCCTGACCATCGGCGACCAGATTTCCGAAGGGTTGATCGCCCATCGCGGGCTGACGCGCGAACAGGCCAGAACGCGCGCGCTGGAATTGCTGCGCGAGGTGCGCATTCCCGAACCTGTCGAGCGGCGGCTGCTGCAATATCCGCATGAACTGTCGGGCGGGATGCGGCAGCGGGTCGTCATTGCCATGGCGATGGCCTGCCGGCCCAAGCTGCTGATCTGTGACGAGCCGACCACCGCGCTTGATGTCACCATCCAGGCCGAGATCCTGGCGCTGATCGAGCGCCTGAAACGGGAAACCGGCATGGCCGTCCTGTTCATCACCCATGACATGGCGGTGGTCGCGCGGATGGCCGACCGGGTCGTGGTCATGTTCCGGGGCCGCAAGGTCGAAGAGGGTCCGGTCGCGCGCATCTTTGACGATCCCCAGCAGGACCACACCCGCGCGCTGCTGGCCGCCGTGCCGCGGTTGGGAGAGATGACCGGCCGCGATGCGCCGGAACCGATTTGCCTGTCGGGCATATCCCCGGCGATTCCAGCGCCCTTGCGCGCCCCTGCGCGGTCCGAGCAAAGACCGCTCCTGCGGGTTGAAAATCTGTGCACGCGGTTCGCTGTCCGGGGCGGGTTTCTGCGGCGGACCGTGGCGCGGGTCCACGCGGTCGAAGATGTCTCGTTCTCGCTGGCCGAAGGCGAGACGCTGGCCCTGGTCGGGGAATCCGGCTGCGGCAAGTCCACCACCGGCCGCTCAATCCTGCGTCTTGTCGAACCGCAGGCCGGCAGCATTTATCTTGAGGGACAGGATATTCTGGCCTTGGCCCCCTCGGCGCTGCGCCGGGCACGGCGCGACATGCAAATGGTGTTTCAGGATCCCTATGCCAGCCTTGATCCCCAGATGAAGCTGCTGGATCAGGTCGAAGAGCCGATGCTGAATTATGGCATCGGCGACCGGGCCGAGCGCCGGGACCGCATCGCCCGGCTTTTCGACCGGGTCGAATTGCCGCGCGCCTATATGAACCGCTATCCGCATGAGCTGTCGGGCGGCCAGCGCCAGCGGATCGCTATCGCCCGCGCGCTGGCGCTGGCCCCGCGCCTTCTGGTCGCGGACGAGGCGGTTTCGGCGCTGGATGTCTCGGTGCAGGCGCAAGTTCTGAATCTGCTGATGGAGTTGCAGCGCGAAACCGGGATCTCGATGCTGTTCATCAGTCATGACATGGCCGTTGTCGAACGCATCAGCCATCGTGTCGGCGTCATGTATCTGGGCCGCATCGTCGAGATCGGCTCGCGGCGTCAGCTGTTCGAAAACCCGCAGCACAGCTATACCCGCCAGCTTCTGGCCGCCGTGCCGGTCGCAGATCCGCGCAGCCGGAGGAATGGGGGCGCTCCCCGGTTCCGGCCCGTTCCCTCTCCGATCCATCCGCCGGGGCACGATCCCGGCCCCTCGATCTATCGAGAGGTGCAGCCGGGGCACCGGGTGCTTGTGGAACCGATGACGCATGGTTAGGGCTTGGGCATGATGAAGATGGGTGGTCCGATCCCGATTTCCGCGCCGCCGCGCTTTCCTGCCAACCCGCCCGCGCAATCGGATGTGGTGGTCGTCGGCGGAGGCATTGCGGGCGTGATGACCGCGCTTTACCTGGCCGAGGCCGGTCGGCGGGTCGTGCTTTGCGAAAAGGGCCGCATTGCGGCCGAGCAAAGCTCGCGCAATTGGGGCTGGGTTCGCCAGCAGGGCCGCGATCCCGCCGAATTGCCGATCATGATCGAGGCGATGCGGCTGTGGCAGGATCTTGACCAACGTCTGGGCGATGCCGTCGGGCTGCGCCAGACCGGGACGACCTATCTGGCAGCCTCGCCTAAGGATCTTGAGAATTTCGTCTCGTGGTTGCCCCATGCCCGGCACCACGGGCTGGATACCCGGCTGATCGAGCGGGCCGAGCTTGACGCGATCCTGCCCAATGCCGCGGGTTGGATCGGCGCGCTGCACACGGCCAGCGATGCGCGGGCCGAACCCTGGACCGCCGTGCCGGCAATCGCGGCATTGGCCGCCGACAGGGGCGTGACGATCTGCGAAGGCTGCGCCGTGCGGGGGATTGAAACGACTGCGGGGCGGGTGTCCGCCGCCGTGACGGAAAAGGGCAGGGTCGAGGCACCGCAGGTGCTGCTGGCCGCGGGTGCTTGGTCATCGCTTTTTGCGGGCAATGCCGGGATGCGTTTTCCACAGCTTTCGGTCCGTGCCACAGTCGCTGCGACGGCCGGGATGCCCGAGTTTCATTCGGGCAACGCTGCGGATCCGGGCTTTGCCTTTCGCCGCCGACTGGACGGTGGCTTCACGCTTGCGCCGGGGATCGGCCACGACTTCTGGATCGGGCCATCCGCCTTTCGCAACCTTGCGCAGTTCCTGCCCCAGGTCCGGCGGGACTTGCGGCATACCCGGCTATCCCCTGCCTCGCCCCGCGACTATCCCGATGCTTGGGGCACGCCGCGGCGCTGGCGGCTTGACCGCCCCTCGCCCTTCGAGCGGATGCGGGTTCTGGATCCCCAGCCCAACCTGCGCCGGGTCGAGGCGCTGGCGCAGGCTTTTGCCGCGGCATTCCCGGTGCTGGGCAAGCCTGCGATAGACCGGGTCTGGGCCGGAATGATCGATGTCACCCCGGATCAGGTTCCGATTCTGGATGAAAGCCCGGTCTCGGGCTTTTACGTCGCGACCGGGCTTTCCGGCCACGGCTTCGGCATTGGGCCGGGCGTCGGTCGGGTGATGGCCGATCTGATGCTGGGCCGGGCACCCGGACATGATCTTTCCCGGTTCCGGTTTGCCCGCTTTTCCGACGGTTCGCGGATCGAGCTGGGCCCTTCGATCTGAGTCAGCTTGCGGCGGCATTTCAAAACGGCCAAGCTTTGCCCCGAAGGAGATGTCACATGCCTGTCAAGAACCGCTTCGCCGAACTTCTGCCCGAGATCACCGCCTGGAGGCGGGACTTCCACGAGCATCCCGAATTGCAATACGAGGTGCACCGGACTGCGGGCAAGGTGGCGGAACTGCTGCGCAGTTTCGGCCTTGATGATGTGGTCGAGGGCGTGGGCCGCACCGGGGTCGTCGGTGTCATCAAGGGCCGCAGCGATACCCAGGGGCGGGTGATCGGGCTGCGCGCCGATATGGACGCCTTGCCGATCAAGGAGATCACGGGCGCCGAATACGCCTCGAAGACGCCGGGCGTCATGCATGCCTGCGGTCATGACGGCCATACTGCCATGCTGCTTGGGGCCGCCCGCTATCTGGCCGAGACGCGGAATTTCGACGGCACCGCGATCATGATCTTTCAACCCGCGGAAGAGGGCGGCGGCGGTGGGCTGGCCATGATCGAGGACGGGCTGGCGGAGCGCTGGGGCATCCAGGAATTCTATGGCATGCACAACATGCCGGGTTATCCGACAGGCAGCTTCGCCATTCGCGAGGGCGCGATGATGGCGGCGGCCGACCAGTTCGACATCGTGGTGACGGGCAAGGGTGGGCATGCCGCGAAACCGCATGAGGCGGTCGACACCACACTGGTCGCGGCGCAGATCGTGGTTGCGCTGCAATCCATCGTCTCGCGCAATATCGACCCGCTGAAAAGCGGCGTCGTCTCGGTCTGCGTGGTCCAGACAGATTCGCCCGCGCATAACGTGATCCCGCAGGTCGTGGTGATGAAGGGAACGGCGCGCAGCCTTGATCCGAAAGTCCGCGACCAGCTTGAGGAAGGCATCCAGCGTGTCGCGAGCAATGTCGCGGCCGCCTTCGGTGCAACGGCCGAGGTCGATTACCAGCGCGGCTATCCCGTCACCATGAATCACCCCGATGCCACGGTTCATGCCGCCAAGGTCGCGCGCGAGGTCGCCGGTGATGTCGACATGGACATGATGCCGCTGATGGCGGGCGAGGATTTCAGCTATATGCTGAACACCCGTCCCGGCGCCTATATCTTCGTCGGGAATGGCGATACCGCCATGGTCCACCATCCCGCCTATGATTTCGACGACAATGCGATCCCCGCCGGGTCAAGCTGGTATGCCGGCATGGTCGAGGCGCGGATGCCTGTCCCGGCCTGAGCTTGCTGCCGGGGGCTTTGCGCCCCCGGACCCCCGCAGGGTATTTCGGAAACGATGAAGGGGGCCGCGAGGCCCCCTGTTTCGTTGTTCCGGACATGATCCGCTTCAGAAGTGGATCGTCCGGCCATAGGCCGACAGCACGGATTCGTGCATCATCTCGCTGAGGGTCGGGTGCGGGAAGACCGTTTCCATAAGCTCGGCCTCGGTCGTTTCCAGTGTGCGGCCGATGACATAGCCCTGGATCAGTTCGGTGACTTCAGCCCCGACCATATGCGCGCCCAGCAGCTCGCCGGTCTTTGCGTCGAAGACGGTCTTGACCAGACCTTCGGGTTCGCCAAGGGCGATGGCCTTGCCGTTGCCGACGAAGGGGAAGCGGCCGACCTTGACGTCATAACCAGCGGCCTTGGCCTTTTCCTCGGTCAGGCCGACAGAGGCGACCTGCGGGTTGCAATAGGTGCAGCCCGGGATCGAGTTCGGCTTGATCGGGTGGGGATGCTGGCCCGCGATCAGTTCCGCGACCATGACGCCTTCATGGCTGGCCTTGTGGGCAAGCCAGGGCGCGCCCGCGACGTCGCCGATGGCGAAAAGCCCTTCGACGCCGGTGCGGCAATATTCGTCGGTCACGACATGGGTGCGGTCGATCTTGGCGCCCAGTTTCTCGAGGCCGAGATTTTCGACGTTGCCGACGATGCCGACTGCCGAGATGACGGTGTCGAATTCATGCGTCTCGGTCTTGCCGCCGATCTCGATATGGGCGGTGACTTTGCCCTTGGCGCGGTCAAGCTTCTTGACCGTCGCCTTTTCCATGATCTTCATGCCCTGCTTGAGGAACTGCTTTTTCGCAAGGGCAGAAATTTCGGCGTCCTCGACCGGCAGCACGCGGTCCATCACTTCGACAACGGTCGTGTCGGCCCCCAGCGTGTTGAAGAAGCTGGCGAATTCAATGCCGATCGCGCCCGAGCCGATGACGAGCAGCTTGCCGGGCATCCGCGGCGGGTTCAGCGCGTGCTTGTAGTTCCAGACCAGATCGCCATCGGGTTCCAGCCCCGGCAGTTCACGCGCACGGGCGCCGGTCGCCAGCACGATGGACTTGCCGGTCACCTCTTCGGTGGCCTTGTCGGTCTTGACGCTGATCTTGCCGGGGGCGGTCAGCGTGGCTTCGCCCATGATGACCGTGATCTTGTTCTTCTTCAGCAGGTGGCCCACGCCGCCTGAAAGCTGCTTGGCGACTCCGCGCGACCGCTGGACGACCGCGGGCAGGTCATAGCCGATCTTGTCTGCGGACAGGCCAAATTCCTTGGCGCGGTGCATCAGATGGAAGACCTCGGCCGAGCGCAGCAGCGCCTTGGTCGGGATGCAGCCCCAGTTCAGGCAGATGCCGCCAAGGTGCTCACGTTCGATCACCGCGACTTTCAGACCGAGCTGGGCACCGCGGATGGCGCTGACATAACCGCCGGGACCCGAGCCGATCACCACCATGTCGAAGGATTGCGCCATGGAATTCTCCCTCTGAAAAATTTAGTTGAGCGTTAAACCATTTATTCGAGGGCATCAAGCAACAGCTTGCCCGACACCAGCGCGCCATAGCCCCCCGCCTGCATCACGCGATTTTCCGCCTCGGTCGGGGGGCGGCCCAGGGCGGCGTTCCGCCAGGGAAAGCGGCCGAAACGGGCAATGGTGTCGCGGTGCAGTTCGGCGTGGCGCAGGTTTTCGCCAGGCATGAACTCGGCGAAAAGCTCGACCGCGCGGTTCTGGTCGGACAGGTCCTCGCTGTGCTCGAAGGGAAGATAGAAGAACTGTCGCGCCGGGGGTTCGATCCGCAGGTCGTGACCGGCGCTGACAGCGGCATCCGCGATTTCGCGGGCCAGGTCGTCGGTGGCGAAGGCGCGCGGATCTTCGCGGAACATGTTGCGGGGGAACTGGTCGGTCAGGATCAGCGCGGCAAGCGCGCCATGGGGCGATTGCGCCCATTGCCGGGCAAGTTCATCCGCCTGGGCCCAGGTGGCCATGAAGCGGTCGCGGATCGAGTGGTCCAATGCATCGTCACGGGCGTACCAGCCCTTTTCTCCGACCTCGTCCAGCCAGAAGCGGGTAATCTCGTCGGGGGTCGCAATTGCGTCGGTCGTCATCGATGCCCTCCTTGGCTGGACGGGATCGATGGTCGCAGAGCGGCGCAGGGGTCGCAAGCCCGCGAATTATTCGGCGGCGCGGGAAACATCGTCCGAGCCGGCATTCTCCAGCGCCGCTTCGATCGCCAGCGGTGTGGTCAATGGCGCGATGACCGCGAAGTTCTGGTCCTGAACCGGTGTCGGGCGGCGCGTGCGGCGCCATCCGGCATAAAGCGTCAGCGCGCCGAGCAGGAAACCGATATAGACCCAGAAGCCCTCGGGTCCCAGTTCCGACATCAGCCAGCCGGTGATCAGCGGCCCGGTCATTGCGCCGATGCCGTTGATGAACAGAAGCCCGGCCGAGGCGGCGGCCATGTCGCTCGCATCAAGGAAATCGTTCGTATAGGCCAGAAGCAGCGAATAGACGGGGTTCGCGACGCCCCCGATCAGCGCCGCGGTCAGCAGCAGGCCCCAGATGCCGGGCTGGACGTAAAGCGTCACGAAGCTGACGATCAGACCCAGCAGCGCCAGCACCATGACGATCATGCGGCGGTCATGGTGGTCCGAGAACCAGCCGACCGGGTATTGCAGCACCAGTCCGCCGATATAGATCGCGGCAACGAAGGCCGAGATCTCGGACACGCTGAGACCCTTCAGCGACCCCCAGACCGAGGCCATGCCGAAGATTGCCGAGAACACGCCCCCCATCAGGAATATACCGATGCAGCCCAGCGGCGAGACTTTGAACAGGCGGGTAAAGGACATCCGCTTGATCGTCGAGAATTGGGGCGCGGGCTGGCGTGACAGCAGGATCGGCAGAAACGACAGGCTGACCAGCACCGACGGGATGACGAACAGCAGATAACCGCCCGGATCGCTGGTGTTCATCAGCACCTGCGCGACGATGATCCCCAGCATCTGGACGATCATGTAGGCCGAAAGCGCCTGCCCCCGGTTCTGGTTGCTGGCGCTGGCGTTAAGCCAGCTTTCGGCGGTGATGTAGACGCCCGAGAAGCAGAAGCCGATGAGCAGCCTGAGCAGCGCCCAGACGATCCAGTCGGGGTAGACGGCATAAAGGATCAGCACGTTCGAGATCATCGAGCCGAGCGCCGCGAAGACGCGGACATGGCCGACCTTCTGGATCATGCCGGGCACTGTGCGCGAGCCCAGCAGGAAGCCGCCGAAATAGCACGCCATCACCACCGACATCTCGGTGGTCGAGATGCCCTCGATCGCGCCGCGAATCCCCAGCAACGTGCCTTGCATCCCGTTGCCGACCATAAGCAGCAGGATGCCGAGCAGGAGTGGCCAGGTCGTGCGCAGCACCGAGAGCATGTTCGGAATCCTTTACGGAATCAGAAGTGAAGCGTCGCCGTAACTGAAGAAGCGATAGCCCGAATCCACCGCGTGGCGATAGATGTCGCGGATCCGGTCCTGTCCCATCAGCGCGCTGACCAACATCAGCAGCGTCGATTTCGGCAGGTGGAAGTTGGTCATCAGCGCGTCGGTCGCGCGGAAACGATAACCGGGATAGATGAAGATTTCCGTGACACCGCGATAGGGATGAACGACCCGATCCTCGGTCGCGGCGGATTCGATCAGGCGCAGGGCGGTGGTGCCGACGGGAATGACCCGCCCGCCCGCGGCACGGGTGGCATTGATGGCTTCGGCGGCCTCGGGCGTCACCTCGCCCCATTCGCCGTGCATCTTGTGGGTGGTCACGTCCTCGACCTTGACCGGCAGGAAGGTGCCGGCGCCGACATGCAGCGTCACATGGACAAACCGGACGCCGCGGTCCGCCAGCGCCTTCAGCAGGGGCGGGTCGAAATGCAGGCTGGCGGTGGGGGCGGCGACCGCACCGGTGCGGCTGGCCCAGACGGTCTGGTAATCGTCGCGGTCGGCCTCGTCCGGGGCGCGCAGCGCCGCGATATAGGGGGGCAGGGGCATCGCGCCCACCTTGTCCAGCGCCGCGTCAAATTCCTCGCCCGTCGCGTCGAAGCGCAGGACCAACCCGGCCTCGGCAATCTCGGACACCTCGGCGGAGAGCGTTTCGCCAAAGCGGATCGTCTCGCCCTGCTTCAGCTTGCGCAGGGGCTTTGCCAGCGCCTTCCAACCGCCATCGGCGGTGGGTTCCAGCAGGGTGACCTCGATGCGGGCGACGGCTTCGCCCTGCGGGGTCTGGCGGCTGCGCGTCCCGGTCAGCCGGGCCGGGATGACGCGGGTGTCGTTCAGCACAAGAAGATCTCCCGGACCCAGCAGGTCCGGCAGGTCGCGTACATGCAGATCACGCGTCGAGTCGCCCTGCGCCAGCAGCAGGCGCGCAGAACTGCGCGGCCGCGCGGGACGCGTTGCGATCAGGCCCTCGGGCAGATGGAAATCGAAATCGTCAAGCTTCATGTCCGGCTTGTCGCCTTGCCCCCTGTCAGCGTCAAGGCGGCGGGTAATCACAAAGTGAAAAACTCGGACTTTACTTGGCCGACGGAATCAGTAAGTTTTGGGCGCGTCCGAAAGGTACCATGATGATCATCTGCCACTGCACCCAGATTTCCGACCATGACATCCGCGCCGCGGTGGACTGGATGCGTGCGGCAGACCCGGAAACCATCATTACCCCCGGAAAAATCTATCATGCCCTTGGCAAGCGCCCCGACTGCGGAAGCTGCATGCCCTTGTTTCTAGACACGATGCGCCATTGCGATAATCTGGCTGTACCCCCGATCCTGAGGGGGCTGAGAGCCACGCGCAAAGGAGCAATCCATGAAGGGCGACGCCAAGGTCATCGAGTATCTCAACGCGGCGCTGCGGTCTGAACTGACCGCCGTCAGCCAGTACTGGCTGCATTACCGGCTGCAGGAAGATTGGGGCTACGGCCGCATCGCCGACAAGTCCCGCGCCGAATCGATCGAGGAGATGAATCACGCGGATCGGCTGATCCAGCGCATCATCTTTCTTGAGGGGCATCCGAATCTGCAGAAACTGGACCCCCTGCGCATCGGGCAGAATCTCAAGGAAACGCTGGAATCCGATCTTGCCGCCGAATACGACGCGCGCACGCTGTATGTCGAGGCGCGCGACCACTGCGAGTCGGTCAAGGATTATGTCAGCAAGGACCTGTTCGAGGCGCTGATCGCCGATGAGGAAGGCCATATCGACTTCCTTGAAACCCAACTCGATCTCTACGAGTCGATCGGGGCGCAGAACTATGGTCAGCTGAACGCCAAGCCGGCCAGCGAAGCCGAGTGATCCCGAAAGGGGGGGCACAGGCCCCCCGTTTCACCGGCCGAGCCAGTCCTCGGCCAGGTCCGGCAGGTCGTCGAAATGCGCCAGCATCGCCTCTGGCGCCAGTCGGGCCAATCCTTCGCCCTCGGGGCCAAAGGCCACCAGCGCGACCTTGACCCCCGCTGCGGCTGCGGTCTTGCGGTCGGTCTCGGTATCTCCCACCAGGAAGGATCGCGTGACTTCTCCACCCGCGGACCGGACCGCCGCGGCATAGGGGCGGGGATCGGGTTTCCTGACGGGCAGCGTGTCCGCCCCGATCAGCGCGGCAAAGCGGTCGCGGATGCCCAGTTCGCGCAGCAGGATCTCGGCCAGCCCCTCGGGTTTGTTGGTGCAGACCGCCAGAATGTGCCCGGCTGCGGCCAACTTGTCCAGTGCGTCCTCGGTCCCTGGATACAGCCGGGTGTGGACCGCGATCCTCTGGCCGTAATGATCCAGCAACCGCGCATAATCATCGTCCTCGGCCCCCGGGGGCAGCAGGGTGTCGGCGCCGATCCGCGCATAGCCGGCGCGCAGCATCGCGCGCCCGCCGTGAAACGCGATCAGGGCATCGCCGACCGGATCCAGCAACGGGCCAAGTCCACGTCCCTCGAAACAGGCATTCGCCGCCGCGATCAGGTCGCCCGACGTATCCGCCAGGGTCCCGTCCAGATCGAACACCACCGTTCCCGCCATACTGTAACCTTCCGTCAAGATGTTTGATCTGCCGGGGCCTTTCCCCGATGTCGCCCCCTAGGTAGAACGCCTGCATCGGATAAGAAACAGGCAAGAGGCAGTCATGTCAGACAACCCCATCGCGCTTATCGTCCTGGCAGCAGGCCAGGGCAGCCGCATGCAGTCGGACCTGCCCAAGGTTGTGCACCGCCTGGGCGGCGTGCCATTGGTCGGACATGCGCTGGCCGCTGGCCGCGCAGTCGAGCCCGAACGTGTCGTGGTCGTCGCCGGTCACGGCGCCGAGATGGTCAGGAAGGCCATCGGCAAGCTTGACCCCGAAGCCGCGATCGCGCTTCAGGAGGAACAGCTTGGCACCGGCCATGCCGTGCTGCAGGCGCTGCCGCTGCTCGACGGGTTCGAAGGGCGCGTGATCGTCCTTTACGGCGATACGCCCTTTATCGGTGAGGACACGCTTCTGGCCCTGTCGAGCCACCCCGCCGATGTCGTCGTCCTGGGGTTCGAGGCCGCGGATCCCGGCCGTTATGGCCGCCTGGTCGTCGGCCCCGAGGGGTTGGAGCGGATCGTGGAATACAAGGATGCGGATGCCGCGACGCGCGCGATCCGTCTGGTCAATTCGGGTGTCCTCGCCGCCGATGCCAGCCTGCTGCGTGCGCTTCTGCCTCAGCTTGGCAACGACAATGCGGCTGGTGAATATTACCTGACCGACATTCCCGCCCTTGCCCGCGCCGAAGGTCGCCGGGTCGAGGTCGTGACCTGTGACGAGGCCGAGACGCTGGGCATCAACACGCGCGAGGAACTGGCCGCCGCGGAAGCGGCCTTCCAGTCCCGCGCACGTGCCCGTGCGCTTGAGGATGGCGTGACGCTGAGCGATCCGGCGACCGTCTGGTTTGCGCTGGACACCGTCATCGGCCGCGACGCGGTCATCGGGCAGAACGTGGTGTTCGGTCCCGGTGTCACCGTTGAAAGCGGGGCCGAGATCCTGCCCTTCTGCCATCTGGAAGGCTGCCATGTCAGCTCTGGCGCGACCGTCGGTCCCTTCGCCCGCCTGCGCCCCGGCGCGGAACTGGGTGGGGACGTGCATGTCGGCAATTTCGTCGAGATCAAGAACTCGGTGCTGGACGAAGGCGTCAAGGTCGGCCACCTGACCTATCTGGGCGACGCCCAGATCGGGGCGGGCACGAATATCGGCGCAGGCACCGTGACCTGCAACTATGACGGGGTCGGCAAGCACAAGACCCTGATCGGGGCCAATGCCTTCATCGGTTCGGACACGATGCTGGTCGCGCCGGTCCGCGTCGGCGACCGGGCCATGACCGGATCGGGGTCGGTCATTACCGAGGATGTGCCCGACGACGCGCTGGCCCTTGGCCGCGCAAGGCAGGTGACGAAACCGGGGCTAGCCACACGCCTGATGCAGGCGCTGCGTCAGAAGAAAGGTCAGTAACATGTGCGGGATCATTGGCATTCTTGGGGGTCACGAGGTTTCTCCGCAGCTGGTCGAGGCGT
>NZ_JAVRQI010000012.1:0-186350 GCF_031854425.1 Paracoccus broussonetiae | reverse complement strand
AAACCCAAAGCGCCCAAGGGCGCCCCCTGAGCATCGCTGCCGCGGCCTACGCCGGATGGTTACCGTCGGCCGCAGCATGGCGCAACTCTTCGCTGGCGCAGCGGAAGGCGCGGCCCAAAGCGGACGGTCGGGGGGACCTCATGCTGCAGGACCGCATTCCCCGAAGCAGCCCTTCGACTGGCGTCGCAGCGAAATTTGGGCGACTAGGACATCAGTGGCATGGGTGAGAAGCCGCCGTCCGTGAATCAGGTGTGACGAAGCACTCGAAACGATCCTACCCGACAGGCAGGCGATCCGCGCGAACGCGCCAGCTGGGGCCGCTAGCGATCTTGAGCCCGTCTTGCTGGAATCCTTCGGTCTTCAGCTGTTCCGCGAACTCGAGCATAGTTCTCTGCGCACCTGCCCAGTTCGCATCGACAAAGAATGGCGCCAACAACGGGTGGACCCTGATGGTGATATCGAAGAACGGGACTTCGAACTTAAGGCCAGCTTGATCTTGTACCCCAGCCTCGCGCCCAAAGTTATCCCAGAGCGATTTAGAGGGACCATAGTAAAAGCGCCATGCATCGCCGATCTCAGGGATCTCGATCGGCCTCTTCGGGTCGGACGGCGGATCAATCCAGTGGAAATGAAGCGCATCGTTGGCGAAGAACGCAAATGAACCCACATGCAATGTACATCGCTTGCCGTTAACGGATATCAGGCGCATAGCCTGTGCCTTGGCTTTAGCACAATCCGCGGAGGACGGTTTGCTTGCACGTCCCTTCGTCTCAAAAGAAAGCCAGTCGCCGGAGCCGATTTGCTGGCCAAGGAGATCGGGGCGCGATTGGCCGAGAACTGAGGTGGGTATCGTCGATTTGAAGATGTCCAAATGCAGGAGCCAAGGTGTCGAAAGCAAGCGGCTGGAGAATACCTTGCAGAAGGTCATCCCGAGAAAATAGCTGATCGCTCCTTTCTCGGTCGGATCGAGGGATTTGTAGCCACTCGTTCTTCGCAGTCGCGTCGCGGTGGGACCGTATTGCTCAAGAGCCATTCGGACAACGGATAGGCGGAACATCGCCTCGTGGAAGGAAGCGGCTCCATGGGCGAAAACATGGTGCACCGACGGGCGACCGATAGTCAGCGCGGCCCAGAGGATTTCGTCCCATGTCACGGTCAGCTCACTGCTGCCGTTCGCGAGTACACCCGGCGGGAACGCCTCATTCGTGTAGGGAAGGCGAAGCAGGTGCGTCCTTGGCCTGATGCTCATCAGGACGGCGCCAATGCCAACAGGTAGACATCAAATGCCTTGGCGAACTCGCTCGCTACTGCGCGACGTCGGAGGCACTCTTTGCTGTAGAAAGTGGGGCGGTCCATCAACCGTCTCTCCGTAGTATCAATGAAGTTTGTCCGTCAGCAGACGTATGGTCCGCAACTCCTCCGGGCTGATTTTTCACCCCAAGGCTACGTCCCGCCAGCCTTCGCAAAACCGAGTGCATCAAGCTTGGGCGCGAACTCTTTTAGGTAGTTGGCAGGGACACCCAAGACAAACAGATCGCGCGCTCTGGTGAGCGCGACATAGCCGATCTTGCCGACCTCTGTCGCTGTGCCTCCCAGCAGTTCATCGAGATGCGAACGGTTGCAGATATACAGAACGCCCCTGATGCTCTCCCCTTTCACCTTGTGAACGGTGGAGACGCGGAACCTTGGCACATTCTCGATCCCCAAATCTGCGGGTCGCATAAGCGGCTGGTTGAGGATATTCCGCTTCGCCAGCTTTGCTTTCCAGGTGTCGCCAGCCTTCAAACCATGCTCCGCCGAAAGCGCGGCAAGCAAGATTTCAGCCCGCGCCAGAAGTGCGGGCTGCCAAGCAGTGTCCGCCACAAGAGACGCAGAAGGCAACCCGTTGGCCGGGTCCTTTACGAACGTCCACAACACCCTCCGCAGCGCCTGAGAACTTTGCTCATCTGTGCCGTGGCGTGCAACTTCAGAGAGCAAAGCCCCATGACCGTCATCCAGCAAGCCGACGACGCCAGCGCAGCAATGCTTGAATGCCTCATCGAAACGCCCGAACTTGTCTCGCTGGATCGCAGCGTCCACGAAATGTCGCAAGACGCCCCGTCCTTGTTCTTCTTCGCCGCCTGCCCAATCGTCAGCCCATTCCGCTGACCGGCAGAGCACGACCGCATCGTTGACCGCTATGCCCGCCTGACCTAGCAGCGCGGCGAATGATTTAAGAGCATTGTCTTTTTCGTCTTTCTTGTAAGCGAAATAATACGCGCCCGACAACGTGGCGGGCGCAGTGCGCGCAGCCATATCGTTGCGCCCTGATAGTTGGTTTGCGATCGTGACGATGCTTGGGACCGATCGATAGTTGGTCGAGAGCATCCGACCGTCGACATCATCACGCTTCGCATACTGGTCAAGAAACTCCCCAGTCGCGCCAGAGAACTCGTAGATGCCTTGGTTGACATCCCCGATAAGCGAGACCTGCACACCGGCGCCCCGCAAAGCCAAAAGGATAAACTGGTGGAACGTGCCGATGTCTTGGGCCTCATCGACAAGAATGTGCGGAAAACGGCGCGCCAGCGCGCGGAGAATTAGCGGTTGGGTCCTGAGAACTCTCAGCGCCCAGAAGCTTCCGAGAGCGTGCGAGTAGGCGCCGACCTTCGCCAGCTTCCTGATCGCATCGGCGGCTGCCTTTTGATCAATGACGGTCCTCGCCCGTCCTACTTCAAACTGAAGCCCCACTCCCTTCACCAATTCCAGTCGAAGCGCAGTTGTGGGGTGCGGCCTATTTCCGTCCCAGACCGTGAAGTTCGCGAGAAAAGGCTCACTGCCATGCACAAGGAACGGCGTCCTGGCGCATCCCATTACAAGATGACCGTGGGGGCGGACAATAGTTGAGGTGATGAATGCGTCGACCGTGGCTATCTCGACGCCACCTATACGGCCGCTGCCGGGCTCTGCCAGCAAGGCATTGTAGTCCCTGTTGAACGTATCGACGGCCACGTTGGAAAAGGACAAAAGCGCGATGTGGCCGTGCCTATCGTCGAGGCGCTCGCGTATCGCAGCGAGCCTCTGAACCGCCGTCGCAGTCTTGCCGCTCCCCGCACAGGCACTGACCGCCATGGGTTTGAGCGGCGCCTCGACGATCTCCCGCTGCTGCGGCGAAAGTTCGATCATGCCTTGCACGCATGCATTACGGCATCTCTAATGTAGTTCGGAATTTCAATTTCCAGGTTGTTATCTTCAATCTGCGCCGCGAGAGCCTGAGCGAATGCGCCCTTTTGAACATTTGTCTTACCCTTTGGCCGCTCGAACATACCCGTGAACAGCGCTTCCGCCTTCTCCTGATCGTCCGCCTTTGATGCGACCTCAGTTTCAAGATCGGCGCCGATTTGAGGGTGTAGCTCCTTGAGAGCTGCCAGCATAGCCATTCTGTTGTTTTCGTGAAAAGCGTAGTCGTACTCAAAGGTCTTTTGGCCGTGGTAGACTTTGACGAATGTGTCTTCCCGCTTCTTCATTGACACCGTGTTGCTTGAGATCGTGATGTTTTCGGTTGCGGATGGGTAGTGAGGCTGACTTCTGCCTTCGGCATCGACAATAAATGGATCTGCGTCCGTGATGACGGCTACTGGTATCTTGATTGCCGTTTCCCCGAACAATGGCATAAAGGAGTCGAAGTTCAATCCTTCGACGCTGATCAGGCTGACACCGTGGTCGCGAAGATCATAGCTCATTCTCTTCGCCAGCAAGCCGATCATCATCAGCTCGGCGGCACCTTCGACGAAGATGACGCGGCGTGCGAAGAAGAGCTCAGCGCGGGTTACATCAAGGTATCGCTTTAACTTCTCCTTCTTGCCCTTTCCAAAACTAACCGACCTGGGATGGAATACCTCGACACCTGTTTCCGTCTCAATCAGGCATTCGACAGCGTTCAAATCTGCAATGCTCGCAAAATTCGGCGAGTGACTTGTGACGAAGACCTGGACCGGCCGTTCGCCCGCCGCAACTTTGATGTCGGACAGGTAGCGCAAAAGCACGGCCTGTAGTTGCGGATGCAGATGTGCTTCAGGCTCTTCGACAATCAGGCTGCGATAAGCCGAATCTGCGTTCTTCGCGAGTTCGCTTAAAACTACGGCCATGAAGATCAGGTTGTTATAGCCAAGGCCGTTACGTTCAATCTCGAAGCTGTCGACAAGTAGCGATAGGCGCGAAGCGAGCTTCGTGAAATCAGAACCGCTAAGCTCTACTGCCAGCATCTGAGCCAGTTGATCGCCCAGCATGCTCTTGTGGCGCCCGGTGATGGCTTCTTGCGTCTCAATAATCGCTTTGAGCGCCTTAATATCCTTGTCGAGATCTGCAAGCTTCTTGGCGATCTCCTCTTTTCCCGCGTCATCTGATAGAAGATGTAGCAAACGGGATAACTGGCTTGTACGGCTCGGGCGAAGTCCAAGCTCTGCATCGCGCAGTGGCTGCAGATAAACGCTGCGCAGGTTGTCCAGCATGGTTGACGTCATCGCAATGTCGTGATGGTCTCCACAGACTTTTCTCGACCTCAGCCGCCCGGATTTATCCGCATCGCCATAAGTCACTCTGAGAAGGACCTCCGCATTTCCCGCGCCATCAGTCCTTAGCCCATGCAGGAAGTCGGCTTCATCGTCGAGCGACAGGTCCTTGAAGATATAGTCGAATATTATATCACCTGTTGCCGTACCCCCATTGGGAAGGTGGACGTCGTCGATGCTGAAGCGCGGATATGGATCATCTGTTCCGGCAAGTAGCGCTCTTAAAGCGTCAACGACGGCCGTCTTTCCGATATTGTTCGGGCCGACGATGACGTTGAGGCCAGGTACGAAGTCTATCGTTGCAGATTTTATGCGGCGAAAATTGCTAATCGTAAGTGATGCCAGATACATGATGTCCCTTATGCGGCCGCGACGTTTACAGCTGCTGTTGACTCAACTTGACCTAAGGGTACGTGTTTGCAAGGACTTTTCGGCGACCGGATGGCAAGACCAACTCGACAACTCGCGACCTTGGTTGAGGTCATTGCAGGCTGAAGCACCTGCGTCGGTCGGCTCTCCATTTCTCACGCCTGGTGCATAACTCTTCTAGCTGCGGTCGGCACAAATGGCTGCTTTTTCAAGTTCACTGTAGGTGCCGTGTCGCGCTGCTGTCAGACAGCTTTCCGCCCAGCGGATCACTTTGGCGGCGATGTAGCATTTTTCTCTGCCGCACCTGCAAACGGCAGCTTCGTCCGCATTATTACCCTTGCGGCGGGGCTTCCCTGCTATGCTGGTCGAACGGCCATTTCGGGGAACGTCGCCGCGCAGCATGGGATGCTTGCGAGCGGCGCCTATGCGCCGAACTCACCCGTAAGACCGCCTCGCGGAGTGTCAGTGGAAAGTCTGCTGCGCTAGCTTTTGACGGATCTTAGCCTCTATCTGCCTGTCAGTGGGTGACCAGCCCCTTGCTCCCTCCACCGCATTTCGGACAACGACGCTGAAAGATGTCTGAACCGTTTGCGCCGTATACGGCAGCACATTGGCGGCAGCGCAGAACGTAGACCTTTTGGTTGTGATCATTGCCCGGCAGGTCCCTGCGCTGGATGACTTCCTGCCCATTTCGGTTGAGATAGCCAGTCCGGGTTGTCTCGCGAGCGCTGCGTGGGACCATGGCAGGCCCCAGCTTCCTCGGACTCGACTTGGGAGGCTCGGATGTCTCCACGTCAAGGATCCAGCGTTCGACCCTGGCGGTCGTGTCGATCGGTCCGGACTCAAAGGGCCGCAAAGCACGCTGAAGGCTGCCATCCAGATCCGCCTCTTGCAGCCAGCGGGCAACCGAATAGGCGTCGTGCTGGTCCGGGTTGCGCCCCGCGACCGGGTAGGCAGTGCTCCAGAGCCTCGGATAGACTTCAGCAATCACCGAGGTGCCGAGGAGCGGTGACCAGCCGTCGAGGGGCCAAAAATATAGCTCGGGTCTGGCGGCACGGATGCGACGAAGCCAAGGGATCCCGGCATGAGTGGATTTGGCCACCGATCCTTGGACGTCGAAGTGGAACACCGACTTCGCGGAGCCGGCGGCCTCCTCGGTCAGGCGCCTCCAGCGCCGCTCGCCTTGCCTATCTGTGCCTGCTCCCATGGCACCGTGGCGGATGAAGTCGACACAGGTGTTGGGCGCGTCGCCGCCTTGTTACAGAGAAGGCCGCTAAGTTCGGCGATGAGCATGGTGAACCAAGCCGCGACGACCATGTCGTATTCAGCGTCTGAGTGAGGCTAGGGCGGGCGCATCCAGCTGTCACCGGCAAAGTTGATCCGACGCCAAAGCTTGGCGAATGTTCGATTTCGGTGCCTTCCAGTCGGCTTGGGACAGAGATCGAACTCGACGAAGTGTTGAAAAATTCTCTATCTAAAACAGAGCGATAAGATCACTTCACCGAAACTGGCTTAGGCAACAGCTTTGGAGAAATTGGCGAGCGGAGAACGAATTTCGCGCCTAACGGATCATCGTCCGTGAAGCGGCGCACAGCCATAACCCTCGAAAACAACGAGAAAATAGGAGTGCCGCCTTGCGGGGAGATTGGTTTTGTCAAGCCAAGTGGCGGAGGAGGTGGGATTCGAACCCACGGTGGAGTTGCCCCCACGTCGGTTTTCAAGACCGGTGCATTAAACCGCTCTGCCACTCCTCCGACCGCATGGGACTAGCGCGAAGCCGTACGGGGAACAAGGGGTGCCGAAGGCCAGGGCGACTTATTCTGCCGCCTGCGCCATCGGATTGTTCTGATGCGTCGTCCAGTTGGCATAGGGCCGGACGGTGCGGCCGGTGCGAGGGTCCATCTCGCCCACGGCAAGCTCACGCATGGTGATGCAATTCTCGACAGGGCAGATATCGACGCAAAGGTTGCAGGCCACGCATTCATCGTCCTTGACGGTGAAGACGCGGCCCGGGCCCATGGCGATGGCCTGGTGCGACGTGTCCTCGCAGGCGGCATAGCATCGCCCACATCCGATGCAGGCCTGCTGATCGATCACCGCCTTGGTGGTGTAGTTCAGGTTCAGATACTGCCAGTCGGTGACGTTCGGGACCGCACGTCCGATCAGGTCCGACATCGAGATCTGCTTGTCCTCCAGGTACTCCTTCAGGCCGGAGATCATTTCCTGAACCACCTTGAAGCCATAGGTCATAGCGGCAGTGCAGACCTGCACGGTTCCGGCCCCCAACGCCATGAACTCGGCCGCGTCGCGCCAGGTCGTGATGCCCCCGATGCCTGAAATCGGCAGACCGCGGGTCGCCTGGTTGCGCGCAATCTCGGCCACCATGTTCAGCGCGATCGGCTTGACCGCGGGGCCGCAATAGCCGCCGTGGCTGCCTTTGCCGTCGATGGTCGGCTGCGGCGCGAAAAGGTCGAGGTCGACCGAGGTGATCGAGTTCACCGTATTGATCAGGCTGACCGCATCGGCTCCGCCGCGCATCGCGGCCTCGGCTGGCTTACGGATATCGCTGATGTTCGGGGTCAGTTTGACAATGCAGGGCATGCGGGAATGCTGCTTCACCCAACGTGTCACCATCTCGATATATTCCGGCACCTGGCCCACAGCGGAACCCATGCCGCGTTCGGCCATGCCATGGGGACAGCCGAAGTTCAGTTCGACCCCGTCGGCACCGGTATCCTCGACCTGCTTCAGGATTGCCTTCCAGCTTTCCTCGTCACAGGGCACCATCAGGCTGATGACCAGCGCGCGGTCGGGATAGTCGCGCTTGACGGACTTGATCTCGCGCAGGTTCACCTCGAGCGGGCGATCGGTAATCAGTTCGATATTGTTGATGCCAAGGACGCGTCGGTCGGCACCATAGACAACGCCATAACGCGGGCCGTTCACGTTCACGACGGGCGGCCCCTCGGATCCCAGGGTCTTCCACACGACGCCGCCCCAACCGGCCTGAAAGGCCCGGCGGACGTTGATTTCCTTGTCGGTGGGCGGGGCAGAGGCAAGCCAGAACGGATTGGGCGACTTGATCCCCACGAATTCGGTGCTGAGACTGGACATGTGACCCTCTCTGGCTACGTCAGCGACGTGGCTGGTTCAGTTGGCTACGAATGATTTCACTGCGGCGGCGGAAGACATTGGCCTGGGTAAGATGTCTGGCCGACGCGCCTGCCCGCCGGATCAAGTCGGAAAGGCGCGCGCGGTCGGTGGCCAGTGCGGCGACGGCTTCGACCAGTCCCGCCACGTCGCCGCGGCGCACCAGCATGCCCGCGCCCTTTTCCTCTACCAGTCCAGCGGAATAGGGATCGCGATAGCCGATGATCGGCGTGGCGGAGAGCAGGCTTTCGATCAGGTTGCGTGGGGATTCGTCGGTCAGGTGGCAGAACAGAAGCAGATCTGCCTTGCGATAGGCCTCGCGAACCTTGTCGGGGTCGCTGACGAACCCCTCGAACGTCAGGTCGGTCCCGGTCAGTCCGGCGCGGGCGGCGGCGACGCGCATCTCGTTCAGCATCTCTCCGTCGCCAAGCCAGCGGGCGCGGAATGAAATGCCGCGTTCCTTCAGCGCGGCGATGGTGCGGATCCAGTCAAGCGGCCCCTTCATCGCGGCGGCGCGACCGCAGTAAAGAATGTTCAGGACCCCATCGGCGACTTCGGCGGCCTTGCGCTCGATGAAGTCCGCGGGGGCATGGTCACTTTCGGTATAGTGGATATCCTCGACCTGGTGGGGGTTGCGGGCGATGCCCTTGAAATGATCGAAGACCGTCGCGCCATGCAGCAGCGTCAGGTCGGCAGCGCGCGCGGCCCGATTTTCGTGATAGGTAAAAACTGCCGCGCGCAGATTGCCCTTGGTGCGGGCCGCCAGTGAAGCCCCGGCCTCGGTCCGGGCGACCTGGGATTCGACACGGTCGAACCAGATGGCGTGAGACAGCCCGTTTCGTCGCGCGACCGATGCCGCGATTTCACCCGGATCGCCGATCCAGCCGCCATAGGCGAAGGTCCGGTAGCGCGCCTTTCCCATCAAGACACGCATCGACTCGGACAGTTCGCGCCGCTGGCGCATCAAGGTCTTGAACCGATAGGTGTTGGGCAGGGGCACCGTCTCGACCTCGGGGCCGATGCCCTCGGCCTCGACATCCTGCCAGCCTGGCGGCGCGGGGCCGTCATGGCAGATTGAAAAGGCCGTGACGTGCGAAAAGTTGTCACGCCATGCCTTGAGCCCAAGGATTGTCTGCCGCTCGGCCAGGAGCCGCCCGCCCGGATCGCGAAACAGCGGGGCGCTGAAGCCGAGCAGCAGGGAATCGTCAGGCACGGCCATTCAACGCCTCGTGGATATCCTCGGCTGCATCGCGACCCTCGGCAACGGCGGTCACGGTCAGATCATCCCCACCCGCGGCACAATCGCCCCCGGCCCAGACACCGGCCAAGGAACTGCGGCCACGCCCGGTGACGGCAATCTTGCCGCCCGACATGGCCAGGTCCGCCGGCGCGCCATCCAGCTTTTGGCCGATGGCGCGAAGCAGCTGATCGGCGGGCAGGCGGAATCGCTGACCGGTATCCTCAAGCCCGTTCGGGCCTTCGCTTGTATACATGAACTCGACTTCACTGACCGTGCCATTGCCATGCACCTTCACGGGCGCGGCGTTGCAGATGATGCGGACGCCGCACTGGGTGGCATGGTCCTGTTCGTGCCGGCTGGCTGACATGCGCGACTGGTCGCGGCGATAGACGATGGTGACGTTCTGCGCCCCCAGAAGCCGGGCCTGCACGGCCGCGTCGATCGCGGTCATGCCGCCCCCGATCACGACCACATCCCGCCCGATGGGCAGGCTCGACAGATCGCCGGACTGGCGCAGATCGCGGATGAAATCGACGGCATGGCCGACGTTGCCACGCTCTTCACCCTCGGCTCCCAGCGCGTTCACGCCTTGCAGGCCCAGCCCAAGGAACACCGCATCGAACCCTTCGCGCAGTGCGTCGAGTGTGATGTCGCGACCCAGCGCCTTGCCGCTTTCCAAAGTGATGCCACCGATGCCCATCAGCCATTCTACCTCGCGCGCGGCGAAGCCGTCGACGGCCTTGTAGCTGGCGATCCCATATTCGTTCAGGCCGCCCGGCTTCGGCCGTGCATCGAACAGCGTAACGTCATTGCCCTTGGCCGCAAGGCGGTGCGCGGCGGAAAGCCCGGCGGGACCGGCCCCCACGACTGCGATCCTTTTGCCGGTCGCAGGGCCTCGACGGAAAGGATGCTCATCCTGTGCCATCAGATGGTCCGTGGCAAAGCGCTGGAGCGCGCCAATCTCGACCGGCTTGCCCTCGGCCTCCATCCGCACGCAGGAACCTTCGCACAGGTTCTCGGTCGGGCAGACGCGGGCGCAGATGCCGCCCAGGATGTTCTGGTGAAAGATGGTCCGGGCCGCCGCGTCGGGCGTTCCGGTTGCGATCTGCCGAATGAACAGCGGAATGTCGATCGAGGTCGGACAGGCCGTGACACAAGGGGCATCATGGCAGAAATAGCACCTGTCCGCCGCGATCCGCGCCTCGTTCCCGACAAGCGGGGGCGCGACATCCGCGAAATTCTCGGCATAGGAAGATGCTGGCAAACGTCCCGACACCACGCCGGGCGTGAGCTGGCTGTTGGTCATCCGCGTGACCTCCCTGCTTGCTTGTTCTTTTGTTGGAATCAGGCTGGCACAGGTCCGTTTTTTTATCAAATGGTAAAAAACCGGGAACCGGAGGACTGCGAATATTTCAGGCAGGCAAAGCCAGGATCGCCGCGAGTCCCCCCAGGTCAGATCGCTGCAGCCGCAATTGCCCGCCATGCAGTGCCGCCAGATCGGCGACGATTGCCAGCCCCAGCCCCGTTCCGGGTGGACCGCTTTCGTCCAGCCGGCCACCCCGCGCAATCGCAAGGGCGTGATCCTCGGCCGACATGCCGGGGCCATCATCCTCGATCCGCACCAGCAGACGATCGGTGCCATCGGGACGGCCCGAGATATGGATTTGGGCATTCGCCCATTTCACCGCGTTCTCGATCAGGTTGCCCATCATCTCCTCAAGATCCTGCCGCTCTCCGGCAAAGGCCAGCGCGGGGGGCAGGTCCAGATCGATTTGCAGACCGGAGTCGCGGATCGGGCCGCGCAGGACCATCAGGATATCCTCGGCCACCGGTGTCACGGGGGTGCGCTGCCCCAGAACGCGTGATGCGCCGGAACTGCGGGCACGGCGCAGGTGCCAACCGATCTGGCGGTCCATGCGTGCGACCAGCGCGTGGCCGGGGTGGTCGGCGGGCAGGGTGTTGTCCAGCGCCGCAAGCGGCGTCTTCAGCGAATGGGCAAGGTTCCCGACATGCTCGCGCGTCCGCGACAGGACGCGGCGGTTCTGCTCCAGCAGGCCGTTGATCTCAGACGCGACCGGGCGCAGTTCCGATACCGGGGGCAGGGGCAGGTGATCGGCCTTGCCCGAACGGATCGCGCGCAGGTCGCGCCCCAGCTTATCCAGGCTGCGCAGCCCCGCCGCGACCTGCAGCACGCTGGCCAGCGCCAAAGCCAGCCCCAGCACGGACAAGGATACGGCAAGCGGCCTGCGCAGGCGCGACACGCTTTCGTCGATTTCCGCGCGCGGGGCCGATACGACCACCGCCATCACCGAGTTGCTGTCGGGCAGGGTAAAGGTATGACGCAGCACGCGCAGCGGCTGGCCCCCCGGACCGGTTCCGGCCCCGCCGATGAAATCCGCCTCGGGCGGGGTCATGACGTTGTCGAAAAGCGAGGCCGATTTCGCGGCGACGCGGCCATCCTGCTGGATCTGCCAGAACCAGCCGGAAAGGGGGATGCCAAAGCGCGGGTCGGTGGGTGCAGGCCCCGCGACCAGACGACCCGCGTCGTCCACGGTAGCCCCGGCGATCAGCGCATCGGCCACCGCTTCGGATTCCGCGTCGAAACGGTCGGTGATGAAGCTGTCCAGAATGGCGGCAATGGTCAGGTATCCGGCGACCAGCGCCGCACCGATCAGCAGCGCGGACAGGCCGATCAGCCGCGCCCGGATCGAATCTCGAAAGAACCGGGGGCGTTTCAATCCGGGGCCCGCAGGACATAGCCTTCGCCGCGCCGCGTCTCGATCAGGCCTTCACCGATCTTCTTGCGCAAGCGGCCGATGACGACCTCGATCGACTTGAAGTCGCGGTCGGCGGCGGCGTCATACAGGTGATCAGAAAGTTCGGTCCGGCTGACGATGCGGTTCTGGTGGTGGATAAGATAGGAGAGGATCCGCGTTTCGAACCCGGTCAGCCGCAGCGCCATCCCATTGCGCGTAATGACGCCAAGCTGACTGTCCAGCTTCAGCGGTCCCGCCTTGATGACGGCCTGCGCATGTCCCGCTGCGCGGCGCACCAGTGTCTGGGCGCGGATGACCACCTCGTCAAGCCGGAAGGGCTTTACCGCATAGTCATCGGCCCCGGCGCGAAAACCCGCGACCTTGTCGGTCCAGTCGCCCCGTGCGGTCAGGATCAGCACCGGCATCGAGACGCCCGCCTCGCGCCAGCGGGTCAGCACCTCGATCCCGGGAAGACCCGGCAGGCCAAGGTCAAGGATCGCAAGGTCATAGCTTTCCGTCGCACCCAGGTATTCGCCGCGTTCCCCGTCCGCCGCCGTGTCGCAGGCAAAGCCACCATCACCCAGCGCCTGGGCCAGCTGGGTCGCAAGGACAGGGTCGTCCTCGACGATCAGGCATCTCATTCATCGTCTCCATTCTTGCGGCGGGCCTCGGCAAGGCCCGCGCCGCGAACCTCCAGAAAGTCGCCGGTGCGCGCGTCCAGACGGATCAGCAGCACGTCGCGCCGGGGGGTCAGCAGCCGCAATTCGTGGACCAGTTCAACCCCGCGCTCCTCCTCCTCGGGATAGGGGGGGCGCAGCCGGGCGGCGATCAGGCGACCGCGGAAGCGGTCGGTCGCACGACGCACGGCATCCTGCAAGGGGATGATGCGAAAGCCGGGTTGCTCCAGCAAGTCGAACTCGCGTTCGGTATCGTCGTCGTAATCGCGGGAATAGCCGCGATCATCCGGATCCGCATGTAGTTCGGCAAGCGGAACAAGCAGCGCCAGACCGGTCGCGGCAAGGATCAGCGCAGGGCGCATCAGGGCGGGTATCGGAGCAAGCCGGAACATGCGAAGACCATATTGCGAGAAATCCAAACGAAAGCCAAACGGGACATTGGAACTCGGTTGGTGACAGGCCGGCTAGATGTGATTCGCATGGGGCGCATCCGCCCCGATGGACAACAAGAACCAGGATGAAAACATGAGCAGATATTTCACCTCATCGGTCGCCGCGGCGGCCCTGATGTCGCTGCTGGCCGGGCCGGTCCTTGCCCAGGCCGCACCGCAGCAGCCCGAGGCTGCCGAGGCCGGTGTGCAGGCGCAGGTGGTGCTGCCCGAGGCGCTGCGCGATGCGGGGCTGACCGATCTGACCAGCAAGTCGTCGCGCCACGGCTCGCGCGTGTCCGGCAAGCTGCCGGACGGCACCGAGATCGGGATCATGCTGGACGAGCAGGGTGGCCTTCGCGGCATCCGCAGCCGCGATGACGCGCCGCTGCCGTCCGCGCTGGTCGAGCGACTGGTGCCGCAGGCCGTGCGCGGTCAGCAGATCTTCGGCGAACTGGGGCAGATCGAGGCGATCTTCCTTGGCGACCGCGGCGTCATGCTGGCAGGGCAGGACGCAAAGTCGAAATCGGTGCGCGCCGCCTTTGCCGAGGACGGCACCCTGATGCGCTTTGGCCGTGGTGACGACGAAGGTCACGGGCCGGGCATGGGTCCGGACGGTGATCGCCATCACCGCCGTCATGACGGCGACCGCGACGGTCGGGGCCGCGACGACGATCGTGGTCACTGGCGCCGCGACGGTGGCCGCGACCACGGCGACCATGACCGCGGCGACCGGGACCACAAGGGCCCGCGCCATGAAGGCCGCATGGGCCCCGGTGACGGCCCGGACGGCGTGAACCCGCCGGCAGGCGGCGATCCGCTGACCCCGGATGCCATCCGCTCCACCCTGACCGAGGCGGGCTACACCGAACTGGGCCAGATTCTCCAGCAGGGGCGGGTCACGGTGGCCCAGGCCACGAACCCCGAAGGCGAGCCGGTGCTGGTCGAAATCGCGCCGAATGGCCGCGTCGTTCGAGAGTTGAATCGCTAAGCGATACCAAAGACGGTCGAAACTTGTCGGCTGGAATGGGCGCGGTGAATTGCCGCGCCTTTTCTATTTGGAAAAATTCGATCAAGATTTGGCAAGGGCTCGCCACAGGTCTCGAAAAGGCTTGCCTGATTGTTGTCACAATGCCAAATCCGCACCGAATTTCCGGACCCTGAGGGGGATGGACCTAAAGTTGGGACAAGTGAATGTATCGTCGTGAGTTCGTCATCTCTGCCGGAGCCGCCATGACGGCCGCCTCGGCGCTCGGCTCGGGCCTTGGCGCGGCCTTCGCACAAGAGGCTCCGGCGACTCCCGCAGCGCCCGAGGCGCCGGTCCCCGAAAAGCCCAAGCCCTTTGGCTTCGAAGATGTGGCGGCCATGGCGCGCGATCTTGCGGCCAATCCCTATGCCTATCGCGATGCGGACCTGGTGGGCAGCTTCGGTAACCTGACCTATGACCAGTATCGTGGCATCCGTTTCCGTCGCGATCGGGACCCCTGGCTGGGCAGCCGCGATTTTGCGCTGGACCTTCTGCCGCCCGGCGCGATCTTCCACGAGCCGGTCGATATCAGCCTGGTGGACGAGGAAGGGATCGTCATCCCGGTCAAGTTCGATCCCCATATGTTCGAATTCGATCAGACGCTTTTTCCCGACGGCGTCGACTACGAAACCATCGGAAACATGGGGTTTTCCGGTTTCCGCCTGCGCGCGCCCCTGAACCGCCCCGACGTGATGGACGAATTCGCGGTATTCCAGGGTGCAAGCTATTTCCGTGCCGTGGCGCGCGGGACGCTTTACGGCATTTCGGCCCGCGGGCTGGCGATCGGCACCGGCACCGCCGAGGGAGAGGAGTTTCCCCTGTTCCGCGGTTTCTGGATCCACAAGCCGAGCGGTCAGGAACGCTCGGTCCTGATCCACGCGCTGCTGGACAGCCGTTCGGTCGCGGGTGCCTATGAATTCCGCGTCACGCCGGGCGCCGAGACGGTCTTTGATACCCGCGTCGCGTTGTTCCCGCGGCAGGACATGACCAATGCCGGCATCGCGCCCCTGACCTCGATGTATTGGTTCGGTCCGACGGATCGCACGCGCGTCGACGACTATCGGCCGGCGGTCCATGACAGCGACGGGCTGCAAATGCTGACGGGGGGCGAGCAGCGCCTGTGGCGGGTTCTGTCGGGGCACAATACGCTGCAGGTCTCGGCCTTCGTGGACCAGGACCCGCTGGGCTTTGGTCTGGCCCAGCGGGCGCGCAACTTCGACGCCTATCAGGATGCCGAGGCGCGTTACGAAAAGCGGCCCTCGGCCTGGATCGCGCCGCAGGATGGCTGGGGCAAAGGTACCGTCTCGCTGGTCGAGATCCCGGTGCAGAACGAATTCAACGACAATATCGTCACCTTCTGGCAGCCTGCCGACGCGCTGAAGGCGAATGAGCGTTACGACTTCAACTATATGCTCAGCTTCTCGCCCGAGCCGCCAGACAGCGCCCCGATCGCGCGCGTGCTGGAGACGATGTCGGGGCAATCGGTAAACAACGCGACGGCCCGCACCTATGTCATCGACTTCGACCTGGATTTGTTCGGGGCCGACGATCCGGTTCCGCAGGTCCGCGCTTCAAGCGGCAGCATCGGGCACAGCTACCTGCTGCGCCTGCCCGAGCAGGGACGAATGCGGCTGGCCTTTGAATATATTCCCGACGGAACGAAACCCGCCGACCTTTCGGCGGTTCTGAATGGACCGGACGGCCCGTTAAGCGAAACGTGGATCGCACGCTGGACGCGCGAGTGACATTGTGAACGAGACCGAACCGCTGATGCCGCTGCAATCGCCTGCCGACGGCGGCGTTGACCTGCCCCTGTCCGAAGAGGCGGAGTGGGCGGCGCTTGACCTGGAACTGACGGGCGGCCCCGCGACCCCGCCCGAAGCCCATCTGGAGATGCCAGATCAGGATTTCCGCGGCAGGCCCCCGCACGGTCCCGACAGCGGCTGGCCCAGCCTGCGCACCATGCTTGCGCGACTGGTGGCGTTTGGCGGAGCGGCCGCGATCGCCTGGGCCGGCCTGCGAGAGATGCGCGCCGTCTTCGGCGACAACCCGACCTTTCTGCAGACGGTCCTGCTGATCCTGTTTGGCCTGACCTTCACCTGGGTCGGGTTTTCGTTCGCGTCGATGATCGCGGGCTTCCTCGCGCCGCGCCTGTCGACACCCGAGGGCGAGAACGAGGCGCGACTGGCCGTGGCGATGCCCGTCTATCACGAGGATGCCGCGGCGACCGCGGGTCTGCTCGCAGCGTTGGCGCGCGACTTGTATCGCGTGGGGCTGGGCCACCGGACTGAAATTTTTGTGTTGTCCGACAGCCGCCAACCCAGCGCCGTTTTCGAGGAAATGATTGCAATCAGCAGATTACGAGACATATCTCCGGTTCCGATCTGGTATCGGCGGCGACGCAGCAACAAGGGGCGCAAGGCTGGCAACATCGCCGATTTCGTCACTCGCTGGGGCGGTCGTTATGACCAGATGGTGGTGCTGGACGCCGACAGCGTCGTCGGCGCGACCACGATCAAGGCATTGTCCGCGCGCATGAATGCCGACCCCGCGGTCGGCCTGATCCAGACCATGCCGATGCTGGTCGGAGGCCAGACGATCTTTGCACGCCTGACCCAGTTCGCAGGTCGCATCTATGGCCCCGCCATCGCGCGCGGCGTCGCCGCCTGGTCCGGCAATAACGGCAATTTCTGGGGCCATAACGCGATCATCCGGGTGAAGGCCTTTGCGGAATGCTGCGGGTTGCCGGAACTGCCCGGCAAGCCGCCCTTCGGGGGCACGATTCTCAGCCATGACTTCGTCGAGGCAGCGCTGATGCGCCGCGCGGGCTGGAAGGTGCGGCTGGACCACGACCTGCGCGAAAGCTTCGAGGGCAGCCCGCCCACGCTGCTGGACATGGCCGTTCGGGAACGCCGTTGGGCGCAAGGCAATCTGCAACATTCGCGCCTGATCTTCTCGCGCGGGTTCACCTGGGTCAGCCGCGCGCATTTCGTCATCGGAATCATGGGCTTCCTGATGTCGCCGATCTGGCTGGCGATGCTTCTGGTGGGACTGGCGCTGTCGGCAAATGTGCTGCTGTCGCGCCCGGATTACTTCCCGCAGACCTACCAGCTTTTCCCTGACTGGCCGACCTTCGACCCGGTACGGATGCTGTGGCTGTTCATTGCCGCGATGTGCTTCCTGCTGATTCCGAAGTTCATTGGCATCTTCCGCGCCTGGCTGCGGCCGCTCGCGCGGAATTCGGGGGGCAGCGCAAGGCTGCTGGCCTCGGCCCTGTTCGAGATCACGCTCTCGGCCCTGATCGCGCCGGTTCAGATGCTGATCCAGACTCGCCAGATCATCGACATCCTGCGCGGGCGGGATTCCGGGTGGGAGGCGCAGGTCCGCGCCGGGCAGATGCCCCAATGGTCGGTGGTGCTGCGCCGCCATTCGCTGCACATGACGCTGGGGATCGGCACTTTGATCGTGCTGGCGATCCTTTCCCCTGGCCAGTTGATCTGGTTGTCGCCGATTCTGGCGGGACTGATTCTGTCGCCCATGACCTCGCGCTGGTCCGCCAGCCCGGTCTTTGGCCGCTGGGCGCGCCGCCACGGCCTTCTGGTCACGCCCGAAGAGCGCGATCCGCCAGAGATCCTGACCGCCGCCAACGCCCTGGATTACCGCATCGCCGGCACACTGCCGCGAGACGGCCTGGCCGCCGTAGGCCGCGATCCGGCCATGCAGGCCCGCGTCGCCTCGCTTCTGCGGGCAGGGGCGCCCTCCGGCCCGGCGGCGGGCCGGCTGGACGCCATCTCGGCCGAAGCAAAGCTTGCCCATGCCGGCACCCAGGCCGAGGCCCTGAGTTTCCTGACCGAGGCCGAAAAGCTTGCCATGCTTGAGAACCGGACCCTGGTCGACATCTTCGCGAAGTTGCCGAAATGAAACGGATCGTCACGCTGGATATGCTGCGCGGCTATGCGCTGGTCTGCATCATGCTGGATCACATGCCGCTCAGCATCATGCGAAACCTGACCCTTGCCAATTTCACCGTCTTTGACGCGGCAGAGCTGTTCGTGCTGCTGTCGGGCTTTCTGGTCGGCATGGTCTGGATCAAGGTCGAGGCGCGGCAGGGGCGCCGGGCCGCGCAATGGCGTTTCCTGAAACGTGCCTATGAGGTCTGGCTCGCACTGATCATCGGGGCGGTCCTGCTGGCGCTGCTGTCGCGGCTGTTGTTCGAATTGAAGCTGAACCACACCGCCGTCTGGTTCCAGTATGCCCGATGGATCATCGAGAACCCGGCTGGATACATCGCGACGGTCGCGCTGATGTGGATGCAGCCGAACCTGCTGGACGTGCTGGCGCTTTATGTCCTGCTGATCCTGACGGCCCCCGTCACCGTGCCTTTCCTGCTGCGCATGCCGTTCACCGCGATGGCGGTTTCGGTCGGAATCTGGTGGCTTTCCGGGCCTTTGAACACTTTGATCCCGAACCAGCGAGAACAGCAGGGCCTGCTGTTCAATCCCTTCGGTTGGCAGCTTCTCTTCTTCATCGGGGTCGCGCTTGGCGCGTTCCGCAGCCAGATCATGCCGGTGCTGCGGCAAAGGTCGGGGGTCCTGACGGGGGTTTCCGTCTCGATCCTGCTTTTCGGGTTGGCGATCATCGTTTGCTGGCGGATCGGCGAGCCCGCAAAACCCGCCGCGGACATGCTGAAGCTGGTCTATGGCTCGATCGACAAGTGGTCGCTGGACGGCTTGCGGTTGATCTCGATCCTTGCCGCAAGCTGGCTAGTGACGGTGCCTTTGGCGCCAGCCTTCGAATGGATGGCCAATACCGAGTTGGGACGCGCCCTGTCCGAGATCGGGCGCGGCGGGCTTTGGTCCTTTGTCACCTGCGTTCTTCTGTCGATCTGGGGCGACGCGCTTGACATGACCGTCCCCGAGGGCGGAATGGGCTTCCTGCTGCGGCTGGGCATCGATGCGTGGGTCATTATTGCCCTTTGGGTGTCCTCGGCGCTGTGGTTGAGACGGGACCAATGGATGGGGCGCTTTCGCGCACTCTTGACCCGTTAACGCCAAGCAAGGAAACGTCGACCACGCGCTGCCGTCCGCAAGGCAGCGGCGCGCCAGGTTGACCATGAGGGACAGCATGAAATCGGACATCGAAATCGCCCGCGAAGCCCGCAAGCGCCCGATCGGAGAGATCGCGGCCAAGCTTGGGCTGGGCCCGCATGACTTCCTGCCCTATGGCCATGACAAGGCCAAGATCACGCATGAATTCATCGGAAGGTTGAACGGCCATCGCCATGGCAGGCTTGTCCTTGTCACCGCGATCAACCCGACCCCCGCGGGCGAGGGCAAGACAACAACTACCGTCGGACTTGGCGATGCGCTGAACCGGATCGGACGGCGGGCGACGATCTGCATCCGCGAAGCCAGCCTTGGTCCGAATTTCGGCATGAAAGGCGGTGCCGCAGGGGGCGGCATGGCCCAGATCGTCCCCATGGAAGAAATGAACCTGCATTTCACGGGGGACTTCCATGCCGTCACCAGCGCGCACAACCTGCTCGCCGCATTGATCGACAACCATATCCACTGGGGCAACGCCCTGCGCATCGATCCGCGGCGCGTAACCTGGCGGCGGGTCATCGACATGAACGACCGCGCGCTGCGCCAGACGACTGTCGCGCTTGGCGGCCCGTCGAACGGACATCCGCGCGAAAGCGGCTTTGACATCACCGTGGCGTCCGAGGTGATGGCGATCCTGTGCCTTGCCTCGGACCTGGCGGACCTGCAGGCGCGGTTGGGGCGGATCATCGTTGCCGAGACCTTCGACCGCCAGCCCGTGACCGCGCGCGAATTGCAGGCCGACGGGGCGATGACGGCGTTGTTGCGCGACGCACTGCAACCCAACCTTGTCCAGACCCTTGAGAACAACCCAGCGCTGGTTCACGGCGGGCCATTTGCCAATATCGCGCATGGCTGCAATTCGGTGGTGGCGACGCGCACGGCGCTTGCGACCTCGGATTACGTCGTGACCGAGGCTGGTTTCGGCGCGGATCTGGGGGCGCAGAAGTTTCTGGACATCAAGTGCCGCCTTGCAGGGCTTTCCCCCGCCGCCGTGGTGCTGGTCGCGACTGTCCGCGCGCTGAAGATGAATGGCGGCGTCGCGCGCGCCGATCTGGGGACCGAAAACGTGCCCGCGCTGGAAGCAGGCTGCGCCAACCTGGGCCGCCATATCGAGAACCTGCGCGGCTATGGCCTGCCCGTCGTCGTTGCGATCAACCACTTCACCTCGGACACCGAAACCGAGATCGCGGCCGTCCGTGACTATTGCGCGGGGCATGGGGTGCAGGCGGTCCTGTGTCGCCACTGGGCGGAAGGCGGCAAGGGCGCCGAAGAGCTGGCCCGTGCCGTCGCGCGACTGGCCGAGGGCGACGAGGCGCGCTTCGAGAAGCTTTACCCTGACGAAATGTCGCTGTGGCAGAAGATCGAGACGATCTGCAAGCGCATCTACCGCGCCGATCACGTCGAGGCACCTCCCGCGATCCACGAGAAGCTGGCCGAATGGCAGGCTGCGGGCCATGGCTCTCTGCCGGTCTGCATGGCGAAGACGCAATATTCCTTTTCGGCCGACCCCTCTGCGCTTGGCGCGCCCAGCGGTTTCACCATCCCGCTGCGCGAGGTACGCCTGTCCGCCGGGGCCGGATTCGTCGTCGCGATCTGCGGCGACATCATGACCATGCCCGGCCTTCCGCGTGTTCCTGCGGCCGTGCGGATCGGGCTGGACGAACGCGGCCGGATCGACGGACTGTTCTGAACGGTGCGTGTGGGGCTGCCTTACGCGCGCGCAGGAATGCGGATCGGACTGCTTGGAGGCTCGTTCGACCCCGCGCATGAAGGGCATGTCAACATCACCGAGGAGGCGCTGCGACGGTTTGGTCTGGACCGGGTCTGGTGGCTGGTCAGCCCCGGCAACCCGCTTAAGCCGCACGGTCCTGCGCCGCTGGATCAGCGGATTGCGCGGGCCCGTCAGGTTCTGCGCGATCCCCGTGTCAGCGTCACCGATATCGAGACCCGGCTTGGCACCCGCATGACCGCGGATACGATCGCCGCCTTGCAGGGGCTATATCCCGGGGTGCGGTTCGTCTGGCTGATGGGGGCCGACAATCTGGTCCAATTCGACAAATGGGACCGCTGGACCGAGATCGCGTCTCGCGTGCCGATCGGTATCATCGCACGTCCGGGGTGGCGGATGCCCGCGAGATTTTCCCGCACCGCTCGCATTTTATGGCGAAATCGTGTACCGGAAATGCATGCAGGCGGGTTGGCCGATCGTTCCCCGCCGGCTTGGGCCATGATAAACGTGCCGTTGAACAAGCAGTCCTCGACTGCAATCCGGGCGAATGATGCCGGAGGGAACGGATGAATTTGACAAGAAGGGGCCTGCTGGCCGGTCTGGGGGCCACGGTCGTCGTGTATCCGGTGCTGGCGCGCGCGCAGGCCCAGATCGGGGCGGTTGCACCGGTGGCGACGCTGCCGGAGGTGCTGTTCGATGTCGAGGCCGCGGTGGCCAAGGCGAAGCTGGGCGGAGAGGTTTCCTTCGCGGTGATGGATGCCGCAACGGGGGCTGTCCTGGCTGAGCGCCATGCCGATGCGATGATGGCCCCGGCCAGCACGCTGAAGGTGGTGACAAGTCTTTACGCGTTGCAAAAGCTGGGGCCGGACCATCGCTTCGTCACCCGAGTTTTGCGCAGCGGCGACGACCTGATCCTTGCCGGGGGCGCGGATCCGCTGCTGGATACCGACGGGCTGGCCAGGCTTGCCGCCGATACGGCAAAGGCGTGGCAGGGAACCCCGCCCAAAAGGTTCCTTGTGTGGGGTGGCGCGCTGCCGCGCCGCGACCGCATCGCCGAAGAGCAGGACGATTACCTGCCCTATAATCCGGCAATTTCCGGAATGATCCTGAACTTCAACCGGGTCCATCTGGGCTGGAAAGCCGGGCAGTTCATGCTGGAGGCCCGGGGCGGCAGCCAGTCGCCGCGGTCCTATACCGTCGCCGTCGGGGCTGCGGACCGCGCCTCGCCGCTGTTCACATATGATGGCAGCGGCAAGAAGGAAAGCTGGACCATGGCGCGCAGCGCGATGGGGAAATCCGGCGCGCGCTGGTTGCCCGTCCGCCGCCCTGAACTTTATGCAGGTGACGTGTTCCAGACGCTTTGCCGCGCCAAGGGGTTGGTTCTGCCAACACCTGAGGTGCAGGAGGCCGCACCGAACGGGACCGAGGTCGCGACGCTGTCCAGCGCCCCGTTGTCCCAGATCATTCGCGGGATGTTGAAATATTCGACCAACCTGACCGCCGAGGCGATCGGGCTTTCGGCCAGCGGGGCGGCCAGCCCGCAGGCTTCGGCACAGCAGATGCAGGATTGGCTGCGCACCATTCTGCCCGAGGATCATTTCGAATTCCACGACCACTCGGGACTGTCCGCCCAGAACCGGCTGACCGCCGTCTCGCTGACGCGACTTCTGGTGAAGGAGGGTGACCGGGACGGCCTGCGGGACCTGTTGAAGCACATCCCCCTGCGCGACGAGAAGGGGCAGGCAAAGGACAGCGACATCACCGTCCTTGCCAAGACCGGGACGCTGAACTTCGTGTCGAACCTGTCGGGTTATGCCAAGGCCGCGGATGGGCGCGAGATCGCCTTCACCATCCTGACCGGCGATGAACCACGCCGGGCCGCAAACGAGGGGCGCGAACTGCCCGAAGGCGTCAGAAGCTGGACGCGCCGATCCAAGATCATGCAGCAGGCGATGATCGAGGGCTGGCTTGACGGCGGACCCGCGCAGATCGCAGGTCCGGCTGTCGCGGCAGGTCAGGCCAGCGTCGTTCGCTGAGCCTTACAGGATGCGGTGGCGCGCCCGCGTCGCGAATTCGATGGCCACCGAGTGCAGGCGGTCAATGTCAAGCTGGTCGCGAATCTCGGCCAGCATCTCGGCCTCGACCTCGCCCAGCCGGCCATCGGATGCGGCGACGTCGCAGGCGAGAAGATAGGCGGTCTCGTACATCCTTTCGGGAAGCGAGTCGCGGACCAGCCCGAACAGCGCATCCAGCCCGTCCTCTTCCTCGAACAGAGAGATGACGGTCTGCGAGATCGCCCGGATGCGGTCGATGTCGTAATTCGCGAAGACCGGCGTGTGGTTCACCGCGCGCTCGATCGCCACCAGCTCCGCCGTGCGGAGGTTCTGGTCCGACGCCGAGACCCCGACCATGACCGCCACCAGCGCGTCACAGGGCGAGAAAGAGGGCAGGTTGTCGACCATGGCAAAACTCCGTTGCGTTTCGGGGGTAATTATTGACCATTTGGTATGGTTTCAATACGGGGAAGGTTCAGCAATGGAGACCCGAAATGACCGTTCTGCGTGACGCCGCGATGAAATCCAAGGCCTGGCCCTTTGAGGAGGCCCGCCGTGTGTTGAAGCGTTACGAGAAAAAGGACCCCGAAAAGGGCTATGTCCTGTTTGAAACGGGCTATGGTCCCTCGGGTCTGCCGCATATCGGTACCTTCGGCGAAGTTGCGCGCACGACGATGATCCGTCGCGCCTTCCAGATGATCTCGGACATCCCCACGCGGCTGTTCTGCTTCTCGGACGACATGGACGGGATGCGCAAGGTTCCGGAAAACGTGCCCCAGCAAGAGATGCTGCACGAACACCTGCAGGAACCGCTGACCTCGGTGCCCGATCCGTTCGGCGAATATGACAGCTTTGGTGGCCACAACAACGCGATGCTGCGCCGCTTCCTGGATACGTTCGGCTTTGAATACGAATTCATCAGCGCGACCGAGTTCTACAAGTCCGGCCAGTTTGACGCCACGCTTCTGCTGGCGGCCGAACGCTACGACGCCATCATGGAAGTCATGCTGGCCAGCCTGCGCGAAGAACGCCAGCAGACCTATTCCTGTTTCCTGCCGATCAGCCCCAAGACCGGCAAGGTGCTTTACGTTCCGATCAAGCATGTCGACGCGAAAAACGGCACCATCACCTTTGACGAGGACGGGCAGGAACTGACGCTGCCGGTGACCGGCGGTCAGGTAAAGCTGCAGTGGAAGCCCGACTTCGGTGCCCGCTGGGCCGCGCTGGACGTCGATTTCGAGATGTATGGCAAGGATCATTCGACGAATACGCCGATCTATGACGGCATTTGCGAAATCCTTGGCGGTCGCAAACCCGAGCATTTCACCTATGAGCTGTTCCTGGATCAGCATGGGCAGAAGATCTCGAAATCCAAGGGCAATGGCCTGTCGATCGACGAGTGGCTGACCTATGCAGCGACCGAGAGCCTGTCCTATTTCATGTATCAGAAGCCGAAGACCGCCAAGCGGATGCATTTCGACGTGATCCCCAAAGCCGTCGACGAATATCATCAGCAACTGCGCGCCTATCCCGACCAGACGCCCGAACAGCAATTGGCGAACCCGGTCTGGCACATCCATGGCGGAGAGGTTCCGGCCTCGGACATGGTCGTGCCGTTCCAGATGCTGCTGAACCTTGCCTCGGTCGCGGGGGCCAAGGACAAGACGGGGCTCTGGGGCTTTATCCGCCGCTACGCGCCCGAGGCGAGTCCGGAGACGAACCCGGCCATGGATGCCGCAGCCGAATTCGCTGTGCGCTACTTCAACGATTTCGTCGCGCCGACCCGGACTTTCCGCGCCCCGACCGAGATCGAGCGCCGCGCGATGGAGGATCTGGCGGGCCGCCTGGCCGCGTGGGATCAGCCAGCCGATGCCGAGGCGCTGCAGACGATGGTCTTTGCCATCGGTCGCGAGCATGGTTTCGAGCCGATGAAGGACTGGTTCCAAGCGCTTTACCAGGTTCTGCTTGGTGCCGATCAGGGGCCGCGCTTCGGTGGCTTCATCGCGCTTTACGGCGTCGGGGAAACCCGCGAGCTGATCGAACGGGCGCTTGCAGGCGAACTGGTTGCCGAACCGGCAAACTAAGGCCCTGATCCCACTCCTGTTGCGCGCGGCCCCGTTGCCGCGCGCGCATGGTTAAAGCTTCGTTAACAAGAGATTGCCAGTTTCTGACCCGAACGCGCGGCCCCGGCCTCGCTTGATTGGGAAAGGGAGATACTGGCATGACGATCGCCATTGTTGGCAGCAAAACGCTGATGCCGCGCGAATTCCGGCTGGGCTTGCAATTCTGGTCACGCACCGATGGCAGCGCGGGATCGCCGACCTGGGCAGCCCAACCAAATGCCTCGGTCGTGCCCGCCGACGAGGATTTCGGGAGTTGCCTCGAAATCCTGAAGACGGAAAACGTGACGTCGCTGCGACATATGCGGCAGACGCCGATCAACCCCGGCATCTATCTGCGTGTTTCCACCCGCATGAAGGTGATCGCCGGGAACATCCCCCAGGTGCGCATCGCGGGGTTTGCTGCTGCCTCGGGCGGGGCGAACCTTGCCAATGTCGTGCAGGTCGGCCCAACCTTTACCGTCGCCAATTACGGCGAAGTTGTCGAGGTTTCAGCCATCGTCGGCAGTGGCAGCAGGCCGGGCGTCGACATGGCCTGGGGCCGGAACGCCGCTTTCGGCTATTTCGGTCTGGACCTTCTGGGCGACAACAACGGCGCCATCCGCATCGAGAACATGGTGATCGAGGACGTGACAGCGGCTTTCGTGCCCGGGATGCTCGACTGGGTCGATGTCCGGGACTTCGGCGCGGTCGGGAATGGTGTGGTCGACGACCGTGCGGCCTTTGTCGCGGCAAACCAGGCGGCAGGATCAGGCCAGATTCTGGTGCCCGAGGGGAGTTACTACATCGGCTCAGACCTGAACCTGAGCGCTCCGGTCCGGTTCGTCGGCACGCTGAAGATGCCCCGGGCAGCCAAGTTGGTGCTGACAGGCCGCTACGACTATCCGACCTATGCTGCGGCCTTCGGGGACGAGACCGAAGGGATGCGTCGGGCGTTGCAGGCATTGTTCGGCTTTACCGATCACGGCTCGCTGGACCTGTGCGGGCGGACGGTCCATCTGACGCAGCCGATCAAGACCTCGGAATTCGCGCCGGGGTTGAGCAGCTTTGCCAACCGCAGGGTCATCACCAACGGCCAGATCTCGATCGTGCCGGGAACCGCTTGGAATACCGGCTCTGTCGCGGCCAAGGCGACATATAATCCGGCAAATCCGCTGGTTATGACTGCTGTCTCGAACGTGTCGGGCATCGAGATCGGTTCGCGCGTGATCGGGAACGGTGTCGGACGCGAGGTCTATGTCCGCGCGCGCAACCTCGCCGCGAGCACCCTGACGCTGTCCCAGCCGCTTTATGGCGGGGCGGGCACGCGCAGCTATACTTTCGAGCGCTACCGCTATGCCTTCGACTTTTCCGAAATGGAACAACTGAGCCGGTTGAATTTTGACGATGTGGAGTTCCTTCTGGACGGAAATGCCAGCGGCGTCATACTGGCGCAGAACGGATCGATGAATTGCTTCCGCGATTGCTATTTCACCCGTCCAAAGGACCGCGGCATCACCTCGATCGGGACGGCGTGCCAGGGGATGCTGGTCGATCGCTGCGAGTTCCTGTCGAACGAAATGGGCGAGCTGGCGCAGAACCGCACCACGATCGCGCTGAACGTCAACAACAATGATACCAAGGTCCGCCACAGCCGCTTCATCCGCTTTGGTCACTTCATGGTGGCCAGCGGCGGTGGACACATGATCGAAGGAAACCACTGGTTTCAGGGTGACGCCGCACAGAATGGCGTCCGCTTTGGCGGGCTGATCCTGACGCAGCCCAATGTGCAGGCGACCATCACTGGAAACTACATCGACAACTGCTCGATCGAGTGGACGAACGAACATGACGCGCGCCCGAATTTCGAGGGCAACGAGTATTCCTTTGGGGGCCTGACGGTCACCGGGAACACCTTTCTTGCATCGGATACCGGCCTGGGATTCAACTGGCTGGTGGTGAAGCCCTATGGCACCGGCCATTTCATCCATGGTCTTGCGGTTCTGGGAAACGTATTCAAATCATTGAACAACAAGATAAACCGCATCGACAAGGTCGATACGACCTTTGCCAACCTGGACTATACCCGGATGCGTAACATCCAGTTCCAAGGGAATATGTTCAACGGCGTGCTGACCTATGTCGCGAACCCCGTGGATGTCAGCTTTACCCAAAGCTCGGCGGCGTCGCGCTGGTTGGTGCCGGTGGACGTGGCTTTGCCTTTCAACGGCTGGGCCAAGCGGGTCGAGTCGCTGGTGGCAACGGGGCCGATCACGACGGCTTCGAACGGGCGGGTCATGGAGATGCCCTGGTTCCAGCTTGCCCAAGGCAGCAGCAAGAAGCAGATCGGCATCAACTGGAGCGCGGCCACCAAGGGATCCGTGGCACTGCGCGTCAGGATGGACAGCCCCGAATAGGCTGAGATGGCACAAATCTCAACGCTCCCGGTGGCCTTAGGCCACCGGGGGTTTCACCATGTCCGCCGGCTGGATGTGGAAGGCGCGGCCAAAGCCGCCGTTCAGCAAGGCCGACACCGGGACCAACCGCCAGAAGCGGAAATCAGGCAGGTCGATATAGACCGTGGCCTTGGGATCGCGGGCTAGCCAGCGGTCGCGGCGCTGTGGATCAGGGGGCGCCAGTTCGGCTTTGGCGAGGATCGACAAGCGCGCATGGGTCATGGCGTCGCCCTTGGCCGCGGCGTCGTCCGTGACCAGCAATCCGACGCGCGGATCGGCGGCCAGCGCTCGGCTGTGCGCGGCAAGTCCCGACAGCAGCGCCAGCGGCGTGCCGTCCGCATCCGCTTGCACCGCGATGCGGGTGACAAGGGGAATGCCGCTTTCCGGATCCAGCGTTCCAAGGGCGGCATGCCGCATCTGCGCGATCAGCCGCCGGGCCAGTTCGCGCGCCTGATCGTCGGTCGGGCGGATCGGGTTGGTTTCCATGACGAGAGTTTCAGCATTGTGTTTAAGCCGATGCAAGGCCATTGCTCGCTTTGTCAAAGTTTTACTATTTCACCGACCACGCAGTGAATTAATTTACAAAATTGTCGTTATGAAAAAAAGGTTTACGGACATGTCAGGTTGGTATTAACGTATCGCACAACCGGAGCCTTGCCAGGAAACGGTCGTGCCAGGGGGAGTGGTGCGCCTGCGAGGCCTTCGACGAGCGAGTAGAGGAGGCCCGCCATGTCCATTGAGAATACTGCCAAACACCCGATCCCCGCCGGCTTCGAGGATGCGCTGGTGAACGCCGCGGATTACGAACGCCTTTATGACGAATCCATCTCTGACAGCGAAGGATTCTGGGCGCGCGAGGGCAAGAGGCTGGACTGGATCCATCCTTACAGCATCGTCAAGAATACCGATTTCACGATGGGCCAGGTCTCGATCAAGTGGTTCGAGGACGGCATCCTGAACGTCGCGGTCAACTGCATCGACCGCCACCTGCCGACGCGCGCGAACCAGACCGCGATCATTTTCGAACCCGACGATCCGACGGCACCGACCCGCCACATCACCTATGCCGAGTTGTCGGACCGGGTGAACCGTTTCGCCAACGTGCTGCTGAGCCAGGGCGTCATGCGCGGCGACCGGGTCGTCATCTACATGCCCATGATCCCCGAGGCGGCCTATGCGATGCTGGCCTGCGCGCGGATCGGGGCAGTGCATTCCGTTGTCTTCGCAGGATTTTCTCCGGACGCTCTGGCCAACCGCATCAATGACAGCGGGGCAAAGCTTGTCATCACCGCTGATACCGCGCCACGGGGCGGCCGGCGCACGGCGCTGAAGTCCAACACCGACGCTGCGCTTCTGCATTGCTCGGATCGGGTGCGCTGCCTGGTCGTCAAGCATACCGGGGACCAGACGACATGGATCGAGGGGCGCGATGTCGACGTCCTGAAGCTGATGTCCGAAGTCAGCCCTGAATGCCCGCCGCGGCCGATGAACGCCGAGGATCCGCTGTTCATCCTTTATACCTCGGGTTCGACCGGCAAGCCCAAGGGCGTCGTTCATACCTCGGGCGGGTATCTTGCTTATGCGGCGATGACGTTCAAATACGTCTTCGACTATCGCGACGGCGACGTCTTCTGGTGCACCGCGGATGTGGGCTGGGTCACCGGCCACAGCTATATCCTGTATGGACCGCTGGCCAATGGCGCAACCACCGTGATGTTTGAGGGTGTGCCGACATGGCCCGACGCCAGCCGCTTCTGGCAGGTCTGCGAAAAGCACAAGGTCACGCAGTTCTATACCGCCCCCACCGCCATCCGCGCGCTGATGGGACAGGGACCGGAATGGGTCGACAAGCATGACCTGACCAGCCTGCGCATTCTGGGCACCGTGGGTGAGCCCATCAACCCCGAGGCCTGGGTCTGGTACGACAAGCATGTCGGCAAGGGGCGCTGCCCGATCGTCGATACCTGGTGGCAGACGGAAACCGGCGGTCACATGATCACCTCGCTGCCCGGCGCGATCGAGGCGAAACCAGGCTCGGCGACCTTGCCCTTTTTCGGGGTCAAGCCCGAGGTGCTGGATGCCCAGACCGGCGAGGTGCTGAAGGGCAATCCGGCCGAGGGAGTGCTTTGCATCGCCGACAGCTGGCCCGGCCAGATGCGCACCGTCTGGGGCGACCACGAGCGTTTCATGGAGACCTATTTCCAGCAATATCCGGGCTATTACTTCACCGGCGACGGCTGCCGCCGGGACGAGGACGGATATTACTGGATCACCGGTCGGGTCGATGACGTGATCAACGTCTCGGGCCATCGGATGGGCACGGCCGAGGTGGAAAGCGCCCTTGTCGCCCATGAAAAGGTCGCCGAGGCCGCAGTGGTCGGATATCCGCATCACCTGAAGGGGCAGGGCATCTATGCCTATGTCACCCTGATGAACGGGGTCGATCCCAGCGACGAGCTGAAGCGCGAGCTGGAAACCTGGGTCCGCACCGAAATCGGGCCGATCGCGAAGCCCGACCTGATCCAGTGGGCGCCCGGCCTGCCCAAGACGCGCTCGGGCAAGATCATGCGCCGCATTCTGCGCAAGATCGCGGAAAACGATTATGGCGCGCTTGGCGACATTTCGACCCTGTCCGAACCGGCAGTGGTCGACGATCTGATCGAGAACCGGATGAACCGGCCGTAATGAACGTGGCACCGGGCCCCATGGCCCGGTGCATCCGCCGGCAGAAAGCCGGCTGACGCAGGCCTGATCGCGCTGCGTCCCATGCAGAAGGCCGTGCCCGAAGGGGGAGGTTTTCGGACACGGGAACTGAAGAACCGCAGGAAGTGCGGACTACCAGCATCGAGGAGGGCAGGACCCCTCATCAGCCCTGCGGCCATGCCGCGGCAGGGGACGGTCCCGTTCAATCCGACAACAGCCGGTCAGAGGAGACTGGCAACAGGGAGGAGCCTATATGGCATATAATCAGACGGATGTGGCGAGCACCCGCTCGCGCCCCATGACCGCCGAGGAGAAGAAGGTCATTCTTGCCTCCTCGGCGGGGACCATCTTCGAGTGGTATGACTTCTATCTTTATGGCTCGCTCGCCGCGATCATCGGGGCGCAGTATTTCACCTCGTTCCCCGAAGCCACGCGCAACGTCTTTGCTCTGCTGGCCTTCGCGGCTGGATTCATCGTCCGGCCCTTCGGCGCGTTGGTCTTTGGCGCAATGGGCGACCTGATCGGACGGAAATACACCTTCCTTGCCACCATCCTGATCATGGGTCTTTCGACATTCCTGGTCGGCCTGCTGCCGGGCTATAGCAGCTGGGGCGTTGCCGCGCCGGTCATCCTGATCATCCTGCGCATGGCGCAGGGCCTGGCGCTTGGCGGCGAATATGGCGGTGCCGCGGTCTATGTGGCCGAACACGCGCCCCAGGGGCAGCGCGGCTACTTCACCGCGTTCATCCAGACCACGGCGACGCTGGGCCTGCTGCTGTCGCTGATCGTGATCCTGATCGTGCAAAGCTATATCAACGGCAACTGGGATCCGACGCCGGTTCTGGATGCGACCGGCCAGGCTGTGCTGAACGCGGACGGCACGCCCAAGATGATCAAGGCCTTTGACCTGTGGGGCTGGCGGATCCCATTCCTGGGTTCGATCTTCCTGCTGGGGATCTCGCTGTATATCCGCCTGCAGATGAACGAAAGCCCGGCTTTCAAGAAGATGAAGGAAGAAGGCGCGCAGTCGAAAGCCCCGCTGAAAGAGGCCTTCGGTACCTGGAAGAACGGCAAGATCGCCCTGATCGCCCTGCTGGGCCTGACGGCGGGCCAGGCAGTCGTCTGGTATTCCGGCCAGTTCTATGCCCTGTTCTTCATCCAGAACGTGGTCAAGGTCGACAGCTTCTCGTCCAACGTCTTCGTGGCGTGGTCGCTGATCCTGGGCACCGGCGGCTTCCTGTTCTTCGGCGCGCTGTCGGACAAGATCGGGCGCAAGCCGATCATCCTTGGGGGCTGCCTTCTGGCCGCGATCACGTATTTCCCGGTCTTCCACATCCTGACCAAGACCGCGAACCCGGCTCTGGCGGCCGCGCAGATGACGCCGGTCACCGTCTCGACCGACCTGGACACCTGCTCGTTCCAGTTCAACCCGACCGGGACGGCCAAGTTCACCTCGTCCTGCGACATCGCCAAGGCGCTGCTTGCGAAATCTTCGGTGAACTATGAAACCGTAAGTGCAGCCACCACGGGTGGCGTGGCCGAGGTCAAGATCGGCGATACCGTGATCCCGTCCTATGACGCGGCAACGCTGACCGGCGCCGACCTGGCCGCAGCCAAATCCGGCTTCGAAAAGGCGGTGAACGCCGCGCTGAGCGGCGCCGGCTATCCGCTGACCGCCGAGGCGAACACCACCGTCGCCAAGGCCAACCACTTCTTCGACATCTTCACCATCCAGAAACTCTCGGTGGTGCTGATCCTGACTTATCTGATCGTCCTGGTGACGATGGTCTATGGCCCGATCGCGGCCATGCTGGTCGAACTGTTCCCGACCCGTATCCGCTATTCCGGCCTGTCGCTGCCCTATCACATCGGCAACGGCTGGTTCGGTGGCCTGCTTCCTGCGACCGCCTTTGCGATCTCGGCGCAGTCGGGGAACATCTATGCAGGCCTGTGGTATGCGATCATCGTTGCGGCCTGCACGGTGGTGATCGGGGCGATCTTCGTTCCGAACGGCACCCACAAGAAAGACATCTTCAAGGACTGACGACCGCCTTGCCGGGCCTGCGACAGCGGGCCCGGACCTTTTCCAACCGGGCCTGATGATGGCAAACATCCTGATCGTCGAGGACGAGGACAATATCGCCCTCGCACTGGAATTCCTTCTGGCCCGCGCGGGCCACCGCCACCAGCGCCTGGCCAGCGGCGCCGAGGCGCTCAGCGTGATCCGTGGCAACCGCCCCGATCTCGTGCTGCTGGACGTGATGCTGCCCGATGTTTCGGGTTATGAGATCATCGAGGCGATGCGTGCCGATCCTGGCCTGCGCGACATCCGCGTGCTGCTGATGACGGCCCGCGGCTCGGTTGTCGAGCGCAGGCGGGGGATGGAATTGGGGGCTGACGGCTTCATCGCCAAGCCGTTCGAGCTGGCCGAGTTGCGTGATGAAATGGCCCGCCTTCTGGGCGCGGCCTGAACAAGAAACTGACAGGGATGGAAAGCGGGGACCCGGCCTGTGCGCCGGGTCCTTCATTTTTGCATCAGACGATTTGCACCAGTTCCTCGGGTCGAAATGCGCCCGGAAAGTGGCAGGCCGTCAGATGCGCCGCGCCTTGCAGCACGGGGCGTTCGGCCGCGCAAAGGGGCTGGGCGCGGGGGCAACGCGTTCGGAACACACAGCCCGAGGGCGGGTTCATGGGCGAAGGCAGCTCACCCTTCAGCGGGATCATCCGCTTTTGCCGCTCCAACTGCGGATCGGGTATGGGAACGGCGGAAAGCAGCGCCTGCGTATAGGGGTGCTGCGGCGATCCATACAGCACCTCGGCATCGGCCAGTTCCATGACCCGGCCCAGATACATCACCAGCACCCGGTCCGAGATATGCTTCACCACCGACAGGTCATGCGCGATGAAGATCAGGGCAAGGCCCAGATCGCGCTGAAGCTCGGCCAGCAGGTTGATGACCTGCGCCTGGATCGAGACGTCCAGCGCCGAAACTGGCTCGTCACAGATTACCAGCCGGGGCTGGACGATCAACGCACGTGCGATACCGATCCGCTGGCACTGACCGCCCGAAAATTCGTGCGGATAGCGGTTGATCTGGTTCGGCAACAGGCCGACGCGGTCCATCATGTCCTTGACGCGACGCTTGACCTCGTCCCGGCCCAGACCCTTGTGATGCGTGGTCAAAGGCTCGGCAATGATCTGGCCCACGGTCATGCGCGGGTTCAGGCTGGCCAGCGGGTCTTGAAAGACCATCTGGATCTCGCTGCGGTATTTCAGCATCTTGCGGGGCGAAAGTCCGATCAGGTTGGTGCCATCCTGCCAGATGGCACGGCCCGTCGACGGGACTAGCCCGATCAGGGCTCGGGCCAGAGTGGACTTGCCCGAGCCGGATTCGCCGACGATGCCCAGTGTCTCGCCCGGCATCAGGTCGAAATCGACCCCGCCCACCGCCTGCAGCAATCGAGGTGGCGTCCATGGCAGATCACCCGATCCGGGAAGTTCGAATGTGACACGCAGGTCGCGCGCCGAGATCAGGGGTCTAGCGGTCATCTGCAGGCTCCTGCGGGTTTCCGGCGGCGCCGGTGCCCAGGATGGCACCCTGCGGCACCCAGTCACGGGGATCGGACAACGTCTCTTCGGCCAGGTCGGCGGCGGCGGGTTCTGGCAAATCCGCCTGCGGTGCATGCCCGCCGCGCACGGTCGCAAGTGTCGCGTGGCAGGCGCGTTCCCGGTCCGCTGCGAAGCCGATCAACGGAGGCATCTGAACGCGACATTCGTCCATGACATAGGCGCAGCGCGGGGCAAAGGGACAGCCCGCGGGCGGATGGGTCATGTTGGGCGGGCTGCCCGGAATCGCGGAAAGCTGATCGCCTTTCTGATCCACGCGCGGGATCGCGGCAAGCAGGCCCTGCGTATAGGGATGGGCAGGATCGGCAAAGAGCGGATCGACCGGCGCGCGCTCCATCACCCGGCCGCCATACATGACCATCACCCGTTCGCAGGACCCCGCGACGACACCCAGGTCATGCGTGATCAGGATCATTGCCATGCCGAATTCGCGCTGCAGGTCGGCCAGCAGTTCCATGATCTGGGCCTGCACGGTGACGTCCAGCGCAGTCGTCGGCTCGTCCGCGATCAGCAGGTCGGGGCGGCAAAGCAGGGCCATCGCGATCATTACTCGCTGGCGCATACCTCCCGAGAATTCATGCGGGTAAAGCCCGATCCGGCCTCGCGCATCGGGGATCTTGACCGCCTCCAGCATCCGGGCGGATTCCGCCACGGCCTCGCGCTTGGTCATGCCCTTGTGCAGGACCAGCACCTCGGCCATCTGGTCCGATACGCGCATATAGGGGTTCAGGCTGGTCATCGGATCCTGAAAGACCATGGCGATGCGTTCCGCGCGGATGCGGTTCAGGATCGTCGGAGGCGCGTTCAGGATCTGGGTGCCGTCGAAGCTGACCGAGCCGGTGGCGCGGCCGTTCCGGGCCAGCAGCCCCATGATCGAAAAGGCGAGTTGCGACTTGCCCGAACCGGATTCGCCGACAATTCCCAGCGTCTCGCCCCGCGCCAGGTCGAGGTCGATGCCATTGACCGCCGAGACCTCGCCATCAGTAGTGGTAAAACGGACGTTCAGGTCGCGGATCTGCAAAAGGCTCATCTCAGCGATCCTTCGGGTCCAGCGCATCGCGCAGCCCGTCTCCAACGAAGAAGAAGGCAAACAGCGTGATGCAGAAGAAGAACAGCGGAAAGGCCAGTTGCCACAGCGTGCCATAGTTCATGGTGCCCGCACCTTCCGAGATTAGCGCCCCCCATGAGGTCAGGGGTTCCTGCACGCCAAGGCCAAGGAAGCTGATGAAGCTTTCGGAGAGGATCATCAGCGGCACCAATAGCGTCGCATAGACCGCGACCACGCCCAGAAGGTTCGGGACGATATGCCGGATGATGATCTTCCACCCCGGAACGCCGGTCGCCCGCGCGGCCTCGATAAATTCTCGGTTCTTCAAGCTAAGAGTCTGACCACGAACGATTCTAGACATTTCGAGCCAAGAGATTAGGCCGATTCCCAAAAACAGCATCGACATTGAGCGGCCAAAGACGACCAGCAGCAGGATCAGCACGAACATATAGGGGATAGCCAGCAGGATATCGACGATCCGCATCATCACAGCGTCCGTCCGGCCCCCGACATAACCCGCCGTCGCGCCGTAAAGTGTACCGACGACCACGGCAATGCCCGCGCCGATCAGCCCGACCATCAGCGAGACCTGCGTGCCCTGTATCGTGCGCGAGAACAGGTCGCGGCCCAGGTCGTCGGTGCCGAAGTAATGGCCGCTCGCCCAGGACGGCGCACCAAGCTGCGCGGCCTGACCCATGACCGAGAAATCCATCTCCTCGTTCGACCAGGCGGCAAGATGGCTGCCGAAGATGGCGAACAGGATGACCACGACCAGCACGACCAGGCTGACCATGGCGGCCTTGTTGCGGCGGAACCGGCGGCGGGCATCGGCCCAGGGGCTGCGGCCCTTGACCTCGGCCTCGGCCATGCGGGCCGCCAGAGAGTTCATCTGTTGGGTGTCGATCATGGCCTAGTACCTGATCTTCGGGTCGATCCACGCGTAAAGCACGTCAACCACAAGGCTGAAAAGGATGGTCAGCGCGCCGACCAGGATGGTGATCCCCATCATCACCGCATAGTCGCGGTTCAGCGCGGAATCGACGAAGCTGCGCCCGATGCCTCCGGTCGAGAAATACATGTCGACGACCACCGACCCGGTGATCATCGACACGAAGGCTGGACCCAGATACGAGATCACCGGCAGCAGCGCGGGCTTCAGCGCGTGGCGCAGGATCACCTTGCGCTCCGGCAGTCCCTTGGCCCGCGCGGTGCGGATGTGGTTCGAGCCAAGCACCTCCAGCATCGAGGAACGCGTGATCCGCGCGATCGAGGCCATGAAGCTTGTCGACATGGCGATGACGGGCATGATCCAGAAGATCGGCCCGCCCCATCCTCCGCCCGGCAGCCAGCCCAGCCACAGCGTGAAGACAAGGACCAGGATCGGTGCCATCACGAAGTTGGGCAGGACCTGCGCCCCGATCGAGGTTCCGACGGCAAGATAGTCGATCCACGAATTTTGCCGGATCGCCGCCGTCACCCCCAGCGAGACACCGACCAGCACGGCCGCCGCAAAAGACAGCGCGCCATATGTCAACGTGACCGGAAAGCCCGCGGCGATGATCTGGTTCACCGAGCGGTCGGGATAGACGAAACTGGGGCCGAAATCGAAATGCGCCACGATGCCCCAGACATAGTTGACGATCTGGCGCCATAGCGGATCGTCCAGCCCGTATTTTGCATTCAGATTGGCAAGCACCTGCGGGGGCAGGGCGCGTTCCTGCGTGAAGGGACCGCCGGGTGCGGCATGCATCAGCAGAAAGGAAACGACGATCAGCAGAAGCAGCGTCGGGATGGCGACGGCGATGCGCCGGAGAATGTAACCGAACACGTACAGGTTCCTGAAACGAGGTGCCGGACGACAACCGCGGGGCGGTCCCGAAACGGGGACCGCCACCGGGCTGGATCATTTCTGGATGCGGTAGATGTCCTTCGCATACCAGTCGTTCATGACGTTCTCGGTCGGAAGACCCTTGATGTCGTCACGGATCATGTCGACCTTGGCGTATTGATAGATCGGGATCAGGGGCATGTCCTCGGCCAGGATCTGCTCGGCAGCGGTGTATTGTGCGTTCGGATCCTCCGACGTCTTGGATTCGTCCATCAGCTTGTCGAAGGCCGGGTTCGAATATTTGCCGTAGTTCATCCCCGTGGTTCGGAAATAATCAAGGAAGGTCGAGGCCTCGTTGTAATCCGCACACCAGGCATAGCGGCCCATCTGGAAATCACCCGATTGCAGGCGGTCGGTATGGACCTTCCATTCGACGTTGTTCAGCTCGATCTGGACGCCCAGCTGCTTGTAGAACTGCTGCGCCGCGACCGCGATCTTCTTGTGGTTCTCATCGGTATTGTATTGCAGCGTCAGCTTCAGCGGCTTGTCGGGACCATAGCCTGCCTCGGCCAGAAGCGCCTTGGCCTTTTCCAGCCGCTCGGCCTGGGTCCATTTGGCATAGTCGATATCGGGCATCTTGAAGCCTTCGATCGCCCAATGGGTCCAGTTATAGGCCGGCTTCTGGCCGCCCTGCAGGATCTGGTTCACCACGACATCGCGCTGCATCGCATAGGACAGCGCCTTGCGGACGCGGACATCCTTCAGCGCCTCGGGCCCGTTGTCGCGCAGGTTGAAGAGATAGGCATAGGTGCAGGAATAGGGGATCGAGATCGCCTCGTTCGGCGACTCCTTCTCAAGCCGCGGGTACTGCCCGGCTGGGATCTGCACGCGGTCAAGCTCACCGGCCTGGAAGCGGGTCAGGGCGACGTTGTTGTCGTTCACGGTCAAGCCCTTGATATGCTCCATCACGACATTGGCGGCGTCCCAATAGTTGGGGTTCTTGTCCATGCTGATCTGAACGCCAAGATCGTGGCTTTTCAGGACATAGGCGCCGTTGCCGACCAGCTTGCCGGGCTGGGTCCAGTTGTCACCCTCGGCCTCGACGACCTTCGGATTGACCGGGAAGGTCGAGGCATGGGTCACCATCTTGGGGAAATAAGGGGTGGGGGTCGTCAGCTTGACCACCAGCGTGTGATCGTCAACCGCCTTCACGCCCAGCTCTTCGGGCTTCTTCTCGCCCTTGACCACGGCGGTCGCGTTCTCGACGTTCATCAGCTCCATGAACCAGGCATATTCCGACGCGGTCTCGGGATTGGCGAGGCGCTGCCAGCTATAGACGAAATCGCCCGCGATGACGGGATCGCCATTCGACCATTTCGCCTCGGGGCGCAGGTGGAAAGTATAGGTCATCTTGTCGTCCGACAGGTCGAACGATGTCGCGACGCCCGGAATCGGCGCGCCCTTGGCATCTTCGTTGAGCAGACCTTCGAACAGCTGGCGGATGATGTCCGACCCTTCGACATCCGTGTTCTTGTGCGGATCCGAGGTCTTGATCGCGTCGAGCAGCCAGAAGGTATAGGTTTGGTTCTCGGCAAGCTTCTCGCCCGCGGCCGGCTGAACGGCAAAGGCGGGCGCGGTCAGACCGAGGGTCAGGGCCGTGGTCAGGAACAGGCGTTTCATTGAAACCTCTCTGAAGATGTTATTGTCGCCGCGGTCCTCCACCGCGGGCGAAAGTCAACGTTGGCGTGGAACCTGTCAGGCAGCAAGCGCGATTGCGGCTTTCCCGATGCTGCCGCATGTGAAACAACTCGGTCATGACAAGCATCCCACGCATCACGATGGTGACCGGCGGCGCGCGTTCCGGCAAGTCTCAACTCGCGGAATCAATGACATCGCGGGCTCCGGGTCCACGCGTCTATATCGCCACGGCCGAGGCATGGGATGACGAAATGACGCAGCGTATCGAAGCCCATCGCGCAAGGCGGGACGCGGGCTGGACCACGCTGGAAGCGCCGCTTGACCTTGTCGGCGCATTGCAGCGCAGCGACGACGGCCGGACGCCAAGACTGGTGGACTGCCTGACATTGTGGCTGTCGAACGTGATGGCGGCGGGCGATCCCGGCCCTCGCGTCGCGGCCCTTTGCGACGGCTTGCGCCGCCAACAGGGGCCGGTCGTTCTGGTCACGAACGAGCTTGGTTTGGGAATCGTGCCCGATAATAAGCTGGCGCGGCGATTTCGCGACGAACATGGCTGGATGAACCAATCCATAGCCGCTATCGCTGATGAGGTCTGGATGGCTGTCAGCGGCCTTCCCCTGCGCCTGAAACCGGAACGAGGAACGCCTTGAAGCAATTCGACGAATCGGCCGCAGCGGCCGCCCGCGCGCGTCAGGCCGAACTGACCAAACCCCCGGGATCGCTGGGCCGGCTTGAGGAACTGGCGATCTTCATGGCCGGTTGGCAAGGTCGGGAAAGACCTCGGATCGACCGGGCGCAAGCGCTGGTCTTTGCCGGGAACCACGGCGTGACGGCACAGGGGGTCAATCCCTATCCTGTCGAAGTCACCGCCCAGATGGTCCAGAATTTCCGCAAGGGCGGAGCCGCGATCAACCAGCTTTGCCGCGTCGCCGGGGCGGATCTGCAGGTCATCCCGCTGGATCTGGACCGCCCGACCGCGGATTTCACCCAAGGCATGGCGATGGATGTCGCAGACCTTGTCGGCGCAATCCAGACCGGCAAGGACGCCGTCGATCCCGATGCGGACGTGATCCTGCTGGGCGAGATGGGGATCGGGAACTCGACCGTCGCGGCGGCGCTGGCCGCAGCGACCTTCGGGGGAACGGCCACCGATTGGGTCGGTCCCGGCACCGGCGCCGACGGCGACACCTTTCGCCGTAAGATCGAGGCTGTCGATGCCGGGCTGAAACGGCACAAGGGCGCCGCAACCGCGGCCTCGATCCTTGGATCGTTCGGGGGCAGGGAGCAGGCGGCGATCTGCGGCGCAGTCATCCGCGCGCGCGAGCTTGGCATTCCCGTCATTCTTGACGGCTTCATCTGCTCGGCGGCGGCGGGCGTGCTGCTGGTTAACGACCGCGACGCGCTGAACCATTGCCTGATCGGCCATGAAAGCGCCGAGCCGGGCCATCGCCGTCTGGTGGCCGTGATGAAGAAGAAGCCGGTCGTCATGCTGGACATGTGCCTTGGCGAGGGCTCGGGCGCGGCAGTCGCGCTGATGATCCTGCGGGCTGCGCTGGAATGCCATGACGGCATGGCGACCTTTGCAGAAGCCGGCATTGGCTGACCGCCGGTCCGAGGCGCTGACCGCACTGGTCTGGCTGACACGGCTGCCCGTGATGCGGCTGTTGCCCGATCCGCTGCCTTCGCTGTCGGCCTGCGCCTGGGCCTTTCCGCTGGCCGGACTGGCCGTGGCGCTGCCCGCGGCCCTGCTTCTTCATGCCGCGCTGGGGCTGGGCATGTCACCCTTGATCGCTGCGATTCTTGCTGTCGCCCTGCTGATCCGGCTGACCGGCGCGCTGCACGAGGACGGGCTGGCGGACTATGCCGACGGATGCGGAGGCCCGACCAAAGAGCGGCGGCTTGAGATCATGCGTGATTCCCGCATCGGCAGTTATGGCGTCCTGGCGCTGGTGCTGATGTTGGGCCTGCGCGTCGCGGCGCTGGCGCAGCTGGGGCAGGCGGCTCCGCTGCTTGCGGCGGGTGCGCTGGTCGCAGCTGCGGTATTGTCGCGGGCCGGAATGGCGGTGGCGCTGGCCGCAATGGTGCCGGCACGTCCCGACGGCCTTGGCCGCAGCGCAGGCAGAGTGACTGCCCGTGGCGCGACGTGTGCCGTGGCGCTTGCGCTTGCCTTGCTGATCTGCTGCGCGTGGCTCGCAGGAATGACACCGACCGCGATCCTTCTGGCCCCGCTGGTCTGCGCCGCGGCACAGGCCCTGTTGGCGCGCCACGCGCGGCGCCTGCTTGGCGGGCAGACTGGCGATGTTCTGGGCGCAATCCAGCAGATGGGCGAAGGCGCAACGCTTCTCGCGCTGGTTGTGGCTGCCTGACGGCGCGGTTCTTGACCGGCTTTTGCCCTTCATTCAAAACATTCTCACAGGGAAGACCGGCACGACCGGCAAGCCGCTTCTGGAGGGAGGCGGCCCATAATAACGGGGAGGTTTCTGCATGGGTGCCCTTCTGGGCCTTTCGCGCGGCATTGACCGCGTCAACACCATGATCGGCCGGGCGGTGACCTGGTTCATCCTGGTCGCGGTGCTGGTCAGTGCCGGCAACGCCATTATCCGCAAGGTATTCAATACCTCGTCCAACGCCTGGCTTGAGCTGCAATGGTACCTGTATGGCGTCGCCTTTCTGGGGGCAGCCGCCTATACGCTGAAGGAAAACGAACATATCCGCATCGACATCATCTATGGCATGTGGGCGCGGCGCAGGCAGCACTGGATCGACCTGATCGGGCATGTGCTGTTCCTGATGCCCTTCGTCACGCTGATGATCTATTTCCTGTGGCCATGGGTCATGCGCAGCTATCGCAGCGGCGAGGTCTCGACCAATTCGGGCGGGCTGATCCTGTGGCCGGCCAAGGCGTTGCTTCTGGCAGGATTCATCCTGCTGTTCTTTCAGGGCATTTCCGAGATCATCAAGAAGGTCGCGGTGATGCGTGGCGTCATTCCCGACCCGACGCCCTTCGTGTCCCAGCATGCCGCCGCCGCCCTTGAGGGCGAGGCGATGGCGCGAGACATGGAAACGGCGCTGAATGACGACGCGGCCCCCGCGCGCGAGGAGACCCGCAAATGATGGAATTCATCGCGCTGAACATGGCACCGATCATGTTCGCGGCGCTCGTCCTGTTCCTGCTTTTCGGCTATCCGGTCGCCTTCGCGCTGGCAGCGAACGGGCTGTTCTTCTTCGTTATCGGAGTCGAGCTTGCGCCGCTGTCCGGCGGGACCATCAACCTCAGCTGGCCGCTTTTGAACGCGATGCCAGAGCGGTTATGGGGGGTGATGTCGAACGAGACGTTACTTGCCGTGCCCTTCTTCACCTTCATGGGCATCGTGCTTGAAAAATCGGGCATGGCCGAGGATCTGCTGGACACCGTCGGCCAGCTTTTCGGCCCGATCCGTGGCGGGCTTGCCTATGCCGTCATCATCGTCGGTGCGCTTCTGGCGGCGACGACTGGTGTGGTCGCGGCCTCGGTCATCGCGATGGGCCTGATCTCGTTGCCGATCATGCTGCGCTATGGTTACGACCGGCGCGTCGCATCGGGAACCATCGCGGCATCCGGGACATTGGCGCAGATCATCCCGCCCTCGCTGGTGCTGATCGTGCTGGCCGACCAGCTGGGCCGTTCGGTCGGCGACATCTACAAGGGCGCACTTTTCCCCGGCCTGGTGCTGACCGGGCTTTACATGATCTATATCTTCGTGATGTCGATCATCCGCCCGAACAGCGTCCCGGCCCTGCCGAAGGAAGCGCGGACGCTGGGGTCTGGCGTCACGTCGCTGTTCGTCGCGCTGGCCGCGACGGTGGCCCTGGCCTATCTTGCATTTAAGTGGATGCACCCGACCCACGGCAAGGATGCAGATATTCTGGCCCCCGCCTTGGCGATCATCGTGATCTATGTCATCGCGCTGCTCGACAAAGGGCTGAAGATCAACGTCATGTCGCGGCTGGCGCAGCAGGTCATCATCGTGCTGATTCCGCCGCTGGCACTGATCTTCCTGGTGCTGGGGACAATCTTCCTGGGCATCGCTACCCCGACCGAGGGTGGGGCGATGGGTGCCGTGGGCGCGCTTCTGCTGGCGGCCATCAAGGGACGGCTGAACTATGACGTGGTCCGCCAGGCGCTTTTGGCCACCACGCGGCTGTCGGCCTTCGTGATGTTCATCCTGATCGGGGCGCGGGTCTTTTCGCTGACCTTCTACGGGGTGAACGGCCATGTCTGGGTCGAGCACCTGCTGACCTCGCTGCCGGGGGGCGAATACGGCTTCCTGATCGCGGTGTCGCTGCTGGTCTTCGTGCTGGCCTTCTTTCTCGACTTCTTCGAGCTGGCCTTCATCATCGTCCCGCTTCTGGCCCCCGCGGCCGAGGCGATGGGCATCGACCTGATCTGGTTCGGCGTGTTGCTGGGCGTGAACATGCAGACCAGCTTCATGCACCCGCCCTTTGGCTTCTCGCTGTTCTTCCTGCGCTCGGTCGCTCCGAAAGAGGCGTATATCGACAAGGTCACCGGCAAGCGGATGGAGCCGGTGACGACCGCCCAGATCTACTGGGGCGCGGTTCCCTATGTCTTCATCCAGCTTCTGATGGTTGGCATCGTGATGACCTTCCCGGGGTTGGTGATGCACTACAAGGGGCCTCCGATCGACACCAGCAACGTCAAGATCGAGATCCCCAGCGGTGGTGGCCTGGGCGGCCTTGGCGGGCTGGGCGACCCCTTTGCTGCGCCGGGCGCGCCCGCCGGCGGGACTGGCGGCCTTGGCGGGTTGGGCGGCGTGCCGGACTTCGGCGCACCTGCGCCCGCACCGGCCCCTGCGACCCCCGTTACGCCGGATGCAACGGCACCGGCGGCACCACCAGCACCCGCCGCGGGCGGGTTGGACCCGCTGGCCGGACCGCCGCCCGGCCTGACGGCCCCGGCGACGCCGCCGGCTGGAAACTGAACAGGAAAGGCGGCCCAAGGGCCGCCTTTTCTCGCTGGGGAACGCGAAACGCCGCCGGAAGCGATTCCGGCGGCGTCGTGTAATCCTGACGATGGCTTACAGCATCTGGTTGCGCTGCTGGATCATCATGAAGGTGTCATAGGTGTATTCGGCGGTCTGGTTATACAGGTACCAGTTTGCGCGCGATTCCTTGATCGAATCCCAGATCTTCTTGAAGCCCGGATTCGAGGCGTCAAGCTCGGTATAGACCTCGTTCGCGGCCTTGAAGCAGGCGTCCAGGATCTCCTGACTGAAGGGGCGAAGCTGCGCGCCGGAAGCGACCAGTTCCTTCAGTGCGATCGGGTTCAGGTGATCGTATTTCTGCAGCATGTTGGCGTCGGCGGCCTGGCAGGCTGTGTGCAGAAGCGACTTGTAATTGTCGGGCAGCGCTTCGTATTTCGCCTTGTTCATGAAGAAGTGGACGGTCGGACCGCCTTCCCACCAGCCCGGATAATAGTAATAGGGCGCCACCTTGAAGAAGCCCAGTTTCTGGTCGTCATAGGGACCGACCCATTCCGAGGCGTCGATCGTGCCCTTTTCCAGCGCCGGATAGATGTCGCCGCCTGCGATCTGCTGGGGCACCGCGCCAAGCCGTTCAAGCACTTTGCCTGCGAACCCGCCAACCCGGATCTTCAGGCCCTTCAGGTCCTCGACCGTCTTGATCTCGTTGCGGAACCAGCCGCCCATCTGGGCACCGGTATTTCCGCCCGGCAGGCCGAAGATGTTATAGCCAGCCAGGAATTCGTTATACAGGTCGATGCCGCCGCCGTGGTACTGCCAGGCGTTGTGCGCGCGGGCCGACATGGCGAAGGGAACGGCCGAGCCAAGCGCGAAGGTCGGATCCTTGCCCCAGCTGTAATAGCCAACGGTGTGGCAGGCCTCGACCGTGCCATCGGTCACCGCGTCCTGCGCCTGCAGGCCGGGCACGATCTCGCCCGCAGCGAAGACCTGCAACTGGAACTTGCCGCCGGTCGCCTCGGACAAGTACTTCGACAGAACTTCGGCACCGCCGTAGATGGTATCCAGCGATTTCGGAAAGGCGGATGTCAGGCGCCACTTCACCTCGGGCATTTCCTGCGCGATGGCGGGGGCGGCAAGCGCCGCGCCGGCGGCTGCGGTCGCGCCCCCGACGGCAGCGCGAGTCAGAAAGCCGCGCCGGTCAAACGTGCTGTTATTGTTCATAAGTTTCCTCCGCGTTGGTCGGCTCCTCCTGGTTGCCGACGCGGGAATGTTGCACGGGGCGAAGCACCCTGTCGAGATGGCAGGTCGCCTAAAATCATGCGCTTTCGCGTATCGTGCCACCCGGGCCCATCTTGCCGCAAGGATCGGATATGGCTTATCTTGTGGTGCGAACTGCGGGCTACCCAAGACATTTGGGCTTGCCTATACTCGCTGAGGTTCAGGTCACTCGGGGGACAAGGGATGCGCTGTCCGTTCTGCGGAAATGTGGACACCCAGGTAAAGGATTCACGTCCTGCAGAGGACAATGTCGCCATTCGCCGACGCCGGTTCTGCCCGGCCTGCGGCGGGCGGTTCACAACCTATGAGCGTGTGCAGCTGCGCGACCTGGTGGTCGTGAAGTCCAGCGGCCGGCGCGAGGATTTCGATCGCACCAAGCTGGAGCGTTCGATTCGCATCGCCATGCAGAAACGCCCGATCGACCCCGAGCGGATCGACCAGATGATTTCCGGCATCGTCCGGCGGCTGGAAAGCATGGGCGATACCGACGTGCCCTCGAAGGTCATCGGCGAGATCGTGATGGAAACGCTGGCGCGGATCGACACCGTTTCCTATGTCCGTTTCGCCAGCGTCTACAAAAACTTCCAGGCGGCTGACGACTTTGACAAGTTCGTCTCGGAATTGCGGCCGGGCCTCGGGGAAGAGTGAACGACCTTCGGCACATGGATCACGCGCTTGGCCTTGCCCGGCGCGGTCTGGGCAATACCTGGCCCAACCCGGCAGTCGGTTGCGTGATCGTGAAAGACGGTCGCGTGATCGGTCGTGGCTGGACCCAGCCGGGTGGCAGGCCTCATGCCGAGGTTCATGCGCTGATCCAGGCGGGCGCGGCCGCATATGGGGCGACCGCCTATGTCACGCTGGAGCCCTGCGCGCATCACGGCCGCACGCCACCTTGTGCGGCCGCGCTGGTCCGCGCCGGGATAAGCCGCGTCGTGACCGCGATCACCGATCCCGATCCCCGCGTCTCGGGTCGGGGCATAGACTTGCTGCGTGAAGCCGGGATCGAGGTGGTCGAGGGCGTTCGCGCGCATGAGGCGCGCGAGCTGCAGCGCGGCTTCCTGACGCGCATGACCGCCGGGCGCCCGATGCTGACCCTGAAGCTTGCCAGCAGCTTCGACGGCCGGATCGCCACCGCCTCGGGCGACAGCCAATGGATCACGGGCGAGGCCGCGCGCCGCCATGTCCATGCCCTGAGAATGAGCCATGACGCCGTGATGGTGGGCGGCGGCACCGCCCGCGCCGACCGCCCAGCCCTGAACGTTCGGGGCATGGGTTGCCTGCGCCAGCCGGTGCGGATCGTCGTCTCTGCCGGGGAACTGCCCGAGCTGCCACCCGAGGACCCGGATCACGGCCCACTGTGGCAGATCACGGGCGAGCCGGGCGTCATCATGGCGCAGCTTGGTTCTCGCGGGATAACCCGCGTCTTTTGTGAAGGCGGCGGCATTCTTGCCGCCAGTCTTCTGCGCGCCGGCCTGGTCGATCAGCTTGTCGGCTATACGGCGGGCGTCGTTCTGGGCGGTGATGCGCGGCCAGCCTTCGGTTCCTTGGAACTGGCGCGGCTGGCAGATGCCGCGCGGTTTCGCCTTGTCGAGACCCGGCGGATTGGTCCCGACGTCATGCATCGCTGGCTGCGCGACTAACGCCGCCAGATCCACGCCTGACTGGCAAGAAGCCCCTGCGCCTTGGCCACCAACCGCAATCCCGGACCCGCGCCGGACACTTGCGTAGGATCGGCCAGTCGCTGCATCGCGATTTCGGGCGGGCAGGGCAAGTTGCTGACCGGGTCGTGATAGCGGGGATAGGCGATCAGCGCCGCGTGGACCAGCTGTGCAAGATCCGCCCCGGTCCGGCGACGGTCCGGGACCGGACCGAGATCGCGCGTCAGCCCCCAACCCGCATAGAAGGGCGCGCCCAGTGTCGTGACCGGCAGGCCCCGCATCAGCGCCTCGAACCCCAGGGTCGAGGTGATGGTCCAGACTTCGTCCACCACAGCCATCAGATCCGCCGCACTGCTGTCGCGCGCCACGACATCGGCCAGCCGCGCAAGATCATCCTCGGCGATCAGGCCGGGACGCAGGCCTGCCTCGACATCGGGATGGGGTTTGTAGATCACAACCGCATCCGGGTTCTCGGCCCGGACACGAGCAAGCAGATCAAGGTTGCGCCGCTCGCTCCCCGCTCCAAGCCGGATCGAGGCGTCATCCTCGACCTGGCCCGGCACAAGGATGCGGTGCCCCTGGGGCAAGGGCGGAAGCTGCCCGGACAGGTTGTATTTCGTCACCCCCGCCGCGACCAGACTGCGCGCCAGATCCATCGCCCGATCCTCACCCCCGGGTGGCAAGGGTCGGGCCATGATCCGCTCGAACCGGCTTTCACGCGTCGGGTCGTAATAGATGCCAAGATCGTCGGCGACCAAGGATAGCGGCGGCACCAGCGCCGCGCCCAGCCCGCGCGACCGGATGAAGCCATCCTCGACCCGGATGGCCTGCGGGACAGCATCGGCCCGCCCGGCCCAGGCAAGCGTGACGTCGGACTTGGGCTGCGAGGTATATCGGACGCCCTTGCCGCTGCCGAAGAAGCGGCTGATGAAGGGACGCTTCCACAGCCTCATGCCATAGGCCAGGTGACCCGCGTGATCCTGACGCCAGGCGCGGGCCTCGGCCTCGATCTGGCGCAGGGCACCTTCGAAATCGGTCAGCCGGTCGGTGCACGGGTCATACCAGAGAGGGGCAACCAGGTGGCTGGCGGCAAACAGCCGCTCTCGCGACGCGGGGCCGCGGCGTGGAAAGCCGTGCTCATCCGCGGTCAGCCCCCATCCGGCATAGAAGGGTTGGCCGAAAATCCGGGGACGATGCCCGGCCAGCAGCGCCTCATATCCCAGTTGCGACGACATGGCATAGACCGCCGTTGCCCCGTCCAGCAATGTCCAGGGAGAGATCGGCGTGTCGCAGATCTCGTCCCCCGGCCTCAGGTCGGCGGCGTCGAAATGACCAGGTCTAAGCCCCGATGCGGTTTCCGGATGGCTGCGGATCACCACGCGCTGGCCCGGATGTTCGTCACGGGCCGCGGTCAGCATCTGCAGGAACTCTGCCCGCCCAACCCCCAGCAACGAGGCATCGCCGCGCGTCTGGTCGATCACCAGCACATAGCCGGGACCGGGCAGCGCGACGTCGCGCAGATGCGCGTTGTACTTCGAGATGTCGGCTGCAATCAGCCGTGAAATCACCTGCGCGGCCTTTTCGTCATGTTGCGAGGTCGCAGGGTCAAGGATCAGGCTTTCGATCAGCGAGGGTTGGTCCGGGCGGAAATGCAGGCCAAGCGGATCAAGGATCAATCCGATCGGGCCACGCCGCGCGACGGCGCCATTTGCGCGTCCGGGCAGGACCGATCGCAGGAACGCGTCTTCGACCCGCAGAAGGGGGGCGCCGCGGCGTCGTGCCATCGCCTCACCCCGCCAGGCGGTGGGGCTGGCGCCCCATACCCCCACGGTGTCCCCTGCGCCGGGCAGGCCCAGCGTCGGCGTCCATCCGGCCAGCGTCAGGATCCGGCGGATACGAGGGTGGGTGAAGAACCCGCCGCTGTAAACGAAAAGCCGCCGGAATTCTCCGGCGGCCTTGTTCGTTTCGGGCATGAACTCAGAACCCTTGTTCGGTCGTGCGGATCTGGTTGACCGGGGCAAGGATGACGTTGAGCGTTTTGGTCCACTGAACCATCGGCGCTTCGGTCACATAGACCGTATCGCTGTCGCGGATGACGAAGTCGCGGGCAAGGAACATGCCGTCGGGCTTGGTCAGGTCCAGGACATAGGCCATGCGCTGGGTGCCGTAGATGTCGTTGCGGCCCAGAACGGCGCGCGCCACCGATTGCGGCTCTTCACGCATGACGAAGACGCCCTTGGGATCGGCAAGCGAGGTCTGAAGGCCGCCGACCATGGCCACGGCTTCGATCGCGTTGACCTGCTCGTTGCCCAGCGGAACCTTGGTCTGGCCGCCAAGCGCACCCAATGCGGTGAAGCTGCGCTGATCCTCTTCGACAAGGATGATGTCGCCGGGGCGCAGGGCAATGTCATTGCGCGAGTTGGAATACAGGTCGCGCAGCCAGACCTTGCCGCTGTTTCCGCCCCGCTTCACGGTGATCACCGCGATCTCGGGCTCGATCGACACCCCGCCCGCGCGGGACAGCATCGAGGACAGTTTGCGGGTCGGACGCTCGATCGGGTAGACACCCTGCGCGTGGACCTTGCCCAGGACCGAAACGGTCGCGCCATCGCCCGCGACCCGCGTCACCATGACCTGCGGGTCGGGTGTCTGGGTCGACAGCTTCTCGGTGATGAGGCGGCGCAGCTCGTCCGGGCTGTTGCCCGCGGCCATGATCTTGCCCGCATAGGGCACGAAGATATAGCCTTGGCTGTCCACCTGAAGCTGCTGCAACTGGGTCGAGCTGGCGCCCATCGAGGTCAGCAGACCGTCATCGACGTTTTCCCAGATCGACAGACCCAGAACGTCGCCGGGACGAACCTCATCGGCACCGACCTGACCCGCCGACTGGAAATCCGATCCGAAACCATAGGCGGGCGAATAGTTCGCAGCGCGGTTCACGCGGTCATCGACATTGACCACATGGGTGCTGCCGCCCTTTTCAACCGAGCCGCTATAGATCTGACCACGCGTCGGACCCGAGCGCGGAAGGCCGCATGCGGTCACCAGGATAACGGCACCCAGAATGGCAAATTGACCCAGACGGCTGGTCCACCGCCGGCGTGCCGGCTGCGCCTTTTCAGCGCGCAAGCACGAAGAACTCAATGCGGTCAAACTGTTACTCCTGTCTCTCTCGTCCGATCACGGGCTTCGCCCTGTTGATTTTGCTGTAAACTAGAACACTGTTATGAACATTTCCACAATTTCGCGGCAGTTCATTCCGGATTATGTTCCATCTGTTGCCGATACTTGCCGCGCCCGGCAATCAGGGCCTCATAGGGGTCTTCGAAGGCCAGCATCATGTCGACCACGATGCGCAGGGCATGGGCACGTGAACGCTCGGCGTAATAGCCCCCGGGAACCTGGCTGCTTTCCAGCAGGAAGTCGCGATAGCGGCGATAGGCCATTGCATTCGGCGGCGCGGGATCGTGCAGGAATTCGGACAGGCTCTGGTCGGAAACGATGCCGGGCTTGTCATAAACGGCGCGTCCCATCGCCTTGACCGGAAGCCCGCGCCACAACGCCTGTTGCGCCGAGGTCGAATTCACCGTCACCACCGCCCGCGCCTGGTTCAACAGTTGGGCCAGCTTGCCGCCACGGACGTAATGCACGCGGGTGGCGATCTTCAGTTCCTGCGCCTTGTCGAGGATCGCGCGCCGGATGCCGCCGCGCCCATCCTCAAGCGGATGGGCCTTGAACACGACATGATGGTGGCGCGGGGCCGAACGCGAGAATTCCTCAAGCACTTCATTGGTGAATTCCGCCATGGTGGCGTAATGGGAATGCGCCACGAAGTTTGAATCGTGCTCAAGCTGCATCGGCACAAGGACATAGGGAAAGCCACCCTGCCGGATCGCCGCGGCCTCGCGCCATTGCGCGAACATGTCGACCGGCGTCAGCAGCAGACGGCGCAGGTTCAGGCGGAATTCCTTGAACACACCGATCTGGCGATGCGTCCGGTATCCCTTGTACCTGGCATTCGCGATCAGGACGAAGAAGTGATAGAGCGCGCCATAGAACTTGTGCTGGCGCATATCGCCCCAGCGCGCGGGCGGACGGCTGAGTTCACCGACTCGGCCGCGCAGCGCATTGCGCATCTCGCGCACCGGAATGCTCATCAGTGGCGAGTGGCCATTCGATCCGCCGCGTTCATAGGTGATCCAGAAGGGGCGAAGATAGCCTTCCTCGAACACATGCAGGACCAGGCCGAAGCGCTGGCTTGCTTCGCGCGCGGCGGCGTGGATCGGGCGCACATCGCCATAAAGGACGATATCCGTCACCCGCTTTTCGTGGATGATACGCTCCAGATGTGCAGGCCACTGCTCTGGCGTGCCGGTGTGACGGATGAAATGTTCGCCGTCGGTCCAGAAGAACTCGTCCCCTGCATTGAAGCCCGCGCGCCAAACGGTGGCTCCGGCCTGACGCAACTGGCGCGCAAGCCGATCGAAGAACGGGCCATGTGGCCCCTGCAGCATCAGGAAGACGCGATGTCCCGGCGGCCGGACGGCAAGTGCGGCCGGCAGCGCGGGTTCAGGGGCTCGGGTCAACAAGGTCACATCATCTTCCCGGCTCGGGGCAAATGAGTCGCAGTATAAATCATTCGGCGTCGCAGTTGGTGAACTGGGCCCGTAGAATACCGGCCTTTTCGAAGTGAATGCACGAATATTGCAGGGCTGTCACTGTCTTTCAGGCACTTGCCGGACACATGAGCATAGCTTCGCTTGAAGATTGCGCGGCAAGGCTCTAGGTCTCGGCGGAGTACCGCGAATGGGGGCAGATATGTTCACCGGGATCATTACCGACATCGGAACCGTCAGCAATGTCGAGATGCGCGGGGACATGCGCGCGCGGATTGCCTGCAGCTATGACATGGCCGGCGTGGACCTGGGCGCCTCGATCGCCTGCGACGGGGTCTGCCTGACGGTCGTGGACAAGGGTGCAGACTGGTTCGACGTCGACATTTCCGCGGAGACCATCTCGAAGACCAATATCGGCGCGAATGGCTGGGCCAGCGGCAAGCGACTGAACCTCGAACGCGCACTGCGCGTGGGTGACGAACTGGGCGGTCACATCGTTTCGGGGCATGTCGACGGAGTGGCCCTGATCGAAGGGATGCATGACGAAGGCGACAGCACCCGCATCACCTTTCGCGCGCCCGACGCGCTGGCGCGCTTCATTGCGCCCAAGGGCTCGGTCGCGCTGAACGGCACCTCGCTGACCGTGAACGAGGTCGAGGGCAATACCTTCGGGATCAATGTCATTCCCCATACCCAGGCCGTCACCACATGGGGCACGGTCAGGACGGGCGACGCGGTCAACCTGGAAATCGACACGCTGGCCCGCTACGTCGCACGTCTGGCCGAGGCGGGCTGATGGCGGGGATCGGGCATAACGGCGGACCGGGCGCGGGCAGCAGCTATCGCGCCCATTGTTGGAACGTCGCGCGGCGTGACCTTCTAGGCGCGCGCCTGCCGGTCGAGATCGTCCGCCTGCAGGTTCGCCGCGCAAAGGAACTTGGTCTTGACTACAAGACCTATGCCGGGGTCCGCGCGACCACGGGCCGCGATCTTGTCGCCTTCCTTTATTCGTCAAACGCGCTTGGCGTCTTTCGCCGCGGGCAGCCGATCCCGTCGACTGAGGCCACGCGCATTGCGCGCATCGCCGCGTCACCACACCTGGGATGCGCGCCAGGCCTTGCGCCCGACGTGCTGGCGCGCCAGATCGGGGCGGTGTCGGGTCGCCCGCTTGCCCCCTTTGGCAGTAGTTGGTCAGAGATGCGGGACGAAATGAAAGCCTGGCTCAGGTCGCAGGGCCTGCCGGGCGATGCTGTGCTGATGATCGGTGAAACCGCGCATGAGCGAGAGATGATGACGGCGGGCGGGCTTGCGGGATTCGTAACCGGCCAGGCCTTCTTTGCAGGAGTTGCGGATGCAGTATGAGAAACCCGGACCCGTTGAGCGCGACTGGTCCGATGCAATCTCCCGGACCGAGGAGATCATCAACGAGGCCCGCAACGGCCGCATGTTCATTCTGGTCGACCACGAAGACCGCGAGAATGAAGGCGATCTGGTCATTCCCGCCCAGATGGCGACGCCCGAGGCGATCAACTTCATGGCGACGCATGGCCGCGGGCTGATCTGCCTGTCGATGCCCGGCGCGCGGATCGACGCCCTGGGCCTGCCGCTGATGAGCCCCAAGAACTCCAGCCGGCACGAGACCGCCTTCACCATGTCGATCGAGGCGCGCGAAGGTGTGACCACCGGCATCTCGGCCCATGACCGGGCGCATACGATCGCCGTGGCCATCGATCCGACCAAGGGCGCGCCCGACATCGCGACCCCTGGCCACATTTTCCCGCTGCGCGCACGCGACGGAGGCGTTCTGGTCCGCGCCGGCCATACCGAGGCTGCGGTCGACGTGGCCCGCCTGGCCGGGCTGAATCCTGCGGGCGTGATCTGCGAAATCATGAACGAAGACGGCACCATGGCCCGCCTGCCGGACCTGGTGGCCTTTGCCCAACATCACGGGCTGAAGATTGGCACCATCAGCGACCTGATCGCCTATCGCCGTCGCCACGACAACCTGATCGCCGAACGGGCACAGCGCCCGGTGCACTCGATCCACGGCGGCGACTGGATGATGCGCATCTTTGCCGACGAGACCTCGGGAGCCGAACATGTCGTGCTGACCAAGGGCGACCTGACCACTTCGGAACCCGTGCTGGTGCGAATGCACGCGCTGGACGCGCTGCACGACGTGCTGGGGGTCGGGCGCGAGGATGCGGGCGAGCTTTCCAGCGCAATGCGCCTGATCGGGCAAGAGGGCAGGGGCGTGGTCGTCCTGTTCCGCGATCTTGAACGCAAGTTGCCTGTACAGGGCGAGGTTTCGCCCCATGTGCTGAGGCAATACGGGCTTGGCGCGCAGATCCTGTCCTCGCTGGGCCTGTCCGAACTGGTTCTTTTGACCAATTCGGCCCCGGTCAAGGTTGTCGGGCTTGACGCCTACGGTCTTTCGATCCATTCCACGCGTCCGATTCCAAAAGAGTAAGCCATGGCCGCCAGCATCGAACACTACCAGCTGCCGCTGCCCAGGATCGAGGGCAGCGTCCGGCTGCTGATCGTGGTCGCGCCCTATTACCGTCAGATCGCTGACGGTCTGATCGCAGGAGCAAAGGCCATCGCGGCCGAGGCCGGCGCCACCGTCGACCTGGTCGAGGTGCCCGGCGCGCTGGAAGTTCCGACTGCTATCGGCCTGGCCGCCTCGCGTGGGCTTTACGACGGTTATGTCGCCTTGGGTTGCGTCATCCGGGGCGAGACCACGCATTACGACACCGTCTGCAATGACAGCTCGCGCGGCATCACGCTGCTTGGGCTTGACGGTCATTGCATCGGCAACGGCATCCTGACTGTCGAGAATTACGACCAAGCCGCCGTCCGCGCAGATCCCGAAGGGCAGAACAAGGGTGGTGGCGCTGCCGCCGCCGCGCTGCACCTGATCGCGCTGAAGCGCAATTGGGAAGCGCGCAGCCCCGCCGGCACGGCTGCGGCGGACAAGCAGCGTGACATCATCCGCCTTGCGGGCGAACTGGAAGGACCTCGGGGCGCATGAGCGGACAAGGTGGAAACCGGCGCAGCCCGGAAGAGCGCGCCGCGCGTCAGGCTAAGACCTCGGCCGCGCGTGTCTATGCGGTTCAGGCGCTGTTCCAGATGGAGGCCTCGGGCCAATCCGTCGACCGCGTGATCGCGGAATTCGGCCAGTGGCGCATCGGCCGGATGGACGAAGATGACGATGTCGTCTCGGCCGAAGCGGATGAGAACCTGTTCCGCCGCATCCTGGACGACGCCGTCAATTGGCAGTCGCGGATCGACCAGATGACCGATCGTGCATTGGTCGCGAAATGGCCCATCGATCGCATCGATCCGGTCCTGCGCGCATTGTTCCGCGCCTCGGGCGCCGAACTGGTGCAGTCGGGCACCCCGCCTAAAGTGGTCATCACCGAATATGTCCGCATCGCGCAAGCCTTCTTCCCCGACGGGCGCGAGGCGAAATTCGTGAATGCGGTTCTGGACCACATGGCGCGCGAGGCCCGCCCCGAAGCCTTCTGAGACTGGATCAGGCGCCGGGGACGGCGCCGATCCCAGCGGCTCAGCCATAGCGGAGAATCTGACACACCTCTGTGGCGCGTGGGCATCAATGCCACGTCCCACACGGCCAGATGGCAGTCTGCGTCATCACGACAGGTACTTTCCTGACGGTTTTTCCGGCCAAACCTGTGGATATCTTGCAACAACGCCCGCTATGTGATTGGGCGTTTTTGTTTGCCTTGATTTTAGGCAATCAAAAAATCGCGCGCAGGTTGCCGAAGGCGGATCACGTTCTTCCGCGAGGCCATATTCCTTTTGAGAACTGAAATAGAACGAAAAACGAACCTGCATTTCCCAATGCCGATTTGGTTTCATCACGAATTTGAATGGTCCATTTCCCGCCGACGCGAAATTGGCGCAGAGACTTCACGTTTATGCGAGGCGTCGTGAATTTCGGCCATGTCTTTATGGGTTGGAATAGGGCGTCTAATTCTCGTTCAGCAGAGATGCTTGCGATTGCCCTGACCGGCATCGCGGACACGGAAACGGTTCAGAAAAGGACTGAGAACATGAAAGCTCTTGCCTGCCTCGCCGGTGCAACCGCAATGGCCGCCGCACTTGCGTCGCCCGCCCTTGCCCAGCAGGAAATCGCGGCCGGCGCGAATGCGACCGGGATCTCCAACGTCAACGAGCAAATGAAGGATGTCGAAGACGCGGTTCAGGACGATTTCGACCGTTCCTCGGATCCGTCGCGTTTCGGCAATCCTGATCGCGTACAGGGCCTTTTTGGCTCGGTCGCGCTCAGCTATATCGGTCGCACCGGAAATAGTGAGAACCAGGATTTCACCCTATCCGGTCGCCTTTCCTATAACCAGGCGCCTTTCTCGCAATCGATCGGTATTTTGCTGGAATATGGCGAAGATAATAACGGCGATACCGATACCGAAAAGACCTATGTGATTTATGAGGGTCTTTACGATATCAATGATCGTTTCTATGGCTTTGCGCTGGGTCGGCTTTCGACCGACGCGCTGGCCGACGATCCGATCAGCCTTGACGATGGCGATACCTTTGCCGATCTCGATGGCCGGCTGGAACGTGACGCCTATTTCGGTATCGGTCCCGGCTATCGCATCATCATGACTGATACGATGGCATGGCGCGTCCAGGCCGCGGTCGGTATCCGCTATACCAAGACAGTGAACGTGATCGACCCGGTCGCCGAAGTGCTTGAGACGGACTCGGAAACCGGCGTCGGCTACCTGCTGTCCTCTCGCTTCTACTATCGGGTCAACGAGAACTTCTTCCTGACCAACGACACCGACTATCTGACGTCCGACAGCAACGATACCGCGACCAACGAGCTTGGCCTGAACTTCAAGATGACGGACTCGTTCGCGACGCGCATCTCGTACAAGACCGAGTACGTTTCGGACCGGGCGATCCGCACGGACAACACTCTGGGTGTGTCGCTGGTCTACGGCTTCTAGGAAATCCCAACCTCTCTCTCGTCGAAACAGGGGGCGGCCCGCAAGGGCCGTCCCTTTTCCGTTCGGATCGGACGAAAAGGGAAGGGTGGCGGGAACCGCAGCGACCGTGGCAGCACAGGTTTCCCCGAAAGCCTGGATGTCCAGGTGGGAGCCGGGTAACGGGACCAGGGCCCCGCCAGAGCCAGCCCCCTCGGTGAAATTATAGGCCAGTGGAAAAAAAGGCCGCACACGAGAAGAGCAGAAGCCCGCCAGTCACGATAGATAGTCCTGCCCGTGTGCCGCTGCAAGGGCAGGCAGAGATACCGCCGAAGCTTGCCAGATGTTCTCTTTTAGTTCATGGTCACGCGCATGACCGAGATTTCACCTGCAGATGATCCGACGCTGCTGCCAGCCATGCCCGGCCAGCGTCTTGCCCGCGGTGTCACGCGGATGCTGAGCGCGCTTGGCCATGCCGCACTGCCGGAATTCGTGCCAGTGGGGGGCTTGCGCGTCGATGTCATTTCGATCTCGCCCAAGGGTGAAATCTGGGTCGTCGAGTGCAAAAGCTGCCGGGCCGATTTCATCGCCGACCGCAAGTGGCAAGGTTATCTGGAATTCTGCGACCGGTTCTTCTGGGCAATCGACGCGGATTTCCCGCAGGACCTGCTGCCAGAGGGTTGCGGTCTGATCATGGCGGACAGTTGGGGTGCCGAACTGATCCGCATGGGCCCCGAAACCCGGTTGGCGGGCGCTAGGCGCACCCGCCTGCTGCGAGAGATTGCCCGCGTTTCAACCGGACGCCTGATGGCCGTGACCGATCCGATGGGGGTCAGCGGCGCGGTTTCTTAGGGGACTTTCCACCTTTGCCCGAATCCGTCCGCATCTCTCGCGCGGCCTCGGCCGCGGCGAGAAGTTCCTCGGCAATTTCCTCGGCTTCTTCGGGATCGAAGTCCAGGGGCAGGTCGACGCCCTCACCCTCGACATAGATGCGCACCATGCCGCGGTCGGTAGGTCCGATCTGCAGATTCGCCGCAATTTCGCTTTCGCTGTTGATGCTCATGTCCGGCCCTTCCGGTTTGTCATTCCCATTTCGAACATTGATTACATTGGGTGTCGAAATCCGACAAGATAGGGTTGCATCCCCCATGATCTGGCGTTAGATACCGCGCCAGTGCCGCCTTAGCTCAGTTGGTTAGAGCACCAGATTGTGGATCTGGGGGTCTCCCGTTCGAACCGGGAAGGCGGTACCATTAAATCAATGACTTGGATGACCGCGCCTCAACCAGCCCCGTGCTGATTGCTTGGCCGCCGATCCGCAGATGTGATCCGACTTTCTGCCAGATACTGCAAACAAAAGTGCACGGCATCTCTGGACTGAGCGGGCAGGGGCGGTGCCCTGGATGGGTCTGTCCCACTACTGCCTGTCGCTTCCGGTTTACGCGTGGCCAAGCAGCCGCAATCCTTCGCCATCAAGGAAGGGGTAATTCTGGTCCAGATACTCTCGCATCTTTTGGACTGTCATCTTGGACCGCGGCGGCGGTCGCTCCACTGTGCTGTCATTCGTGTCGTGTTTCAGGATCAGCGAGTGGCAGGAAGGGACGCTGACGGCTGGAAAGCGCTTTCGCAGACCGAAATGTCCGAAGGCGAAGATCGTCCGGCGATGGTGCAGCACGGCGGTGCCCGCGCTCATGAAGGGAAGATCCTTGGCGAACCCGGTTCCGTCTGCCGTATTTACAAAAGCAACCCGGTGGAAGCTGGCGGAAAACTGCATTCTTGAACGGGCCAAGGGCGTGCAATAGGTCCGCATCTTTCCGACATAGTTCGCGGATAGAGCATCGTCGTCGTCCAGCCGGAATTGCAAAGTCTGGCGATAGGACAGGCCCAGATCCGACATCACCTGCATCTGCGCGGCCCCGGCGCCGATCACCGGAAAGAACCGCAGTGAGACCTGCGGCACACCGGCGCAAATCCTGCTGAGGCGGTCACGGTAGATTTCCGGCATCAGCTCTGACGCAAGCACCAGGAAATGAAAGTCCTGATCGCTCTGCGCCTTCATTGAAGCAAGGGTGATATGTTCGAATGTCGCCAGCCGCTGCTCGACCCGCGCCGGCGCGAAAAGCGATGCGACCTGCTTTGCGGCAATGGCTTCATGCTGGTCTTTCGAAGCGCCGCGATAGGCCCGCCAATCCCCCGGCCCGACAAGCGAAAATCGACATATTCCTGCGATATGCATAACAACCCACTGACAACGCGTTCCTGTCGCACGATGGCAACCTGAGGTCCGCGGCATCCTGAATTGCGCTCAGCAAAATCACCGGCGCTGCCCATTCCTCGGCTTAAGACGTCGCACGCGGAATCGGGCAGGTCATCTTCCTTTGAAGATCATGGTTAACGGACGAACTGCCACGGCTCAGCGCGATGCGGAACCCATTGGCAAGGCGAGGACGCCGTCAACCCTCCCATGCCGTTCGCAGCCAGTCGATCCGGCCGATGCGGCGATACCATTTATGCCCGCCGCCGGAAAAGACCTCGGACATCTTGGGGTTGCCCGCGAAAAGGACGATCCCGGCATCCTCGGGCAGGGACGGATCCTTGAAAAAGCTGCGGAAGTTGCGCGGCACGCAGTCATTCTTGAAACTGACACACCAGCCCTTGGGCCAGTAGTTCAGGTTTCCGTGCTGCGCCAGTTGGGCCGACTGGAACTGTTGACTGATCTCGTAACGTGATGTCGCGGCGACGGGATCCGACAGGTAGGCATCCAGGATATAGTCGTGCGCGCCGATCTCATATCGAAAGACTGACGAATTGCCGACGCTGTGCAGGAAGCGGTCACGGGCGGGATTGATCTTGCGCAACGGCTTGGGGCGGAAAAGATCATCGTCGCGGATGATGAGGAACCTTCCCGGCTGATCGAAAAACCTTGCAAGATCGCCGACGATCACAAGGTCAAGGTCCAGAAACAGCGCCGTGCCCCGCAGGCCAAACAGATCCTTGCGAAACAGCGCCAGCTTCTGCCAGCGGCTGTCCTTGTGTCCCTTGGCCAAACCAAGCGGGGGCAGCGGAAAAGCCTCGACCCCTGGAGCAAGGCCCTTGGCATCATCGGTGAAGCAGATGAAGCGATAGGGCCTGTTCAGGTGGTTGCTGACGCCCGCCGCCAGCCGATTGACATCATCGGCGCTGTAAAGCGTGCCCCATTTCATGCAGAGGACAAGCAGGGTTTCCGACATGACGTTACCTCGATTGCTTAAGGGTGATTTCACGGGTCTCTGCGCATCGGCGCGGGGCAGGGGGTCAGGATTCATATCCGAACCTGCCTTCCATCGCTTCCCAGCTTTCGTTCATGGGCCAGGCGTTGGTGTGGGGGATCGAGATATGACCATAGCGGATGGAAATCTGCGCCTCTGCCAGCCCCTCTCCCTTGCCGAGCTGGGCCAGATACAGTGCCGCCGCAAGGCCTGTCCGATCGGCGCCCGATTTGCAGTGGATCAGCACCGGCTTTGGCGCGTCTCGCAAAAGTGCGATCAGAGTTTCGGCATCCTCATCAGACAGCCGGCGGCCAGCGGACATGCCAAAATCGAAATGCGCGATGCCAAGCTTTTGCGAGGCCGCGATCTCGGCGTCATACCAGGGCGTTCCCTGATGTGCGCCGCGCAGGTTGATGACGCTGCGAATACCCGCCTGGCCCGCCCAGCGTTCAAGATTTTGGGCCGAAGGCTGGGCCGAACGATAGGCCTGTCCCGGGAGGATGGCGTGGAAATTGCCATTCACCTGAAGGCTGACGAGATAGCCGAGCGTCAAGATGACGGCCAGCACGGCGATGGAAAGCAGATGGCGAAAACGCAGCATGAGATGGAACCCGTTCTTTTTCGGGTCTGCTGAACTGCGAAACTGAAAGCTGGCTGAACGCAACGGTCCCAAAGCGCCCTTGCGTGCCGGGACCGAGCGTAACGGTCAGTGTTGTTCCACCGTGGCGCTTTCGGACAGGATTTGCGGAGAGCTTTCCTCTGGCAGGATGGGTGTCCGCGAAGGCGCGGGTGCAGCCCGTCCCGTCGCAATGGCAATGAGTGTCCGACAATCGTCGATCAGCGCGCCGGGTGTCAGCCGCATCCGGGCCTGTGCCAGATCGAACACCCGATAGGCCGCCAGCACCACCAGGGCCGAGATCGCCACGGATGACAGTGCGTCCGACATGAAATGCCGACCCAGTCCCACCCGCAGAAGGACGCTGAGGCAGATCAGAAGCACACCCGACACAGCCGCGACAGGCTTGCCCCGCCGTCCCAAATGCGGCCATGCCAGCACCAGCATCGCAAAGACGAATGTCGAAACCATCGCCACCTCGCCCGAGGAAAACGAGCAGTTCAGCGCGCATTGATCGCTGATCTGCAACATCGGCGTGAACAGTTTTTCACCGCCGAATTCCGTGATCTGAACAGGGCGCGCGCGCCCCACCCAGGACTTCAGAAGCCCGTTGACGATCAGGCCCGGCCCCATCAGGAACACGCCCGCCAGAAAGCGCCAGTTGTCTGCCCCGGATCTTGCCGTCAGGCGAAGGCCTCGGCCAATCAAAACGAGCACGCAGATGGCGATGAAGAAAGCGTTCAGCCCGATCCTCAGGACATCGTTCACCGCAATCGCAAGGGAACTTCCCGCCAGCGCGAACCGTCCCTGCCCATTGGTGAACAGGCCAGAGATCGCAAGATCAAGACCGGGAAACGCCGCGAAGATGCAGGCCACGGCCAGGGCAGAGGTCAGTGCGATGACATGCAGTCGGGAAAACAGCGGATCATTCATGCGAGGCATCCATCAGGCAGGCGGCAGACGCCATGGCCAGCGTGAGCTTTCGGCCTTCGGCAAAGCCGGGTCCGGCGGTCCAGCTTTCACTGGTCGTGGCACAGGCGGGTGGCTCTCCTCGCAGCAGAACCGCGACAAGGCCGAGCTCCTTGGGGTTGAAGGGAAAGGCCAGGTCCCAATGGTGACGCGGGCCACCTGTATGGGGTGCAGCCTCGATCCGCAGGCGCGTTCCCCTGGCCTGCCAGCTCAGATCCGCCAGAAGGCCGCGGTCATGCGCCGTAATCACTGCCGTGTCATGCTGATGGGCATAGTCGATCGCACGCGCGCTGATTTCGGCATGGCCCATGTAGCGAGACAGCAGCAGGCTGCCACCGGGACCGCGCCAGCCCGTGCCGAAGATGGCCAGAAGCGGCAGCAGCAGGGCGACCAAAAGGCCGAAACCGATCGAAATGGCCGCAAGCCGGGGGCGGTCCGCCAGCCACACCGCCGCCACGATACTCCCCGCGACGGTAAAGCTGACTGCCCAATTGGCCAGCGCGTGTGAACCCAGCGCCTGAAGCGTCACGATGCCCAGGATCACCACCGCCACCGCCAGCGGTCCGTGCATCGCTTGCGGCGGGTTGCGCAGGGACAGAAGGAGGGCCGCGAAAGCCACCGGACCCATGACCGCAAATTGTTCGGCCCAGAAGCGCAGCGTGCCGGAAATGTGCAGGCCGAACCCCTGCGACGATCCGGACTCAGCCAGATGATGAAAGGTGACAAAGCCGTGGGATGCGATCCACCACAGGTTCGGCGCAACCACGGCCAGTGTCACCGCCGCCGCGAGGATCAGGTCACGCCGGGCGATGCGCCAGTCGGCCGAGATCCAGCCGGCAAGCCCCATGCCCAGAACAGCAAAGGCCATCGCCTGTTTCGCCAGCAGCCCAAGGCCGACCGCAAGGCCAAGCAGGATCGCCCCCGACACGCCGGGCGCACGTGCAAGACGATGCTGCACCAGCAGCGCCAGTGCGAGGGCCAGCATCTGCGGTGTATCGGTCGAAATCAGCATCGAGCCCAGCGTTACCGCCGGCATGGTTGCATAACCCAGCCCCGCCAGTGCCGCCGCTCGTGGACTGGCAACGCGCGCAGTCAGGGCCAGTACAGTGCAGGCCGCCAGACCGTGGATCAGAGGCGCCGCAAGCCGCACTGCAAAGGTGCTGTTCCCGAAGAGCCCGGTCATGGCCCCGATCAGCCAGCCGATCAGCGGAGGCTTGGAATAGGCCCCGAACGAAAAGGATTGCCCCCACAGCCAGTATTGCGCCTCGTCGACCCAAAGCTCGGTCCGGTTGAAATACAGCGCGACGATCCGCCAAAACGTGATCAGTGCGATCCCTGCCAGTGCCATGCCGGTCCGGTCACGATCCGTGGCAAGGAAGCGGCCCAGGCCACGAAGGGTTGGGCGCGATCCCGCGACGGCAACCGACCCGCTTTCGTGATCGAGCCTTCGCATTCAGGCGCACCCCCTTGCGATTGCTCTGGCGGGATGGTGCTTCATGATGCAGCGCGCTCGGTCGCATCGAGAAGGTCAAGGGGCTGGGCCGTGTGCCGCGCCATCATGCTTTCCGGCGCGGATGCAAGCAGCGGCGCCCCATCAAGCCGCTCGGGTGCCGAAGGCACGCCGGTCCGGCGTATCAGCCATGCGGCACCGACAAGGTCCACGATTCCGACCATGCCGCGCCGCCAGTTCGAATATTTCGAGACACCGGCCACACGCGGTCGGTGTGTCACCGGCGCGACCAGCACAAGCCAGCCCTCGCGCTGCATCATCGCCGGGGTGAAGCGGTGGATATGGTCGAAGAACGGCAGCGCCAGCCAGGCATCGCGGCGGAAAAGTTTCAGCCCGCACCCAGAATCCGACACGTTGTCGCCAAGGCACAGATTGCGGATACGGTTCGCGACCTGCGAGGCCAGCTTGCGATTGCCCGCATCCTGCCGGTCGCGGCGCTGGCCCTGGACCAGCCCGACCGCGTCGTCATTGCCCTCGGCCAGCCGACGGATCAACTGAAGGATCTGGTCGGGCGGATTCTGCCCGTCCCCATCCATCGTGGCGATCCAAGTGCCGGTCGCTGCACGCACGCCAGACCTCACCGCAGAGGATTGCCCCCAGCAGCGGCGGTGACGGATCAGGTGAAACCTGGGCTCTGCACCGAACTCGCGCAGCAGGTTTTGCGCGGTGGCGTCGGTCGATCCGTCATCGACCACCAGGACTTCCCCGCAAAGCGGCCCCAGGGTGGCGAAGGTTTCGGCAACCAGCGCGTTGATTGCCCCACCCTCATTGTGGCAGGGGATCACGATCGAGATGCGGTCGATGTTTACCGGCATTTTGCGCCGCCTTTCGAATTGATCTGGTCAGAGGACCGGGGCAGCCATGTGCCCCAGGTCTCGCCCCGGAAATCGACGGTGTCCGAGGGCAGGCCCGGCCCGTTGTCCACCGGGCCGATCAGGATCCTGCCCGGACAGGCTTGCAGCCAGGCCGTACCGTCGGCGGCGGGGTCGAGCAGGGTGAGGGGTTCACGCAGCCGGCCGACAAAACCGAACTGCCCGTGATACCGTCCATCGACCAGGCCGATGCCATCCTGGTCATGCGGAGCGATGCGGCGGGCCATCGGCGTCGCGTCATAGGCTTCGCCCATCCGGCCCAGGAAAAGGCAGGACAGCGACACGACAACCAGCGGGGCGGCGACACAGACGGGAAGCCCGCCGCGCGCCAGCATCAAGGCCACGACAATCATGGTGCCGGTGACCAGCAGCGCCATCGGCAACGGGTCGGCGGCAATGGCCAATGTGTGCGGTCCGACGCCGGCAACCACGGCAAGCAGCAGCACCGCCGCCGCCGCGGGAACCATGGCCGCCAGCGGAGCCCCGCGCCGGGCACTGGCCAAGGCGGGCGCGAAAGCCAGGGCAAAGGCTGGCAAGACCGGCAGCAGGTAATGCGCCTGCTTGCCGCTGATCAGGCTGAAGATGATCAGCGTCGCGCCGATCCAGACGGGCAGGGGTTGGGGAAAGCGTGCCTCGCGCCAGACTGTCGGGGACCAGGCCCAGGGCCACAGAAGCAATGGAAGGGTCGCCAACAGATACCAGACCGGGCGCTGATGGGCGAAGGACTGAACGACACGCCCCGCCGACTGCGTCCAAAGGATCGCCTCGCGGTATTCGCCGCCGCTGCGGGCAAGGGTGGGAACAAGCCACAGGCTGACGATCCCAACCCCGGTCAGCAGGGCAATCGCCACGCCCTTTGTCAGATTGCGCGCAGGTATCCGCTTCCACATCAAGGTCGTCAGCGTGACGGGCATCAGGTGCAAAAGGATGACCGGCCCCTTCGCCAGACCGCCAAAGGCCAGCGCCACGCCAAGAAGCAGCCAAGGCCGCGCCTGATCGCCCCGACCGTCGGGGATAGACGACAGGGCCAGCACGCCAAGAACCGTGGCAAGCGCCAGCATGGAATCGAACATGGTCAGTCCGGCATAAAGGCTGAACCCCAGCGAGCTTGACAGGATCAGCGCGGCGCGGCCGCCCAGTTCAGGTTGGGCCGGGTAAAGCCGCGCGCCCAGCTGCGCCGTGGCCAGAATGGTCAGCAGCCCGAATGCCGGCGCGACCAGCCGCGCCGCGATCTCGGACGGACCGGTGACCAGCCAGACCAGATTGATCAGCCAGAACAGCAGTGGAGGCTTGTCGCTGTAGGCGTGGCCGTTCAGGTGTGGAACCAGCCAGTCATGGCCGGTCCGCATCTCCCACGCGACGGTCAGGTATCGGGTCTCGTCAATGGGAAGCGCCGGACGCAGCAGGATGCCCAGCACCGCCATCGCGGCGAACATCGCAAGTGCCAGCTGAAGCTGTGAGTCGCGGAAAATGTCGCCAAGCGCGGCAAGCCGCGAGGGCTGGGTGGACCGGGTGCCCGTCATGGTCATGCAGGGACGTCCTGACGCGCGCTGCGGATCATCCACAGATTGCGCGCATAGACCACAAGCCCCGCGGCCTGGCCCAGCGTGAAGACAAGATCATGCCGTGCCAGCGCATAGGTGAACAACATGACGCCGCCCGCCAGGCTGAACCACCAGAATGCGATCGGGATCGTGCTGCGCCCATAGCGCTCGCTGACGATCCACTGCACCAGGAATCGTGCGGTGAACATGGCTTGTCCGACAAGCCCGAACACCAGCAGGAACGGCATCGTTTCCATCTGCGCCTCCAACTCCCGACCTTCGGATTCGGCGGGTTTGGATGACTCAGAGCGCCCCGAATCTGAAACGAAGCTGAACGAGAGGATTGCTTTGGCGCGTTTTACGGGGTTGTGCCGTAAAGTGGCGGCTATCCCAACGCGGGCATCAGGTCATCTTTGGCTGGGGACGCCGCATCATAAGCATCGGGCCATATTCCAGGACGAACAGGCCAAAGGCCAATATCCACAGGCCACCTGCGGCCTCCATCAGCCAAAGCCCTCCGGACAGGTCGGCCAGCGGCCGCGCCAGCGCCGCCGCAAAAAGGCAGAGATAGGCGATCAGGGTCAGGGGCGAAGCCGTCAACGTCCGGCCGGTATGTCCGCGCGTCGCCCGCGTCATTACCGCCAGCATCGTCGCCCCGATCACGCCCACCGTCAGCACATGCAGGGCCGAGACAGGCTGTACCAGTCCCGCGCCAGACGCCGCGATGGTCAGGAAGCCCAGCGGCACGAAGGCATAGGATAGGTGCAGGACCAGCAATATCCCCTCGGCCCGCGTGGCAAGGCCACGCCAGCGCGCAAGGCGCGCGACGTTCAGGCCACCCGCCACCAACGCCATCAGGGCTGTCAACAAGGCTTCCGGTGCGATGGTCCAGATGATCAGCGCCAGCGTGGAAAAGCCAATGACGCCGACATCAAAGCGGTTGAAGGGCACTGGCAACGTCTGCGCATTCTGCCGGCTCAGCCAGTTCCGGGTGAAGCTGGGAATGATCCGACCCCCGATGATCATGACCAGCGCGACATAGCCCGCAATCGCCGCGCGCAGCCAGATAGCCGGATCGCCGCCCAGCAGCACCGTTGCATGAAAGCCCAGATTGCCGACCATGATCGCAGCGACACCGATCAGCACCTTCAGGTTGTTCCATTTCCGACCCGCGACAATCTCGCGCGCTGCAGTGGCCAGCAGGACCGGCAGGAACAACGCGTCAATCAAAGCGGCCGGCCAGACGCCGATCCATTCGGCCCCCGTCATGGCGATGCGCCCCAGCACCCAAAGCGAGAACAGCCCGATCAGTGCCCGACCCGACACCGGCAAGGTTCCGGTCCAGTTCGGGATCGCAGTCAGCAGAAAGCCCGCCAGCACGGCGGAAGCAAAACCGAAGACCATTTCATGGGCATGCCAAAGCGCGGCCCCGAAATCACCGCCAAGGGGCAGGCCATGGACCAGCGCCGCGATCCACAGGGCCATGGTCAACACGGCCCAGATCGCTCCACCCAGGAAAAAGGGCCGGAAACCATAGGACCAAAGCGCGGGCCCTTCGGGATTCATGCCTCGGGGAATGCGGGGGCGTTTGGCGTCGGGCATGGGACAGGCTCCTTCCACGGATCACTTTCCCGACCCATAGGCCGGAAATTCGTCCTGTTCCTTGCGCTGGCGCAAATCAGGGCACGAAAATGCAGATGGCCGATCCTCGTCCCACGGAGGTTGACAGGGACAGTTTCAATCTCGGCCTGGAAGTCATTGGTCCCGATGATGTCCTGTGCCCGATGACAGATCAAGCGGTCGTGCGCCGCTGCCATTGTTGGAACGATTGGCCGGTCGCCGCGTTGAGACCCCGACAGCAATTGGACCATGAAAGGACAGTCTCATGACCAATCAGGACTCGACCGGTGACCTGAAGGCCGAAGCGCGTCGTGCCGCGCAAGATGCCGCTCGCGAAGCGCGCCGCGCCGGAGAAGAGGCCGCCGAGGCTTTGGACACCGCCAAGCAGCGCGGCGCCGAACTTTACGAGAATGTGCGCGATAAAGGTGCCGAGTTCGTCGATACCGCCCGCAAGCGTGGTGCCGAATATGTCGACCAGGCCCGCAACCGCGGCCAGGAATATGCCGGGCAGGCCCGTGACGAGGCCCGTCGGCTTTATCGCGAAGGCGAGCGTCGCGCCGGAGAGGTCGCGGGCTATGCCGAGGACTATTATGACGATCTGTCAGGGATGGTCCGGCGGAACCCCGGCCAGGCCCTTGGCATCGCGGCGGGGGTCGGCTTCCTGCTTGGCCTGATCATCGCGCGCCGCTGATCCCGGATGTTCGCCTATACCAGGAATATGCAACTGGCCCTGTCGGACAAGGTTCGTCGGACGGGGCTAGTGGCGGGGGCAGGGGTTCTTCTGATCCTTGGCGGGGGATTCCTGCTTGCCGCCTTGTGGACCTATCTGGCCCACCACCTGGGCTGGGGATCCATGGCCGCATCCATCGCGATCGGCGGCGTCCTGTTCGCGGTGGGTATTCTGGTCCTGCTGATCGCGCGGGTCGAACGCCATCCGGTGCCAACCACCGACGAGTTGAAAAGCGAGGTCGAGCAGCAGCTTAACCTGCTGGCCAATACCGCGCTTGAAAGGGCTTCGACCGCTGCGGATGAAGCGCTGGACCGCGCTTCCGCCAAGGCGACGGCGGTGTTGGATCTTGCCGAACAAAAGGTTCACTCGGTCACTGACGACCTGGGATACCGGGCGAACCGCGCCGCCGATCAGGCCGAAGCAAGGCTTTACGGCGCGGCCCGCCGCGCGGGCGAAACCACGGCCCGCAGGATGGGTTTCGGTGCGATGAACGGGTCGTCGGATCGTCCCGGATCAAGGGCCGGAACCATTGCCCCGCTGTTGGGAGCGCTGGCGGTGGGCGTGACGTTAGCCGGCAGGTTTCAGGATTGGCGACATCGCGACGAGGATCCTGATTAAGCCCATTCCGACCTACCTGCCGATCACCAAGAAAGCAAAAGCCCCGCAAACCGCGGGGCTTTTTTCGATCGCCTGGATGCGAAGGATCAGGCGTTCGCTTCGCGGATCTTGTTGGCGGCATCCTTGTCATAGGAAACGCCCGCCTTGTCGAACAGCTGGTCCAGCTCTCCTGAAAGGGTCATCTCGGTCACGATGTCGCAACCGCCGACGAATTCGCCCTTGACGTAAAGCTGCGGAATGGTCGGCCAGTCGGAAAAGTCCTTGATCCCCTGCCGGATATCCGCGTCCTTCAGCACGTCGACATCGCGATAGTCGACATTCATATAGTTCAGGACGCCTGCAACGCGGCTGGAAAACCCGCATTGCGGCATTTCCTTGGAGCCTTTCATGAACAGCACGACATCCGTGCCATCAATGGTTTCCTGAATTTTCTGACGTGCATCCGTCATCTGGCACTTCCTTCCGTATCATGGGCGCCGGGCCACGCGGCCAAGGGCGCTGACAAACCTTATTCGGGGGCCTTGGTCGTCAGGGCCAGGGCGTGAAGCTCTCCTTGCGGGCCGTCCATCCGGCCCTGAAGCGCGGCGTAGACGGCGCGCTGCTGCTGGACCCGGTTCAGCCCACGGAAGCTTTCGTCGATCACCTCGGCCGAATAATGGTTTCCGTCGCCGGCCAGATCCGTGATCGTGATCCTGGCCTGGGGGAAGGCTGCACGGATCAGCGCTTCGATGTCCTGGGCTTCCATTGCCATAGCAGGTCCTTTCGGTAGTTGATGAAGATGTAGGTGAAGCGTCGGCGCGCCGCAAGATCGGCCAGAGCACGGCAATGCGGATCGTGGGATCAGCGGGCAGGGGGCCGGGCAAGCACTTGCAGCAGCCTGCTCCAGCCATCGACCATGGTGGAAATATCATAGTCTTGCGCGCGTTCCCCAGAAATGCGGACCAGTTCCTTGCGTCTTTCGGGATCAGCCAGAAGCGCGCCGATCCCGGCCGCCAGTTCCGCTGCGTTCTCGGGTGGCACCAGCATGCCGAAGCGGCCGCCGTCCAGCACTTCGCGCGGACCCGAGGGACAATCGGCCGAGACGACCGGCAGGCCGCAAGCCAGCGCCTCGGCCAGGACAAGGCCAAAGCCTTCGTAGCGCGAGGACAGCGCGAAGACCGTGGCATGGCGCATGTAGCGATAGGGATTGCTTTGGAAGCCCAGGAAATGAACGCTGTCGGCAACGCCAAGCTCGCGCGCCTGATCCTCCAGCGCGCCGCGCAAGGGACCTTCGCCCAGGATCACCAGCCGGTGCCAATGGCCGCCCTCGCGAAGCTGCGCATGGGCCGCGATCAGCAGATCATGGGCCTTGGGGTGATCCAGCCGACCGACGGTGACAACGACCGGATCGGTGAACAGTGCCTGATCTTCGGGTGGCAGGGGTTCTTCGGCCAGCCGCCGAACCTGCGCGACGGGAATGCCATTGGAAATAGTTCGAAGGGGAATTTGGGGAAACATGCCCGCAAAGGAACGCGCCGCCCCATCCGAGCAGGCGACGACGGCACTGGCATGGCGATATAGCCTAAGCGCCAGCCGCTGCCGCCAACTGACACGTTGCGAGAACCGGGCCCAGTCCGTGTGCAGCCACAGCGCCACCGGTTTGCCCAGCAATCGCCCGGCGACCAGCGCCAGCGCCGAAGCACGACCTTCGTTCGCACCGACCACGACGTCCGCATCACGGGCCTGATCAAGGCTGCCAAGGAAATTTCGCGGCAGTTGGTTGCGGCGATAGGGCTTGTCGTTCTGAAATGTCACCTGCATTTCGGGCGAAATCATGCCCAGCAGGGTGCCCTGGCGTTCATGGACATAAAGCCGCGCATCGAAATGCTGCGGGTCCAAGCCGCGCGCCAGTTGCAGGGCAACACGCTCGGCACCTCCGCCATGAAGGTTTGGGACGCAAATGACGACCTTGACCTTGTCCATGACCGATGAAACCTGGCGACTGAAAGGTGACGATACGCGCCGACGCTAATGCCAGTTGGTGAAATGCGAAAGTTCGACTTTCGGGCAGGGGCCGGAATAATTCCGCCCGACCTGCCAGATGCCTGCGGGCGATCAGCCCGCGAGGTATTTTTCTGCCGCTTGACGGCCGGAAACAGTCGCAATCTGCGAAATGTCGAAGCGGCTCAGGCCCATGTCGGCCAATTCGCGGTCGGTCGACATGTTCAGCTGGTCAAACACTTGGCGCTGTTCGCGGCGCGCAACGAAGAACGCCTTGACGCGACGGGTAAGGGAGTGGCCGGATTTCGAAGAAACGTGGTTGCGGCCAAGACCGGAAAGAGCTGCGCTATGCATCGTGTTCATCCTTATGTTTGCGCTACCAACATAGATGCCGCATCGCAGCATGTGGAGGCAGATAAAGGTCATTGCAGCTATGCGCCAGGCTGATGGCTTCGGGAATTCCGCCTTAATTGCAATATATTCCGCGTTGATCCCACAGGATGCGCTTGCAGCGAAAATTTACTTGGCGAGCACGACGGCGCTCATTTTGCGACTTGATAAGGTGTCGAGGTTACTCAGGTGTCGGAAACGGGATGGAAGCAGGATTGATTTTTCCCAATCATCGAGCTGCGCGAGGGGGTAACGTGAATGCTGAATAATTGGTATTATGTTATATTAATAGTGCTGCAACGATCTGAAACCGCGTAAAAATCGCCCTCCGCTTTCATACTTTGGCCGAAAATGTGTATCGAACCTGTCGGCATCGGCGGGTTTTGCGTGTTACGGAAGAATTCGGGAAGCCAACAAAGGTTGTCACATGGCGGTCAGCACACCTGTCTGCGATTTTGGCCTTCGGGCGCCGGACTTCGCTTTGTCGGACCCGGATGGAAAGGTATTCAGCCTGCAGGATGTCGCTGGACCGCGCGGGACGCTCGTGATGTTCATCTGCAACCACTGTCCCTATGTGCAAGCAATCATCGACCGCATCCAGCGCGACGCAGCCGGCTTGCGGGAACTGGGCATCGGGGTCGTCGCGATTTCCGCCAATGACGTCGAGACTTATCCACAGGACGGTCCCGAGCAGATGAAAGAACTGGCGCGAAAGCACGGCTTCACCTTTCCCTATCTCTACGACGAAAGCCAACAGGTTGCCCGCGCCTATGACGCGCAATGCACGCCGGACTTCTTTGGCTACAACGCCGCGCTGGAACTGCAGTATCGCGGGCGGCTGGACAGTTCGGGCCGGAATGCTGGTGATCCGCTGGCCCGGCGCGAGCTTTACGAGGCGATGGCCCAGATCGCTGAAACCGGGCACGGCCCGCAAGAGCAGATCGCCTCGATGGGCTGCTCGATCAAATGGAGAAGCTGATGAATACCTGCCTTGCGCCCTGTCCGGTCGTCTTCGATCTTGACGGCACCCTGATCGACAGCGCCCCCGATATCCACGCCGCCGTGAACGCCGTGTTGCGTGCCCAGCACACGGCGCCGTTGACCTTGGATCAGGTGCGCAGCTTCATCGGCGGCGGCGTCGACCTGCTGTGGCGACGCGTTATCGCCGCTACGGATCTGCCGGTCGAGGCCCATCGCGATCTGGTCGCGTCGTTCATGGTCCGCTATCACGAGGCGACGGCGCTGACCCGGCTTTATCCGAATGTCGCGGAAAGCCTGGGGGTTTTGGCCGATCGGGGTTACCCGCTGGGTCTTTGCACGAACAAGCCGACCGGTCCTACCATGGCAATTCTGGACCATTTCGGACTGACGCGACTATTCGGCGCGATCGTCTGCGGCGATTCCCTGCCTCAGAAGAAGCCCGATCCCGCACCGCTTTGGGCAGCCTTCCGCGGCCTTGGGGCCAGTCCCGACCGCCCCCGCGGCGTCTATGTCGGGGATAGCGAGTTCGACGCCGAATGCGCTGCGAATGCAGGGGTGCCGTTCCTTCTGTTTACGCTGGGATATCGCAAGTCCGGGATCGAGGACATGCAGCACACTGGTCGTTTCGACGATTTCGCGCAACTGCCGTTGCTGGTCGAGGAGAACGTCCCGGTTACCTGATCCCGGATGTGGGAGGCGCTTGACAGACGGGCCAAAGGTGGCGATCCGTCTTCCATCCGATTGCCAAGGCCGAACCTAAGGAGCCCATCATGGACCTGCGCCAACTTACCCCCGAACTTTCGGTCTCGCCTCAGATCCGCCCCGAGGAACTTGCAGCACTGGCGGCCGAGGGTTTTCGCGTCCTGATCAACAACCGGCCCGATGCCGAGGTCGGTCCCGACGAAGACAGCCTGGCGATGAAGGCCGCGGCCGAGGCTGCCGGGATGGAATATCGCGAGATCCCCTTTGTTCCCGGCCAGGTGACCCCCGACATGGTCGATGCCCAGGCCGAGGCACTGGCCCTGCCCGGCCGCAAGATCGCCTATTGCCGCTCGGGCAACCGCTCGACCGTACTTTGGGCACTGACCCGCGCCGGGCATCAACCCACGGCAGAGCTGCTCGAAACTGCGGCACAGGCGGGCTATGACCTGTCGGGCGTGCGCCCCCTGATCGACTCGATCGCCGCGTCGGGGCGCTGATACGCCCCCGGATCCAGATTGAGACTGGTGTTTCGGCCCCCCTTGCGCTAGGGGGGCCGCAACTCATTCAAAGGCCAGCACTCATGGACATCCGCAATATTGCGATCATCGCCCACGTTGACCACGGCAAGACAACCCTTGTCGACCAGCTGCTGAAGCAGTCTGGGTCGTTCCGCGAGAATCAGGCCGTCGCCGAACGCGCGATGGACAGCAACGATATCGAACGCGAGCGCGGCATCACGATCCTTGCCAAGGCGACCTCGGTCGAATGGAAAGGCACCCGCATCAACATCGTCGACACCCCCGGCCACGCCGATTTCGGTGGCGAGGTCGAGCGGATCCTGTCCATGGTCGATGGCGTCTGCCTGCTGGTCGATGCGGCCGAAGGCCCGATGCCCCAGACCAAGTTCGTGACATCGAAGGCGCTGGCCCTGGGTCTGAAGCCGATCGTAGTGCTGAACAAGGTCGACAAGCCCGCCGCCGAGCCTGACCAGGCTCTTGACCAGGTTTTCGATCTGTTCGCGAACCTTGGCGCGACTGACGAACAGCTTGATTTCCCGCATCTTTACGCCTCGGGAATTGGCGGCTGGGCCGATGAGACGCTGGAGGGCGACCGCAAGGACATGTCGGCGCTGTTCGATCTGGTCCTGCGCCATGTCGAGGCGCCGAAACAGGTTGCCCGTCAGGACGAACCCTTCCAGATGCTGGCCACCACGCTGGGTTCGGACCCGTTCATCGGCCGCATCCTGACCGGCCGTGTCGAGGCTGGCCGCGCCAAGGCCGGCGACACCATCAAGGCGCTGTCGCGCGACGGCGAGCGGATCGAACAGTTCCGCATCAGCAAGGTGCTGGCTTTCCGCGGCCTGACGCAGACGCCGATCGACGAGGCCGTCGCGGGTGACATCGTCAGCATCGCCGGCATGTCGAAAGCCACCGTGGCCGACACGCTGGCTGCGCTTGAAGTCGAGGCCGCCCTGCCCGCGCAGCCGATCGACCCGCCGACCATCAGCGTCACCTTCGGCATCAACGACAGCCCTCTGGCTGGCCGTGATGGCAACAAGGTTCAGTCGCGCGTCATCCGCGAGCGCCTGATGAAAGAAGCCGAAACCAATGTCGCGATCAAGGTCGAGGACACTCCCGGCGGCGACGCATTCATCGTTTCGGGCCGCGGCGAACTGCAGATGGGCGTGCTGATCGAAAACATGCGCCGCGAAGGGTTCGAACTGTCGATCTCGCGCCCGCGCGTGATCTATCAGGACATCGATGGCGTTCGCCACGAGCCGATCGAAGAAGCCATCATCGACGTGGATGACGAATATACCGGCGCGGTCATCGACAAGCTGACCGGCACCCGCAAGGGCGACTTGGTCGAGATGAAGCCCGCCGGCCACGGCAAAACCCGGATCGTCGCTCACGTCCCCTCGCGCGGGCTGATCGGCTATCAGGGCGAGTTCATGACCGACACCCGCGGTAACGGCGTTCTGAACCGCATCTTCCATTCCTGGGCCCCCTACAAGGGCCCGATCCAGGGTCGGCGCCAGGGTGTGCTGATCTCGATGGAGGACGGCGTTTCGGTGGCCTATGCGCTGTGGAACCTGGAAGAACGCGGCAAGATGTTCATCGGCGCGCAGGAGCAGCTGTATCAGGGCATGGTCATCGGCGAGCATTCGCGGGACAATGACCTTGAGGTGAACCCGCTCAAGGGCAAGAAGCTGACCAACGTCCGCGCCTCGGGTACGGACGAGGCGGTTCGCCTGACCCCGCCGGTCCGGATGTCGCTGGAAGAGGCCATCGCCTATATCGACGATGACGAGCTGGTCGAAGTGACGCCCAAGAACATCCGCCTGCGCAAGCGCTACCTTGATCCGCACGAACGCAAGCGCCAGTCGCGCGCCGAAGCCTGACGACCAAACGTCCTAGGCATCAGAAAAACACAGTTCCGTCAGAACGGAACTGTGTTAGCATTAATGTTGCGTTTTCAGGGGTATCCGATGCCATCCCGGGGCAACATTTACCAAAAGTTGATATTGGCAGCACAGCACAAACTGGGCGTGCAGGGCACCCTGCCCGACTCGCTTGCAGAACTGGCCGAGATGGCGGAGATCGACGAAGCCGAGGTTCTTAACATCTTCAACTCGATCGACGATCTGCGCGAAGGGCTGATCTATCAAGGTGTGGTGCTGCTGAATGACGAGTTGCGGCACGGTGTCCTTGATTCCGGGATCGAGAAACCGGATGCGCAGCTTCGCTCGCTTGGGCACAGCTATACGGAATGGGCCATCGGAAACCCGGCGCTTTTCGGGCTGATCGTCGAAGGTCTGAACCGCCCGATGGCGCCCGACAGCACACTGCATCGTTATACGACATCTATGCGGGATCTTTTCCACCGCAAGCTTGTCGAAATGCGCGATTTGGGACTTTTGCGCCCGGACAGCGACATCGACGCAATCCTGATTCTGCTGCACTGCCTGATCAAAGGTGCGAACACCGTCTTCGTATCGCGTGCCTCGGACCCCTGGATCAAGGACGATCCCCGGCCGACGCAGCGGATCGCAACGGACATGTTTAACCACTTCCTTGACATGGTCATGGCGGCAAACGCGCCCCCTGCAAACAAGGTCAGAAGTCCTGCTGACCTTGTCCGCAGCTAAGCTATTTTACGCGGATCAGATCTGCCGTTCGGGCAGGTTGACGACCAGGCCGTCCAATTCCTCGGTCACCTTGATCTGGCAGGTCAGGCGCGAGCGGACGGGATCCGGTTCAAAGGCGAAATCCAGCATATCCTCTTCCATCGGGTCCTTGGCCGGAAGGCGGTCGACCCATTCCTGAGCGACATAGACGTGGCAGGTCGAACAGGCACATGCGCCGCCGCAATCCGCATCAATGCCGGGAACGCCATTGTCGCGCGCACCCTCCATCACCGTCATGCCGGGTTTCACGTCGATCTCGTGGGGGGTGCCGTTATGCTCGATATAGGTAATCTTGGCCATGGGTGCCTTCCTTCGCTTGCCCCCTGCAGATAGGCGATTGTGGTCAGGGAGAAAAGCCCTGCCGCCCTAGGCGGGCGCGCGCCTGCGCTCGGCCCGGACGGCATGAAGGTTCGAAAGCAGGATGATGGCCGCACCCATGAAAACCCAAAGATCGATCATCTCTGCATAGAGCAGGTAGCCCACGATCGCCGCCAGAGGTACGCGGAGGAAGTCAACGGGCATGACGATCGAGGCATCCAGTCGCCTCAGCGCCTGCGCCATGCAGAAATGCGCGCTGAGGGCCCCTGCCCCGGCGACCACCATCCAGGGCAGGTCCGTCCAGGCCACCGGCCGCCAGTCTGTCAGCGCCGCGGCCAATCCCAGCGGTAATTGGATCAGGATCATCCAGGCGACGATGACTCCGGGCGAATTCGTTCGCGTCAGTCGTTTGACCAGAACGAGAGACAGTCCGTAGCCCATCGCCGCCAGCAGGACCAAACCCGCGGCAGGATCGACAATGCCGAACCCCGGCCGGACGATCACCAGGACACCGATGAAGCCGCCAATGTTCGCGAGCAGCCTCGCCCGTGTCAGCTTCTCACCCAGCAAAGCCCAGGCGAAGAAGGCGACCCAGATCGGCATGGTGAATTCCAGCGCGAAGACCGAGGCCAAGGGCAGCAGGACGACACCGATCGTCCAGAAATACTGCGCCGTGAAATGGACCACATTGCGCGTCAGATGCAGACGCATCTGGCGCATCTGGCTGAGTTCGGGCCAAAGCCGCGGCAGGAACAGCGCAATGACGAAAAGTCCGACCAGAGCGCGGAAGAACAGGACCTGCCGGATCGACAACGTCGCCGCCAGCTCTCGCGAGCCGACGGACATGCCGATGAACGAACTCATGCTGAGACCCATCCAGCCCAGTCCCAGCCAGAATTCCCGCCGCAGCGCCGAGTCCCGCAGGACGGATTGGTCAGACATCACGCACCCTTGCCCAAAATCGGGCAGATCCTAGACGAAGCGGTCCGGGGTGCAACCCATCAGGAGGGCTTCACGCCTTGCGCAGCGCGATCACCGCATTCAGGCCACCAAAGGCGAAGGCGTTCGACAGGACCGCGCCGACCTTCGCCTCACGCGCTTCGTTCGGCACCACGTCCAGCGCGCATTCCGGGTCCGGCTCTTCATAGCCGATCGTGGGTGCGATGATACCGTCCCGCAGCGCCATGATGCAGGCCAGAAGCTCGACCGCGCCGGTGCCCCCGATCAGATGCCCGTGCATGGATTTGGTCGACGAGATCATCAGCCTGTCGGCATGGTGCCCGAAAGCATGGGCGACGGCGGCGCATTCGGTCTTGTCATTCGCGGCCGTGCCGGTGCCGTGGGCGTTGATATAGCCGAATTCCTCGGGTCGCATATGCGCGTCAAGCATCGCGCCGGTTATGGTACGCTCTGCCCCGATGGCCGAGGGCATGACGATGTCTTGCGCATCCGCCGACATCGAGAAGCCAACGACCTCGGCAAGGATATCGGCACCGCGGGCCACCGCATGTTCCCAATCCTCAAAGACAAAGACACCCGCGCCCTCGCCCTGCACCATCCCGTTGCGGGTCGCCGAGAACGGGCGGCAGGCGTCCTTGGACATGACGCGCAGCCCTTCCCAGGCCTTGACGCCGCCAAAGCACAGCATTGCCTCGGAGCCACCGGTCAGCATGACGGTGGCCGCACCCGAGCGCACCATGTTGAAAGCCATGCCCATAGCGTGGTTCGAACTGGCGCAAGCCGTGGCGACCGTGAAGCTGGGCCCCATCAGCCCGTACTCCATACTGAGATGCGAGGCCGCGGCATTGTTCATCAGCTTCGGAACGACAAAGGGATGAACGCGGTTCTTCCCTTCCTCATAAACCGTGCGGTAATTCTCGTCCCAAGTGTTCATGCCACCCGCGGCAGTGCCAAGCACGACGCCGGCGCGCAGCCCAAGCTCTCCGTCGAAAACCAGGCCGGACTGGCCCACGGCCTCGCGCGCGGCAAGCAGGGTGAATTGCGTGAACTTGTCGTAAAGGACGATCTGCTGCCGGTTGAAGTAAGTCTCCGGCTCCCAGTCGCGGACCTGCCCGCCGATCCTGACGGCAAGGCGATCGACGTCACGGAAATCAAGCGGCCCGATGCCGCAGCGCCCCTCGCGCATCGCCTCGAAGGTCGAGGGTACGTCCCGCCCCAGCGCGTTAACCGTGCCCATGCCGGTGATCGCGACGCGGCGCAACCCGTTGGCGTGGCGCCCCATGATGACGCGACCCAGCATGGCGCGGGCGCGGGTGGTGGCGGACTTCACCTTTCCCTTGACCTTCACCGTCTTGCCATCTGATTTCGCGGGCTTTTCGCCCTTGCTTTTCTTGGCGTTCATGCCTTTTCAGCGATCAGCTTTTCCACCGCCGCGATGATCGAGCCAAGGGTGGAGATGTCGAAGTCGGATTTCTCGGGCTCGTTGGCGTTGAACGGAACCGAGATGTCGAATTCTTCTTCAAGCGCGAAAATCGACTCTACCAGTCCCATGCTGTCGATCCCGATATCCTGCGGCGACATCTCGGGCTTCAGTTCGGCAGGGTCCAGCATGGCCTGATCGGCGATGATCTGGATGATACGGTCACGGACTTCAGTCATCTCGGCCTCCATTCAGCCCTTGTCTTCTGTGCGACTTTCCTGCGCGGTGCCGTCGTCAGATCGCTTTTCCATCAGTTTCTTAACAGTTTCGCGAAGCTCTGCCACCTGCGCGTAAAGCCGCGGCAGCCGACGGATGTTCTTTTGCGCCTCGACCTGGGTTTCCATCTTCACGGCCGGGCTGCCCAGCAGCACGCGTCCCGCCGGGGCATTGGTGAAGATCTTGGTCGAGCCGCCTGCAATGACGTCATCGCCGACGAAGATGTTGTCGGACACGCCGACCTGTCCACCCAGAACGACGCGGTTCCCGATCCGGGCCGAGCCTGCGACCCCGACTTGGCCGCACAGCATGCAATCCTCGCCCACGATGCAGTTGTGGCCCACCTGCACGAGGTTGTCGATCTTGGTGCCGCGTCCGATACGCGTGGCGCGAATCGTGCCGCGGTCGATGGTGGCATTCGCCCCAAGCTCGACATCGTCGCCCAGTTCGACCCAGCCCAAAGAATGGATGCGCGTCCAGTGCTGTTCGCGGATTTCGTGCCGTTCGCCCAGCGTGTGGCGGATCTCTTCGACCCCGGATTTCTCGGGGGTGACGAACGAAAAGCCGTCAGCGCCGACCGAAGAACCGGGGTGCAGGATCACGCGGTCGCCGATGATGACCTCATGCGCGACCCGCGCGCCCGGGTGCAGCGTCGCGTCCCGCCCGATGACCGTGTCCCGGCCGATGCTGACATGGGACGAGATGCGTGCATTGGGCCCGATGCTGACACGGGCGCCGATCACAACATAGGGACCGATCGCCGCGCCCTCGCCGATTTCGGCGCTGGGATCAATGATGGCGCTGGGGTGGATCCCCGGCGCCAGTTCCGGCCCGCGGTCGAAGGTCCGGGTCAAGCCGGCCATGGCAAGGCGCGGACGCCCGACGAGGATCGCGGCCTTCAGCCCAAGCGCCTCGGGATCCATGTCCTCTGCCAGCATGGCCATGCCACCGGGTTTGAGCCGTTCGGCGAATTTCGGGTTGGTCGCCAGCGAGATCTGGCCCTCCTCGGCCTCTCCCGCCTCGGCTGCCCCCCGCACGACAAGGGTGCCGTCTCCCCAAAGCCGGGCGTCCAGCGCCCGGGCCAGTTCGGCGATGGTCAAAGTCATAGCGCTCCCCTTTTCCTGGGGATGATCTAGTTGGAGCGCGCTCCAGAATCCAGACTGCTGTCGAGTCCCACCTTCGCAAGCGCCGCCTGAACCTCGGCATCGCGGCCATAGATGTCGGGATAACGGCGGATATCGCCGTTCTCATCCGGGAACGCGGTGAAATAGACCAGATGAACCGGCAGGTGCCCGTTCAGCGTCAAATAGGATTCGCGGCCCGAGTTCAGCGCCTTCGAGAAGGTCGCCTCGGGGTTCGAGAATTCGCCCTTCAGCAACTCATGCGCCAGTTCGACCGGTCGGGCGACACGAATGCAGCCATGCGAATAGGCGCGGCTCGACTGGTTGAACAGGTGCTTGGTCGGGGTGTCGTGCAGATAGATGTTCCAGGGATTGGGGAACATGAACTTCACGATACCCAAGGCATTGTCATCGCTGGGCTTCTGACGCATCCGATAGGGAAAGTTGGCGGCCGTATAGCGGCTGAAATCGATGCGGTCGCGCGGGATCACGTTCCCTGCACGGTCAACCACGTCCAGATGGCTGACCGCATTCCTGTTCGCCTTGAGCCGCGGCAGGTACTCCTTGATCGTGATCGAACGCGGCACGTTCCAGCGCGGGTTCACCACGACATACTTCATGTCCTCTGTGAATTCCGGGGTCTCCAGCGTATCATCCGCTTTACCGATCACGACCCGCGTCGAAAAGACTGGCTCGCCATTTTCGACGATCGCCGCGTTGAATGTGGGCAGGTTCACCCAGACATGGCGGATGGACAAATCCTGATCCTGCATCCAGCGCATCCGTTCCAGCGCGACCAGAATGGCCGTCGCCTCGGGACCGACGCCGCGGTTGAGGCGGGCAATCGTGCGCGGCCCGGCAATGCCGTCCGCGGGCAGCCCCGCCTCGGTCTGGAAGGCTGCAACGGCGCTGGCCAAGGGCGCATCGAACTGCTCCTGTGCCCCTTCGGGCGCCGCGGCGAACCCGATCGCGGCCAGCCGGTTGCGCAGCAAGGGCACCGTGGGGTCGACCTCGCCCGGACGCAGCATCGCTTCGGGGACGCGGGGCGTGCCGGGTGGAGCCGCAAGCTTTGACATGCGCGCCAGCGCGGCCTGAAGCGCAAGATAGGGGCGGTTCTGGGGCGCGAGGCTCGCCAGATAGGCGGCAGGATCGGCGCTGGCCGTGAACTGCCGCATCAACTCACCGGTCGGGGGCCGCTTGACGCTGCGCTAGATCGCCGGGTCGACTTTGGTCGGCTCCAGCAACCCGCCGGTCATGTCATGCGTCCAGCGGGCAAAGGCGCGGGCAAAGGCAAGTTCCCCCTCAAGTCCCTGACCGCCCTTCGCGTCGATCTCGGCCAGCGCGGCGGGGTTGTACCGTTGCGCGGGCAGACCATGCGCGCCCGCCTGTCCCACCGCGGCGATCAGGGCGTGGCGGCGAATGGCTCCAGCCTCTCCCTGGAAGATCGGCTTCAGGCTGTTCGAGCCATAGAAATCGGCCAGTCCCGGATTCCCCGAGACCGCATCCGCAAGCGCCATTTCATCGTCCGAAAAGACCAGCCGGGGTGCAGGCAGCGCGGCAATCGCAGCCGCTTCAAGCCCTTGCGCCAGAACCGGCGCTGTCTGCATCGCCCCGGCGAACGCCAGAAGGACGATTGCAACCTTAGAACGAATCAACCGCGAGGCCATGGCCTTGAACTTATCCCCAGTTTCCTTCCTGTTCTCCTGCCACCGGCCGAGGATGGGGTCCAGCGCCTGTGGCCGATTTGTCTCGGGCTGATGCGGCGGGAACACGCCTGTCAGATAAGTTACGGAACGGGTTCCGATTTAACTTTGACGTAGGCGGAATCTTGCCGAAAATGGCGGATGTCCGCTGGCTGCGGAATCAAATGCTTCCCTCGGCTCGCGGGCTGGTGACATATTGTTAATCAGTTCCGACTAGATCGGGATAGCCGGGAAAGCCCGGTAAAACAAACGAAGCAGGACAGGCGATCTGACATGACGTTTGAAACTATCTCGCGTCGCGGCATCCTTGGTGTGTTCGCGACGACGACGGTGGCAGCAGCGCCGGTTATGGCCAATGCCTTCGGTCTCATGAGGGGCGCCGGCGATGTTCGTCGCGTCCGCATGTATTCGGGACGCACCGGGGAAAGCATCGACACGGTCTACTGGGTCGATGGAAAGTACATCCGCGACGCCTTGAATGAAATCAACGTGTTCATGCGCGATTGGCGCACGGGCCAGGTGATCGGGATCGACCCGCGCACCGTCGATATTGCCGCAGCCTCGCACCGGCTGCTGCAGACCAACGAACCCTACATGATGCTGTCGGGCTATCGCTCGCCCCAGACCAATGCGATGCTCCGTTCGCGGTCGTCGGGGGTGGCGCGCAACTCGCTGCACATGGTGGGCAAGGCTGCTGACCTGCGCCTGAAATCGCGTTCGGTCTCGCAGATGTACAAGGCTGCTTCTGCCTGCCAGGCAGGTGGCGTCGGCAAATACTCGCGCTCTAATTTCGTGCACATGGACTGTGGTCCGCTGCGGCACTGGGGCGCCTGATCACAAACGGACACGTTTGTGCGATCACGCTAAGACCCGCCCTTTGGGGCGGGTTTTTGCGTTTCAGGATGGCCCGACTCAGCGAAGCCTGGGCGGGGCGTTCGGATCGCGCTTGGGCGCGGGCTGCGGTTCCTCGGGAGCCGGGGGAACCAGAATCAATGCGTCCCGCGAATGCTCGACATCCGAAAATGCCAGATCAATCCCACCGTCGACCTCGGGTAGAAAGGCGAACAACTCGGCAAAGGCCTTGGCAACGGCGGGACGGCGCGAATCATCAACACCCTTCAGAATCAGGGTGTGATTGCCGCGGCCATCCGCCCACTCCGCTTGAACAAGCGCCGCGGACTCAACCAGCCCGACCATATCCCCCAGCCGAAGCGAGATCGGCTCGGCCAGCGCCTGGACGACGGCAGTGCGCGGCGGCTGGATGCGACGCGGCGCCTCGTCCGGGGCCAGGCTTGGTTCAGCCAGCAATGCCCGACCCAGCCAGGCCAGTGCATCCGCATCCAGCAGCATTTGCGACGGCTGTCCGGGATTGACCAGAAGACCGCGATTTTCCGTCACCAGCGCTGCCGCGAGGACGCGCCCCGGCAATGCAACATAGGCGACGGGTCCGCCGATGAAATCCGCCAGACGGTCTTCTGCATCGCAGGCCAGCGCCGCGGGACCATCCTCAAGCGGAAATATCCGAAGCTCGGCGCGGTCATCCGCGGGCTCCTCGATCAAGGCCGCGAAAAGCTCGGTATCGGCCAGCCGCGACAGGATGCGCGCGCGCCGGGCCGGATCGGCCTCATGGAAGGGGATCGGGCAAAGCAGGTCCAGAGGTGTCATCGGTCTCTCTCAGGATTTGGTCCACGGCGTGGCGCAGCTCTGGCAGCAGCTCGGCCTCGAACCAGGGATTGCGTTTCAGCCAGCCGGTATTTCGCCACGACGGATGAGGCAAGGGAAAGATCACCGGAGCATGGTCCCGCCAACGCCGCACCGTTTCGGTCACCCCGCCCTTTGCGGCGGAGCCAAGGTGCCAGCGCTGCGCATGGCCCCCGACCAGAATCAGAAGCCCTGGGGAAAGCTGTTCCATGACCCGTTCGTGCCATGTGGCCGAACAAATCGGCGGTGGCGGCAGATCCGCGCCCCTGGCGTCATATCCGGGAAAGCAAAACGCCATCGGGACGACCGCCACCCGCGAACGGTCATAGAAGATGTCTTCATCGATACCGGTCCAGTCCCGCAGCCGATCCCCGGAACGGTCGGCGAACGGCCTGCCCGCAAGATGAACCCGCATCCCCGGCGCCTGCCCCGCAATCAGGATCGGGGCACCCGGCCGGAACCACACCACCGGGCGGGGCGCGTGCCGCGTCGCGGTCGCAGCAAAGCGGGGCGCGCAAAGCCGACAATTCCGGATCTGGTTAATCAGTGTCATGCCCCGGAAAATATGCCGTGAAAGTGATGTTGGAAGGGCCTTGGCGATCACGAAGGGGCCAGCGACTTGCCCCAGACTGTGGACAGCCGCATCACGCGCGCCTATTGTCCCGCTTGTTGCTGCGGCCGCACGGTCGCCGGCACGATCAATGATGCAAACGCCCTACCCTGCGGCCCGCAACGTCGCAGACTGGCATTCTGGACACCAGATGATCGAATTCGACAATGTCTCCAAATCGTTCTGGACCGGCAAGCAGCGCAAGGTGATCCTCGATCAGGCGTCTTTCCGGGTCGAGCTTGGCAGGTCCGTGGGCATCCTTGCCCCGAACGGAACGGGCAAGACCACCCTGATCAACATGATGTGCGGGCTGGAAAAGCCCGATGAGGGCACGATCCGCACGACCTGCCGTGTCTCGTTCCCGCTGGGTTTCATGGGTGGCGTCACCAGTTCGCTCAGCGCGAATGAAAATGCCCGCTACATCGCCCGCATCTATGGGCTGGATCCCGACTATGTCGAGGCGTTCTGCCGCTGGCTGACAGATATCAAGGAATATTTCGACATGCCGGTCGGGACCTACAGTTCGGGCATGAAGTCGCGCTTCACCTTTTCGCTGATGCTGGCATTGGAGTTTGACATTTACCTGATCGACGAAGGGATGCCCGCCACGACGGATGTGGAATTCAACCGCAAGGCGGGCTCGGTCCTATTTGACCGGCTGAAGTCGTCGACCGTCGTTGTCGTGTCGCACCAGGCCCGGACCATCGAGAAATTCTGCAGCTCAGCCGCGGTTCTGCGCGACGGGAAGCTTTATCAGTTTGAAACCCTCGAAGAGGCAAAGCAATATTATGACTACACCGCCTAAGGCGCGCGTTTATCGCGTCAGCCGCGAGGAATCCATTCTGGCGGTCACCCGTGGTTCCGGATCGGTCGAGACCGCCCGCAAGGTGCAGGTCGAGGTCCGGAGTCGCGAGGACGCAAAGCAGCAGGTTGCCGCTGATCCCTCGCGTCTTTTTGCACCGGATGAGGAAGACGACGGCTTTGGCGACATGCGTTTCCCCGGCGCGAGTCCCCGGGCCGAGGCAGCCCCTGCTTCGGGGATCGAGGATCGCATCGCCGCCGTCCAGGCCGAGAATTTGACCGCGCGGCAATTGCGCATGGCGCGCCGCATCGCTGCCATGCATGAAATCGACGTGGCGTCCGATCAGGAAGCCGTGGTGGTCCTGCGCGAACGGGGCATCGACCCATTCCACCGCGCGGCCGTGGGACAGATCCTGTCCGGCCAGCCGCAGGCGCAACCGCAGGGAAAGGCGGGCATGCCGGTTCCCGCGCAGAAACCCGGCGCGCTGAAACGCCGCGGGACCGAGATCGTACCCCTTCCCCCCGGCGGCGGCGGTCCCAAACTGCCCTCGCGTGAAGCGCTGACCGAAGACAAGCGCGCCGCCGAGATCATGCGCATCCAGAAGGACATCGCCCGTCGCAGGCGGCGCAAGCTGACCATGCTGGCGGCCCGGCTTTTCGCCTTCGTGCTGATCCCGACGATTTGCGCGGGTATCTATTACTTCAACTTCGCCACGCCGCTTTACGCCACCAATTCGCAATTTCAGATTCAGCAAGCCGACCAAAGCAATGCGGGCAGCCTTGGCAGCCTGTTCAGCGGAACGCAGCTTGCGACCAACACGGATTCTGTTTCGGTGCAAAGCTATCTGACATCGCGCGACGCAATGATGCGTCTCGATAGGGAGCAGGGCTTCCGCCAGGCGTTCCAGAGCACGTCGATCGATCCGTTGCTGCGGCTTGCGCAGGATGCCAGCTATGAACAGACCTACAAGCTGTACAAGAACTCGGTGAAAATCGGCTACGACCCGACCGAAGGCGTCATCAACATGGAGGTGGTCGCGCCCGATCCGAAACTCAGCCAGGACTTCTCGGTCGCACTCATCAAATACGCCGAAGGCCAGGTCGACCAGATGACCGCCCGCCTGCGGGAAGACCAGATGAAGGGAGCGATAGAAAGCTATGCCACCGCGGAAGCCAAGGTAAAGGAAGCGCAGACCCAGGTGCAGCAACTGCAAGAGCGTCTTGGCGTCCTTGACCCCGTGGCCGAAGGCAGCGTCATCATGGGTCACGTCACCGAGCTTGAGCGTCAGCTTGCCCAGAAGAAACTGGAACTGGGGCAGCTTCAGGCCAACGCACGTCCCAATCGCAGCCGCGTCAACGGTGTGCAGGGCGATATCGAGCGGCTTGAACAGATGCTGACCGAAACCCGCAGCCAGCTGACCGAGGGCAACAACACCCGCGGCTCTCTGGCGACGATCTCGGGGCAGATCCGGATCGCGGAATCCGATCTCGTGACGCGCCAGCAGCTTCTGGCCGCGGCCGCCGCGCAGATGGAAACCGCACGGATCGAGGCGAACAAGCAGGTCCGTTATCTTTCGCTGTCCGTGGCCCCCGTCGCCCCGGATGAGGCGACCTATCCCAAGGCCTTCCAGAACACGATCGTGGCCTTTCTGATTTTCTCCGGCATCTACCTGATGCTGTCCCTCACTGCATCGATCCTGCGTGAACAGGTGTCCACATGAACCATGTCAAAATCCGCAATGTCACTTTCGGGAACGATCTGCCCCTTGGGCTGATCGCCGGTCCCTGCCAGCTTGAAACGCTGGACCACGCGCTGATGATCGCGGAGACGATCGCAAAGGCAGCTGCCAAGGCCGGTGCCGGCTTTGTCTTCAAGGCCAGCTACGACAAGGCAAACCGTACCTCGCTGTCCGGCAGGCGCGGTGTCGGGATGGAGGAAGGACTGCGGATGCTGGAAGAGGTCCGCAATCGCATCGGTTGCCCGGTGCTGACCGACATCCACGACATCCCTCAGGCCCGTGCGGCCGGGGCGGTCGTGGATGTGGTCCAGATCCCGGCCTTCCTGTGCCGCCAGACCGACCTTCTGCTGGCCGCGGGCGAAAGCGGGGCGGCTGTGAACATCAAGAAGGGGCAGTTCCTAGCCCCCTGGGACATGCCGAACGTCGCGGACAAGGTTGCCTCGACCGGCAATGACCGGATCATGCTGACCGAGCGCGGCGCAAGCTTTGGCTACAACACCCTTGTGGCCGACATGCGCAGCCTTCCGATCATGGCGCGGACGGGCTGGCCGGTCATCATGGACGCCACCCATTCCGTCCAGCAGCCGGGCGGACAGGGCGGATCATCCGGCGGACAGCGCGAATTCGCACCCGTGATGGCACGTGCCGCAGTCTCGCTGGGGGTCGCGGGCGTCTTTATCGAGACGCACCAGGACCCCGACCACGCGCCCTCGGACGGTCCGAACATGATCCATCTGGACCGGATGCCCGCGCTGATCGAATCCCTGATGCGGTTCGATGCGCTGGCCAAATCCGATCCGGTGATGGGCTGAGGCGTCAGTCCGCAGCAGCACTCGATACCGCGGCCGAGACGATCCCCTTGGCCGCGGCATGGGCCGATGCCCAGGCCCATTGGAAATTGTATCCGCCAAGCCAGCCGGTAACGTCCACGACCTCACCGATGAAATACAGCCCCGGCTGGCTGCGGGCCTGCATGTCCCGCGCGTCCAGATCGCGGCAATCGACCCCGCCCAATGTGACTTCTGCCGTGCGCCACCCCTCGGAGCCGACCGGCCGCAGGCGCCAGCGGTGAACACGCTGGGACAGGCTTTCGATCCTCGGATTGGGCTGGTCTGCCAATCTCGCACCATCAAGACGCAATTCTGTCGTGATCGCATCGGCCAGCCTTGCGGGCAGGATCCGGGCCAATGCGGTCCCAACCGCAATACGCCCGCCCTGACCGCGCTGTGTCTTCAGCTCTTCGGCCGTGTTTCGCCCTGGGGCAAGATCAACCAGTATGTCGTCGCCCGGCTTCCAGAAGCTTGAGATCTGCAGGATAGCCGGCCCGGAAAGGCCCCGATGCGTGAAAAGCAGCCCGTCACGGAACCGGGTCGCCGAGCGTCCCTCGCCATGGCTGACCTCGGCTTCAACCGAGACGCCCGCCAAGGGACGGCACAGGTCGAGGTCCTGCTCGGCAAAGGTCAGCGGGACCAGCGCCGCGCGCGGTTCGATCAGGCGCAAACCGAACTGGCGCGCCAGGTCATAGCCGAATCCGGTCGCGCCCATCTTTGGAATGGACTTCCCCCCCGTTGCCACGACGACGTTGCGGGCCTGGACGGGACCGCGACTGGTCGCGACCAGATAGCCACCTTCGCGCGGCTCGACAGCGTTGATCGCAGTCTCCAGCCACAATTGGGCGCCCCGCATCCGGTTCAGCAGCATGTCGATGATCTGGCGCGCAGAATCGTCACAGAAAAGCTGACCCAGAGTCTTCTCGTGCCACGCGATTCCGTGCCGATCGACCATCGCGACGAATTCCGACGCCGGATATCCGGCAAGTGCCGAGGCGCAGAACCGCGGATTTTGGGAAAGGAACCGGTCCCGCCCGGTCGCAAGGTTGGTAAAATTGCACCGCCCACCGCCCGAGATCCTGATCTTCTCGCCCGGCGCGCGCGCGTGATCGATGACCAGCACACGCGGCTTTTCGGGGCTCTTCGCCAGTTCCAGAATCGATCCGGCACAGAAAAGTCCGGCTGCGCCAGCGCCAAGGATAAGGGTGTCGACATGTTCCATGATGGGGCGATTAAACGTCCTCAAACTTGCCCACAAGAAATTTCGAAAAAGGCTCTTGCACCCCCCCGCCGCCTTGGATAGATACCCCTCCACAGAGTTGGGGCGTGGCCAAGTGGTAAGGCAACGGTTTTTGGTACCGTGTACCGTAGGTTCGAATCCTACCGCCCCAGCCAACTTTCCTAAGATGATGATCTGACAGGATTAACCGGCGCGAGATCGCTGGACGGATGCCGGTATTGCGGCCCCTCCGAGCATGTTTCCGCATTTTTTCCGCACTTGCCGCGTTACTGTAGGAATGCCTCGAAACACATTGGATTCGCTTTGCTATTCCAGGCGTTCATCGCACTGCCGAGCGAACGCACAGGAAGCGCAAAAAATCCCCCAAGCATACTGTCACATCCGCGCGTGCTTGAAGGCTCGGATACCCAAGTCTCGCCCCGGAAGGGTCCGCAAGTCGGCCATAGCCGTGCAGGAAAATGCGTTGGAGCATTCTCTGCGGTGCGAATTTTTTCAGCAGATTTCACGCTTCGCCGGGCTGTTATCCGTTGTGCATGCCGGGATTCTTTTGCAGCTCTCGCATCGCTATTTTTCAGGGACGAAACTTGCGATCGACAGGCGCTGCGCCGTTCTATTTTCCTGCTTTACCTTGGCCGCTTGCGGCGGCGGTGGCGGCGGTTCGTCGTCTGGCGCGGGCACATCCGCTGGGTTCGAAGGAACGAAACCCGCAAACCTGACATTTGCGGCGGTTGCCGCCACGTCGCTCGGGTCGGTTTCAACCTCGTCCAACCCCGCCAGCTATGATCCGAAATCCGGCAATATCTCCACTGGATCCCAGGGCTTTTCGGGGACTGTGGCAGAAGGCCAGTGGCGGACAGATGGGAAGGGCAACCGCCTGCGCATGACCAGTCCGGCAGGCACAAAGTTCGTGCGCCAAGTTGACATGGTCGAAGCGCGTGGCAACCAGAACTGGCACCGGGGCGTCATCGGATTTGAAACCCAGAGCATGCCCAAATCCGGCAAGATGACCTACGCTGGCACCACAAGCGGCCAGGCAATGAAGTTCGGTGTGGATGAAGGCCCCACCCTTACCGATTTCGATGGCAAGGTTCGGGTCCAGGCGGATATTGCAAGCGGCAAGGGGAACTACCGCATCAGCGACGTTCGGGCGACCGATGGGACCAGCCCGGCCCCGTTTCGCAGCCTGAGCAGCGATTTCTCGATCAGCGGCAACCGAATTTCGTCGGACCAGTCTAGCACAAGGATGGATTCCGGACCAGGCCAGCCAATGGGTCGGCCTTGGCACAGCGTCACGAATGGCGCCTTCTATGGCCCCAATGCGGCGGAAGTCGGGGCGGGCTACCAGGTCATGTCCACCGAAAGCCGCATCAACGGCGCATTTGTGGCGAAGCGCTGAGCGCATATTCCGGACCAGCCTACGAATTCCTTGAATGACCAGTATTTTCCGGCTGCTCGGTGGGCTTGCCACCCGGGCCGTAACCGCCGGCCTGATTCTTGCCTTTTCGGTGGGGGTCGGGCTTGCAGCATCCGACGAAGCGCTGCTTTCCGGTTCGGAACGTTTGCTGTTTGCAACTCTTGGACGCGATCGGCCAGACGGGGGCGCAGACCTTTACCGACAGATTGGCTTTGGCTTTGGGCTTGGCTATCAGGATCACGCAGAGCCGCTGATGACGGCACTGTGGCTTAGCCCCGTTCTGTACTGGGATCCGAACGTCAATAACGGCCTGTCGCGAGACAGACTGGTAATCTCGGAGATGGAATTCCTTCTGCCCTCCGAAATGGTCGCCCGTGACGGCATCGTCTATGGGTTCGAAGCGGGGGCCACCCAACGGTGGGCCGTCGCGCCAGGCCTGACGCTGCAGCCTGAAATCGGCTTGTCGCTCACCAATGCGGACGCGTGGGACGAACCTGCGAAGGCCGCGCGCGCTTCGCTTTGCGCTGTTCGGACCATCGAAGCAGGACGGTGGACGACGCTTTGCCTTCAACAATCGCATTATAGTGGCGGCGCAAGCCAGACGATCAACCAAACCGACCTGCTCATCGGGCAGGACGTTTTCCTTGGGGGGACCGCGGGTGGGACCGCACATTTGCTGGGCGTAACTGCCTGGCGCAGCTTTCTGCCCGAAGGGCACCGCGACTCGGTCGGCCTGCACCTTGTTTCGGCTTGGCCCGGTTTTGGCAGTACAGATCTGAATGTCGAGGTGGGAAGCCGTCTTCCGGAGGTAGAGAGCCGGACAAGATATGTCGGTGCATCCGTCACGAAAATACTTTTCGGCCGACCGACCGAGTTCACGGCCTACGCCGACAAGCGCGAAGGCGGCCACTTTCTGGGGGAAATCGTGGTTGAACACGGTGTCGGCATAGGGTTCGCTCGCCCCGTCAACGACCGGCTCAAGATCGAGGTCATGGCCGAAAAGTCGAGGTCGAATGCAGATGCTTACAACAGTTCCGGCATCTCGGTCCGTTTCATGATGCCGTCCCTGAGCTTCTATCGCTAGCGGTGATCCGGGGCGTTCCAACCGCCTCCGGGATCGATCATGAACCGCTAGTGAAAGGGGTTCGCCTCTTGCTGCCTGATCATTTCATAATGGTGACGTGATCGACATCGATGTCAGCTTCCTTCCGAAGATGGGTATCGACCTCACCCTGGATGCGGAGAACGGTATTCTCGTCGATGTCACCTATCGGAAAATCGTCCTGGTCAATTTCCACCCGGATCTCTCCGGTGCCGTCACTGAAGGTATAGGCTTCCTTCTCGATCTGGCGGATCAGCTTCCCTTCAAGTTGTACGCCCACGTCGTCCTTGGGATCTGCAAGGATCTCCTTCACCGTGGTCGCGGCATATGTTCCGTCCTGGCCCTGCTTCAGGTCCGAGGGACCGCTGTACTGGGCAAACGCCGCCGCACCGGAAGCAAAAATGATGGCGGTTGCCAACAAGATGTTCTTCATCGCATTTCTCCTTGTCCGTCAGCCGAACGAACTCGCATCGCGAAAGGTTCGCGGCGCAATCGCACCCCGTCTACAGAAGCTGCTACGCCCCTCCGTGCGCCTGCAGATGGCAGACGCAATCGTCGCTGCCGGACTGCTTCAGCGTCCGAGCAGGATCACGGACATGTGGATGTCGATTTCGTCAGGAGACAGGTCTTTCGCCATCGGATGGATTCCTGCAAGCGCAGATCGCACGGAATGCGCCGTGCGTCCCATACCTTGCTCGTCAATGTCCCTGATGGTGTCCGTGGTGATGACGGCACCATCCACTTTTCGTCTGGCCGTGTAGCGGTAGCATCGTGCCATGTCGCGACTCCTCTCCGGCTGAACTTGAGAGAAACTATCGGTCGTTTTGGGCAGGTCCGTCCAACCTTTTTTGAGAGCGTTAAGGACGAGCGCAATGAAACTCGTGCCCCGACTGCCTTGTGGCTGCCAAGATCACGGGCCGGAAATCACCATTTCAGAAGCGCGAATTGTCCCTTACGCGCGGCGAGAACAACCGGTGTAAGACGATTTAGCCAGTAAAAAAGATGGATGGGGTGGTAGGCGCGGAGGGATTTGAACCCCCAACCAAGGCGTTATGAGCGCCCTGCTCTAACCGTTGAGCTACACGCCCGAACCGAGATGTGACCTAGGACGCCAGGGCGGCCGTCGTCAAGGCACAAGCATGTCCGCCCCGCAACTAATCCGTTTGCCTTCGCCGCTGCGGTCGTTGGCCACGGCGGCGGGCCTTGTCCTGATAAAGGGCCGAATCCGCTTCGGCCATCATTGCGGCCAGATCCCAGCGATCATGATCCTGCGAGCGGCTGAACCCGATGCTGGCCGAAACTTCAAGCGCAAGCCCCTTGAACGCGACGGGTTCACGGATGCGCGCGATGATCCTGCGACCGATCGCGCCAAGCTCGGCGGCAGATGCGGGTCCGGCCAGGATCATCATGAACTCATCGCCGCCCATGCGGCCAAGGCGGTCGGTCGCCCGCGTTTCGGATTCCAGGGCGCGCGCCACGCTTTGCAGCACCACGTCGCCCGCCGCATGGCCAAAGCGGTCGTTGACCTGCTTGAAGTCGTCAAGGTCCAACTGGGCCAGCACAAAGGGCTGGACACGCAGGCTGCGCATCGCCTGTTCCAGCTCGGTCTGAAAGCCGCGCCGATTGAGAAGCCCGGTCAGCGCATCGGTGACGGCAAGCTTGGCTTCGGCTGCGCGAGCCTCCTCCAGCCGACGGTTGGTGCGTGCCAGTTCGGCCATCACGGCACGGTTTGCCTCGTGCAGGAACAGCAATTCAAGCGCCAGATCCGAGGGGGTGAAGTCCGCCCCGTTCAGGTCAAAGGCACGAACCGCCTGGACCAGGGACATACCGAGTCCCAGGTCCAGCAGATAGCCGCCGGCCAGTCGTCCGCCTCGGCCCCGCAGGGTGATGCCTGCATGATGACGCAGGCGCATCTGGACAGGCTCACCCGATGCGATGGCCGAACACAGGCCAGCGGGATCGGCAATTGCGGCGGGTGGACGCTCGACCTCCAAGCAGTCCTGCAGGCGGGTGGTGCTGCCTATAAGCTTGCGTAGCGTCGGACCGGCGCGCCCGATCCTATCCCCGTCCAGCAGAAGCAGGTGCATGGGCAACAGCGCATCCAGATCCAGCACTCCAGCCGGGACGCTCACTGGGCTTCTCCGAAGGACAGCGCAAAGGGCCGGCTGGCGGCATGCCCCTCAAGAGCGATGCTGAGCAGGATGGCCTCGCCATTGACCGAGATCAGCGCAAGCGTGCCATAATCATCGGCCATTCCCCGCAGCGCACCCGCCAGCACGTTCAGCCAGCCCGGCGGCAGGCGACGCGACAGGATGGCGAAGCCGCCCTGTCCCTTCTGGACCACGGCAAGTCCGAATTCCGGCATGTCGGCCAGGATCATGCCCGCCCGCGCGGGAAGCTCGCCCAGGGACAGCACAAAATCGCCATAGCTCGTGCCGCTGAAGCGTAGAAGGCGACGGATCGGTTCGATCTGCACCAGCCAGGCGCCAAGATCCTCGAGAATATCCTCGGGCGCCTTGCCGAGCTTGCGGGCGGCGATCAGCACGATGCGGCGGATGCGGGACCGGCCAGTGAATGCCGAGGACAGGAACTCTTCGGGGCGGATATTCGCGGCGGCAAGGATGTCGCGCCAGGCCTCGTCACCGTGGCAGTCACGCAGAAACGCCTCCAGCGAGCGATCGAGCATCCCAAGCATGGCCTAGCGCCTCGTACCCGGACGCGTCCAGACGCGGTCGCCCAGGGTATCGCGGACCGAGACAAGATGCGGCCTTCCCCCGCGTTCGATCATGGCTATCGCACCGGACCGCCGCAGCGAGTCCGGATCAAGCACGAGGCAATCCCGCCGCGGCTTGCGCGGCAGATCCAGCCGGACATTCGACACGATCATCGCGCCGTCATGGCAAAGGCCGGCTGCAAGCGCCGCCGACCGCTTGCCGGTCAGGTGAACCAACTCGACCACGCCGCCTGACAGGGAAAGTTGCGCGTGGCGCGCCCCTTTCTCGCCCTGCCAGGGGCCGGTCGCTGCGGCGGCGGCCTGGTCACGATCGTCGCCATCTGCCTCAAGCCATCCCGACACCGCGAAGGTGCCTCCCTTGGGCTTCGACGTCGCGCGGCCCGATGGCGTCATGATGCCGACAGCATCGCCTTCGGCCGAGATCAGGACCAGCGGGCGCTGGGCGGTCAGCCATATCCCGAATGCCGCAACCAGCATCATCCCACCCAACAATCTGCGCGGCAGACTGTTTCCAAGCAAACCATGACGGGCGCCAACAGGGGCCAGCAGCGCAAGACTGGCACCAATGGCGATCAGGGGCAGAACAACGCGCGGCGGCGCCGGGACAAGCATTGTCGTTCCGTCGAGATCCGCAATCCAGCGCGCCACCAGCAACATCCATTTCGTACCGATCCCCATGACCCAAAGCGGGATGTCCTGTAGCCCCAGCGGGGCGACCAGAGCGGCGATGACACCTGCAGGCATCACCAATACCCCCGCGACAGGCACGACCAGCAGGTTCGCAAGGGTGCCATACTGGGACAGACGCCCGAAATGCGCGGCCGCAATCGGCGCCGTCGCCATTCCCGCGACCAGCGAAGAAATCAGCAGGGCAAGGACCGGTCGCAACCACCACGGCAAAAGCGGCGCAACGCGCAACCAGGGTTCGTGGGCAAGGATCAGCGCCACGGTAGCGACGAAGCTCATCTGGAATCCGGGTGCCAACAGCGCGTCCGGGGTCGTCAGCAGGATGGCGATGGCCGCGACCGAGACCGTCCGCAGTGAGATTGCGCGCCGATCCGCGACAATTGCCAGCAGCATGACCGCGACCATGACGAAGGATCGCTCGGTCGCGACGTCGCCCCCCGACAGCCAAAGATAGGCCGCGGCGGCCCCCAACGCTCCTACCGCCGCCCATTTATGGACATGTGCGCCCGAACGGCTGCGGGCGCGCTGCAAGATTGCCCCGATGATGCGCAGCGAAGCATAGACGAAACCGGCCAGCATGCTCATGTGCAGGCCCGAGATCGAGACGATGTGGTAAAGATTGGCGGCCCGCATGATCTCGTTCGTCTCTTCCGCGATGCCCGAACGGTCTCCCGTCATGAGCGCCGATGAGACTGCCCCGGCCTGCCCGCCGATGCTGGTCTGAATCGCCGCCGACAGGCGCATCCGCAGTCGATGCAGGGCCAGCGCGCCGCCCGGCTGCGGCGGTTCCACCGTCAGGACCGGGCTGCGCGAATATCCGATGGCGCCAAGCCCGTCGAACCATGCCATGCGGCGGAAATCGAAGCCTCCCGGTTCGGACGGGCTGCCGGGCGGACCAAGATTTGCGGTCAGCATTACCCTTTGTCCCGGTACCGGAATCGCCTGCCCGGTCCCGATCAACGAGATGCGGACACGCCTCGGCACCCGATCGGGCGCGATGTCGTCCATTGCCAGCTGATCCAGCGTCAGCCGCAACCTGTCGCGAGAGGAGCGGTCGATCCCGACGACCCGCCCCTCGACCCCGCCATAATAGCGAAACTCCAACACCGGGGCAGCGACAAGTTCCGTGCGCAAGCCGCTGAGCAAAGCGCCAAGCGCGATGAAGAAAAGCGCAAGCCCGGCAAAGCGTAGCTGGTCAAACCAGCTGACGGTGCCCGTGGCATTCAGCGGCCAACGCCAGATCGCCAGCCCCCCAAGTCCCAAAGCCCCGCAGCCAAGATAGAAGCCCAGACCGGGTTCGTGCCTCAGGCTGAACCATCCGCCGATGCCAAGGGAAAGCCAGAACGGCACCCATGAGATCAGTCCCGCGCGCTCGGCCACCGAGGCCCTGGATTTCTGCTGCCCAAGGGACTTCAGGAAGCCGGCTCGGGCCGTCGTGCCCCCTTGGTCGATCACGCCCACCGCCACGAAAACTTGTCCTTGTCCGATGCCTTGCGTATTGCTGTCGCCAAGCTTTGGCATGCGCGCCCTTACAAAAGGATTAACGACGCAGGCCTGATCATCGGTTTCTTGAACGATTGGCAGCACAATGACTGATTCCCGCCCCGTGGTGACGCGCTTCGCTCCGTCGCCGACCGGCTATCTGCATATCGGGGGCGCACGGACGGCGCTTTTCAACTGGCTTTATGCCCGCGGGCGTGGCGGCAAGTTCCTGCTGCGGATCGAGGATACGGACCGCGCCCGCTCGACCCCCGAAGCAACCGAGGCGATCCTGAAGGGCCTGACCTGGCTGGGACTTGATTGGGATGGCGAGCCGGTCAGCCAGTTCGAGGGTCGCGAGCGCCATGCCGAGGTCGCGCGCGAGATGCTGGCGAATGGCAGCGCCTATAAATGCTTCTCGACCCCCGAGGAAATCGAGGCCTTCCGCGAAGCTGCCCGGGCCGAGGGGCGTTCGACCCTGTTCCTGTCGCCCTGGCGCGATGCCGATCCCGCGACCCATCCCGATGCGCCCTATGTCATCCGCCTGCGCGCGCCGCGCGAAGGCCAGACGGTGGTGCGCGACGCGGTGCAGGGCGACGTGACCTTCGGTAACGACCAGCTTGACGACATGATCCTGCTGCGCTCGGACGGGACGCCGACCTATATGCACGCGGTGGTCGTCGACGATCACGACATGGGCGTCACGCATATCATCCGCGGCGACGATCACCTGACCAATGCCGCGCGTCAGCAGCAGGTCTACCAGGGCATGGGCTGGGACATCCCCGTCTTTGCCCATATCCCGCTGATCCACGGCCAGGACGGCAAGAAACTGTCCAAGCGCCACGGGGCGGTGGGGCTGCACGAATTCGCGGCCATGGGCTATCCCGCCGCGGCGATGCGCAACTATCTTGCGCGGCTGGGCTGGAGCCACGGGGACGACGAGCTGTTCGACGACGCGCAGGCCAAGGAATGGTTCGATCTGCCCGGCATCGGCAAGGCCCCTGCCCGGCTGGACGACAAGAAGCTTGAACATGTCAGCGGCTATCACATCTCGCGCATGGCCGATGATGAGTTGATGAGCGAACTTGCCGCCTATCTGGCGGAAACCGGTGCCACGGCGCTGACCGAGTTGCAGAAATCGCGCCTGCTTCCGATTCTGCCCGTTCTGAAGGCAAAGGCTAAGACTTTGCCTGCTTTGCTGGACCAGGCGCGCTTTGCCATGATCCAGCGTCCCGTCGAAATCGACGAAAAGGCCGGGGCTGCGCTCGATTCGGTATCCCGTGGTATACTAGCCGAATTGACGACCGCATTGCGGGGTGTTAGCTGGGACCGCGACGACCTCGAGGCGGCCACCAAACAGATTGGCGAGTCGCGTGGGCTCGGTCTTGGCAAGATTGCGGCGCCGCTGCGCGCCGTCCTGGCAGGCCGCAGTTCGACCCCGAGCGTATTCGATATGATGTTAGCCCTCGGCCAGGACGAAACCCTGGCCAGGATGCAGGATCACGCGGGCTGATTGCCCGTGCCCATTATCCGGCATGCGCCGGAGACAGGTGAAAGGAGATAAGAATGGCAGAAAGCAAATCTGCGAAGCTGCTGGTCGAAGGGAAAGAGATCGAACTTCCGATCCTCAGCCCCACCGCTGGACCGGATGTCCTGGACATCCGAAAGCTCTATGGTCAGGCGGATGTCTTCACCTATGACCCCGGCTTCACCTCGACCGCGTCCTGCGATTCGACGATCACCTTTATCGATGGCGACAAGGGTGAGCTGTGGTATCGCGGCTACCCGATCGAGCAGCTTGCCGACAAATCGAACTATCTCGAAGTCTGCTACCTTCTGCTTTACGGGGAACTGCCCAGTGCCGAGCAGATGAAGGACTTCGAACTCCGCGTCACGCGCCACACGATGGTGCATGAGCAGATGCACAACTTCTTCCGCGGCTTCCGCCGGGACGCGCATCCGATGGCGACCCTGGTTGGCGTGGTCGGGGCAATGTCGGCCTTCTATCACGACTCGACCGACGTCGCCGACCCCGAGCAGCGCGAGATCGCCTCGATCCGCCTGATCGCGAAACTGCCGACGATCGCGGCCATGGCCTACAAGTATTCGATCGGCCAGCCCTTCGTCTATCCGCGCAACGACCTGGATTACGCGGCGAACTTCCTGCACATGTGCTTTGCTGTCCCCGCCGAGCCCTACAAGGTCGACCCCGCGCTGGCCCGTGCGATGGACCGCATCTTCACGCTGCATGCGGATCACGAACAGAACGCCTCGACCTCGACCGTGCGTCTGGCCGGTTCCTCGGGCGCCAACCCGTTCGCCTGCATCGCCGCCGGCATCGCCTGCCTCTGGGGTCCGGCCCATGGCGGCGCGAACCAGGCCTGCCTGGAAATGCTGCGCGAGATCGGCACCGTGGATCGCATCCCGGAATATATCGCCAAGGCCAAGGACAAGGACGATCCGTTCCGCCTGATGGGCTTCGGCCACCGCGTCTACAAGAACTTCGACCCGCGGGCGAAGGTCATGAAGGAATCGGCGGACGAGGTTCTGGAACTTCTGGGCATCCACAACAACCCGACCCTTCAGGTTGCCAAGGAACTCGAAAAGATCGCGCTTGAGGACGAGTACTTCGTTTCGAAGAAGCTTTACCCGAACGTCGACTTCTATTCGGGCATCATTCTTGAGGCGATGGGCTTCCCGACCTCGATGTTCACCCCGATCTTCGCGCTGTCGCGGACCGTGGGCTGGATTTCGCAGTGGAAAGAGATGATCGCCGATCCGCAAAACAAGATCGGCCGTCCGCGCCAGCTTTATGTCGGCTCGGAACGCCGCGACTATCAGGACATCGCCAAGCGCTAATCGCTAAGCTTGCGGTCCCGAAACTGGAACGGCCCCGGATGCGTCCGGGGCCGTTTCGCGTTCGGACGATTGGGGGACTTGATCGGCGGCACGGGCAATGCCACACCGCTGGCATGAGTGATGCATCCAAGATCGCGCTGGTCACCGGCGCCTCCCGTGGCCTGGGCGCCGCCCTTGCAGAATTGCTTGCCGCGGACGGCTGGCACATCCTTGCCGTCGCCCGCACGACCGGGGCGCTGGAAGAGCTGGACGACCGCATCCGCAAGGCGGGTGGAACGGCGACGCTGGCCCCGATGGACATCAACCAGCCCGAACCGATGGTGAAGATGGCCGAGGCGATTGCAAGCCGCTGGGGCGGGCTGGATCTTTGGGCGCATACCGCCATCCATGCCGCGCCGCTGTCTCCGGCAGGACATGTCGATGCCAAGGATTTCCAGAAGTCGGTCGACCTGAACGTCGTGGCGACCCGTGGCCTGATCACCCTGTTCGAGCCGCTTTTGCGCGCGCGCAAGGGCACGGCCCTGTTCTTCGAGGATGAACGCGCCGGGCAGAAGTTCTTTGGCAGCTATGGCGCGACCAAGGCCGCACAGATCGCGCTTGCCCGCAGCTGGCAGGCGGAAAACCAGGCGATCGGTCCCCGTGTCGTGGTGGCCCGGCCCGGCCCCATGCCGACCGCGACCCGCGCGCGCTTCTTTCCCGGAGAGGATCGGGCGCCCCTGTCGCCCTGCCGGACCGAGGCGCAGCGCATCCTGGCCGAACTGGTCTAGCCTGCCAGCGCGAAAAGCCGATCCAGGTCCAGATGCGTCTCAAGATGCTGGGCCAGCCGATCCAGCACGCCTTCGACCCCTGCCCCATAGCGCAGGGTCGAGGCCGCGCCGAACCGTGACAGCCACGCGGTGCGGAACGCGTCGCCGGCAAACAGCCCGTGCAGATATGTCCCCGTGACCCGTCCGTCTGGGCTGGCCGCCCCATCGGGCGCTGGCAGATGGGCAAAGGGACGCACGCAGTCCGGACCGGTGGTCCGGCCCATATGGATCTCATACCCATCGACCGGCTGCCCCAAAGCATTGCCGTGGACCGCGACGACGCGTTTGTCGGGAGACATGCGGGTTTCAACGTCAAGGAAGCCCAGCCCCGAATCCGTGCCGGGCGCGCCATCATGGCCATCAGGATCGTGAATGATGCGCCCCAACATCTGGAAGCCGCCACAGATGCCCAGAACGTGACCCCCGCGGCGCAGATGCGCGGAGAGGTCTATATCCCAGCCCTGCGCGCGCAGAAACGCCAGATCGCCCCGCGTCGACTTGGTGCCGGGCAGGATCACCACATCCGCATCCCCCGGCAGGGCCTGACCCGGCGGAACCATGCTGACCCGCACGCCCGGCTCGGCCGCCAGCGGGTCGAGATCGTCGAAATTCGCGATCCGCGACAGCATCGGGCAGGCGATGTGCAGCGCGCCGCCTGCCGAGGCCCGGCGCAGGTCGACCGCGTCTTCGGCCGGAAGCAGCGCCGCCTCGGGGAACCAGGGCACCATCCCCAGGTCCGGCCAGCCGGTGCGGCAGGAGATGAAGTCGCGACCCGCATCGAAAAGCGAGGGGTCGCCGCGGAAACGATTGACCACAAAACCGCGGATCATCGCCGAATCTTCGGGGTCAAGCACAGCCTGCGTGCCGACGATCTGTGCGATAACTCCACCCCGGTCGATATCGCCCACGAGCACGACCGGAACATTCGCTGCGCGCGCGAATCCCATGTTGGCGATGTCGCGGGCACGCAGGTTCACCTCGGCCGGGCTGCCCGCCCCCTCGACCAGGACCAGATGGTGACGCGCGGAAATTTCGCGGAAACTCTCCAGGACCGCGCCCATCAGGTGCTGCTTCAACGCGACGTAATCGGCGGCCTCGGCGCGGGCCATGGCGCGGCCCTGCACCACCACCTGCGCCGCGCGATCGGTTTCCGGTTTCAGCAGGACGGGGTTCATGTGAACCGCAGGAGGCAGCCCCGCAGCCAGCGCCTGCAGGGCCTGGGCGCGCCCGATCTCGCCCCCGTCAGGCGTAACGGCGGCGTTGTTCGACATGTTCTGCGGCTTGAAGGGGGCGACATCCATGCCCCGGGCCCGTGCCGCCCGGCAAAGCCCCGCGACCAGAAGCGATTTTCCCACATTCGAACCAGTTCCCTGGATCATCAACGCCGGCATCAAAGCCCCCGCTTGCCAATCTTTCCCTTGGTGACTAGATAGGCCCGTCGCTGAAAGAAAGGCCCCGTGGTGGAAAACGTCGTCCTTACCGTGCATCTGATCCTTGCCGTCTTATTGATCGGGGTCGTGCTGTTGCAACGGTCCGAAGGGGGCGGCCTTGGCATGGGCAGCGGTGGTGGCGGCGGCGTCATGACCGGCCGTCAGGCTGCGAACGCACTTTCGCGTGCGACCTGGATCCTGGCCGGGGCTTTCCTCGTCACCTCGCTGACGCTGACCGTGGTCGCTGCGCGCAACGCATCGAGCGGTTCGATCGTCGACCAGCTTGATCTGGGCGGCAATGACACCAGCAACAACGCGCCCGCAACCAACCTGCCGGGCATCGGCGACTATACCCCGCCCCCGCCGGCCGCGGGTCAGCCCGTGCTGCCGCCGGTTCCGGGTGGCGCAACCACGACCGCGCCTGCCGAAACCGGCACGGCCGCGCCCGCAACCGCGCCGGCCACGACGACCGAGCCGGTGACGCCGCCTGCGGCTCCTGCCCCGGCACCGACCACTGCGCCCGCCACCGAGGCACCTGCGCAAAGCGCTCCGGCGCAAACGAACTGATACCATAAATTGGGGTGCCTCGCGCACCCCGCTACGACAGCTTGCGGTCCGTTGCGGCGTCGGGACTTTTCGATTATATATTGAGTCCCGTGATGCCGGCCAGATTCGGGCCGCTTTTTCTATTTTCGAACTCACGGGGGCCTCGATGGCGCGTTACATCTTCATCACCGGTGGTGTGGTTTCTTCGCTTGGCAAAGGGCTGGCATCGGCGGCGTTGGGCGCGCTTCTTCAGGCGCGGGGCTTCACGGTCCGCCTGCGCAAACTGGACCCCTATCTGAACGTCGATCCGGGCACGATGTCGCCGTTTGAACATGGCGAGGTGTTTGTGACCGATGACGGGGCCGAAACCGACCTCGACCTGGGCCATTACGAACGCTTCACGGGGGTGTCTGCACGCAAGACCGACTCGGTCAGTTCGGGGCGCATCTATTCCAACGTGCTGGAGAAAGAGCGTCGGGGCGCCTATCTGGGCAAGACCATCCAGGTCATTCCCCACGTCACCAACGAGATCAAGGACTTCCTGTCGGTCGGCGAGGATGAGGTCGACTTCATGCTGTGCGAGATCGGCGGCACGGTCGGCGATATCGAGGGCCTGCCCTTTTTCGAGGCGATCCGCCAGTTCGCCCAGGAACGCCCGCGCGGCCAATGCGTCTTCATGCACCTGACCCTGCTGCCCTATCTGGCGGCCTCGGGCGAGCTGAAGACCAAGCCGACCCAGCACTCGGTCAAGGAACTCCGCTCGATCGGGCTTCAGCCGGACGTGCTGGTCTGCCGCAGCGAACAGCCGATTCCGGAAAAGGAACGCGCCAAGATCGCGCTGTTCTGTAACGTCCGCCCCGACGCCGTCATTCCCGCCTATGACCTGAAGTCGATCTATGAGGCGCCGCTGGCCTATCACCGCGCGGGTCTTGACCAGGCCGTTCTGGACGCGTTCCAGATCAGCCCGGCGCCGCGCCCCGACCTGACCCGCTGGGAAGATGTGATGGACCGCCTGACCAATGCCGAAGGCGTGGTCAAGGTCGCCATCGTCGGCAAGTATGTCCAGCTTGAGGACGCCTATAAGTCGATCTCCGAGGCACTGACGCATGGCGGCATGGCCAATCGCGTCCGGGTCAAGACCGACTGGGTCGACAGCGAGAAGCTGGAGGGCGAAGGCGCACATCTGCTGGACGGCTATAACGGCATCATCGTGCCCGGTGGCTTTGGCGAGCGCGGGACCGAGGGTATGGTCGCCGCCGCGAAATACGCCCGCGAGAAAAAGGTGCCCTATCTGGGGATCTGCCTTGGGATGCAGATGGCCGTGATCGAGGCCGCCCGCAACCTCGCCGACATGCCCGATGCCGGGTCCGAGGAATTCGACCACGAGGCGGGCGAAACCCGCTTTACCCCGGTCGTCTATCACCTCAAGGAATGGGTGCAGGGCAACTACACCGTCCAGCGCAAGCTGAGCGACGACAAGGGCGGCACCATGCGCCTTGGCGCCTATACCGCCGTGCTGGAGCCGGGCTCCAAGATCTCGGAGGCCTATGACGGCGCGCTGGAGATCGAGGATCGCCACCGCCACCGCTATGAGGTCGATGCCAAGTACCGCAAGCAGCTTGAGGAAGCCGGTCTCAGCTTCTCGGGGATGTCGCCCGACGGCCGCCTGCCCGAAGCCGTGGAATACGGGGATCACCCATGGTTCATCGGCGTCCAGTCGCATCCCGAACTGAAGTCGAAGCCCTTCGAACCCGCGCCGCTGTTCGCCGGTTTCGTCCGCGCCGCGATGGAGAACGAACGGCTGGTGTGACACGGCGTTCTGCGCCATCATCTCGGGCCATACATGAATGGTCCCGAGATGCGTCTTGCCCTGATCCTTGCGATTGTCGCCGCGCCGGCTTTTGCCGATGCGCCGCTATTCTTCATAGAACAGTCGTCCCTGCCCTTTGACCTTGGGCCGGGCGCGCCGCGCAATGCACCCTCGTTGCAGTCGAATTCGCCCCATGCCGCCGGAAACACCGCGGCAAGCGCGGCCAATTCCTCGACGAGCTATGGGAACTCTCCCGACAACCCCGCCAACGAGAAACGGGTGATCTTCACCTCGGACGGGTCCGTTGTCGGGTATTATGCGCCGAACGGCAGCGGGACACTGAACCTGTTCGATCTTGGCGGAAAGCGCGTCGCCTATCGCCCCAGGGGCAGCAAGAGCCTGTTCTCCAGCGACGGGCGCTGGTGCGGAACTGTGGCCGATGCACAGGGCGGAGACTTCGCCTTCGGCATCATCCGCAGTTGCGGGGGACTGTTCTGAACACCTCTGACCGGATTGATACGAAACCGTCATATCCGGACGCTAGACCCCGCGAGATGAATTCAGGAGAAGACCATGCAGGACCACGTCCAAAAGGAATGGCTGGACGCCGAACTTCAGGACACGCTTGATGAAGATATCGAAATCGAGCTGGAGGACGCCGTCCTGTCCCGTGAAATCTCGCGCATCTATCGCGAGACGCATCCCGACCAGATCGATCGCACGGTCTATTTCCACGAGCTTCTGCGCATGCAGGCCGAGCTGATCAAGCTTCAGGACTGGGTCACCTATCACAAGGAAAAGGTCGTCGTCATTTTCGAGGGCCGCGACAGCGCCGGCAAGGGAGGCGCCATCAAGCGCATCACCCAGCGCCTGAACCCGCGCGTCTGCCGCGTCGTGGCATTGCCCGCGCCTTCGGATCGCGAGAAGACGCAGTGGTATTTCCAGCGCTACGTGCCGCACCTGCCCGCGGGGGGCGAGATCGTGCTGTTCGATCGCAGCTGGTACAACCGCGCCGGTGTCGAGCGCGTCATGGGCTTTGCCACCGAAAGCCAGGTCGAGGAGTTCTTCAACGATGTCCCGGAATTCGAACGGATGCTGGTCCGCTCGGGCATTCGGGTCATCAAGTACTGGTTCTCGATCACGGACGAGGAACAGCAGATGCGCTTCCTGATGCGCATCCACGACCCGCTGAAGCAGTGGAAACTGTCGCCCATGGACTTGCAGTCCCGCGTCCGCTGGGAAGACTACACCAAGGCGAAAGAGGACATGCTTGAGCGCACCAACATCCCCGAGGCGCCCTGGTATATCGTCCCCGGAAACGACAAGAAGCGCGCCCGGCTGAATTGCATCAACCACCTGTTGAGCAAGATCCCCTATGACGACGTCCCGCACGAGGAGGTCAGTTTGCCGGACCGGGTCTTCAACCCCGATTACGAACGCGACGTGCTGCCGCCGGATCTTTACGTCCCCCAGCGTTACTGATCCGAACGGGGCCGGAAAAGGCGCGTGTTTTATGGTCTTTAGGTCTTTCCGATCCTGCCTTACACTCGCCTCATGTTTCGCAATCTGCTCAGCCGCCTTTTCTCGGACACGCCCGATCCCGGCGCCCTGTCATCACAGGATGCCGAGGTCGCGGTAGCGGCCCTTCTGGTCCGCATCGCACGGGCCGATGACCGCTATACGGACGCGGAACGTGTCCGAATCGAGAATGTACTCGCGCGGCGACGCGGACTTGGCCACAACGAGGCGGCCGAGGGGCGCGCCGCCGCCGAGATGATCGAGGCCGAGGCCCCCGACACCGTTCGCTTTACCCGTATCATCAAGGATCGCGTGGACATCGCGGACCGCCAGAACGTCATCGCCGCGCTTTGGGAAATCGCCTATGCCGACGGCACCCGCGGCGCGGAGGAAGAAAGCATGATTCGGCTGGTTGCGGGTCTGCTGGGCGTCAATGACCGCGACTCGGCGCTGGTGCGTCGGCGCGTCATCGAAGGGCTGGGAATCTCGGGCGACTAGCACGCTACGCTGCGTCACGAACGGCGCTTCAGGATTTCGTTGCAATCTGGAAACAAATGAAGCCTGATTGCCTGATGAAGACTGTTGAGCCTGCCGTGCCGTTATCCATGTCACCTTCATCCGAAGCGGATGTTCCGGTCATTCAGATCCGGAACCTACACAAATCCTATGGCCAGCTTGAGGTGCTTCGCGGGGTCGACCTGACCGCCAGCCGGGGCCATGTCGTCAGCCTGATCGGATCGTCCGGCTCGGGCAAATCGACCCTGCTGCGCTGCTGCAACATGCTTGAGGAGAGCCAGGCCGGCGACATCCTGTTCGAGGGAGAGCATGTCCGCTGGCGTGGCGAAGGCCCCTCGCGCGTTCCGGCCGACCGCGCCCAAGTGACGCGGCTTCGTACCAACCTGTCGATGGTGTTCCAGCAGTTCAACCTGTGGTCACACATGACCGTCCTGCAAAATGTCATGGAGGCCCCGGTCCACGTCCTGAAGCGTGATCCCGCCCAGGTCGAGGCGCGCGCCCGCGAACTTCTGGACAAGGTCGGCATCGGCGACAAGGCCGAAGCGTGGCCCTCGCAGCTTTCGGGTGGCCAGCAGCAGCGCGCCGCGATTGCCCGCGCGCTTTGCATGGAGCCTAAGGCGCTGCTTCTGGACGAACCGACCAGCGCGCTTGACCCCGAGCTTCAGCAAGAGGTCGTCCGCGTCATCAAGGATCTGGCCGCCGAACATCGCACCATGTTGCTTGTCACCCATGACATGCGGCTGGCGGCCGATGTCGGCGACCACGTCATCTTCCTTCATCAAGGCAAGATCGAGGAAGAGGGAACGCCCGCCGAAATCTTCGGCGCCCCGCGTTCCGAGCGTCTGCGCCGTTTTCTCAGCGCGACGCGCCACAGCTGAAAGACCAACAGGAGAGTTAAAATAATGAAAAAACTGATGTTTGCCACCGCCCTTCTGGCTCTGACCGCTGGAATGGGCATGGCGCAGACCGTCCGCATGGCGACCGAGGGGGCCTATCCTCCCTACAACTTCGTCAACGACCAGGGGAAGCTGGACGGGTTCGAGATCGAACTGGGCAACGAGTTGTGCAAGCGCGCACAACTGGACTGCACCTGGGTTAAGAACGACTGGGATTCCATCATCCCGAACCTCGTCAGCTCGAACTATGACGCGATCATGGCGGGCATGAACATCAACGAAGAGCGCAAGAAGGCGATCGACTTCACCGATCCCTATACGCCCGCAATGCCTTCGGCCTATGCCGCCCAATCGGCCGACGCCGATATCGAGGGCGGCATCGTCGCGGCGCAGACGAACACCATCCAGGCCAGCCACGTTGCCGAAACCGGGGCCACGCTGCTGGAATTCGCCACGCCCGAGGAAACCATCGCCGCCGTCCGCAATGGCGAGGCCGATGCGGTCTTTGCCGACAAGGACTATCTCAGCCCCGCGGTCGAGCAATCGAATGGCGAGCTGGTCTGGGTGGAAGGCCATGATACGGTGAAACTGGGCGAAGGCATCGGCATGGGCGTCCGCAAGTCGGATACCGAGCTGAAGGCCAAGTTCAACGCCGCGATCCAGTCGATGAAAAGTGACGGTACGCTGAACCCGCTGCTGAAGAAATGGTTCGGTGAAAAGGCATTGCAGTTCTAAGCTGATATGACTGCGGACCGGCCTGCGCGACATTCGCCGCGCAGGTCAGGTCAAGCTGGAGTGCCAAATGTTCGCCACCTGCGCCGATCCCAAGACGCTCGAAGGGCTGGCATGGCTGATGTGCTACCTGACCTCGGGCAAGCACATGCTTTTCTACCTGTCCTTCGGCACGGTCATCCTGCTGCTGGCCGTCACCGCACCGATCGCGCTGCTGTTCGGTTTCGGCGGCGCGCTGGCGTCGCGTTCGGGCATCGCGCCGCTGCGCTGGTTTGGCCGCATCTATACCTCGATGGTGCGGGGCGTGCCGGACATCATCTTTTTCCTGTTCGTGCCCATCGCGCTGGACCAGGCCTTCGAATACCTGCGGGCCAAGCTTTATTGCGACCCCGGCGTGCCGATCCGCCAAGGCAACGACTTCGTCGTTTGCCCCGCAGCCAAACTGCCGCTGTCCACTGCCGATCAATGGGTGCATCAGGCATATGGCATCGTGCTGGCAGTCATTGCCTTTTCCATCGTCTTCGGCGCCTTCGCCGCGAACGTCCTTTACGGGGCGATGAACGCCGTGCCGAAGGCTCAGCTTGAAACCGCCGAGGCCTATGGGATGAGCCCGCGTCAGGTCAGCCGCCGCATCCTGATCCCGCAGATGTGGACCTATGCCCTGCCCGGCCTTGCAAACCTGTGGATGATCCTGATCAAGGCGACACCGCTTCTGTTCGTCCTGGGGGTCGAGGACATCGTTTACTGGGCGCGTGAACTGGGCGGAGCCAAGACCGCCGCCTATGCCTTTCCTCATCCCGACTGGCGGATCTATTACTTCCTTGGCATCCTGGTCTTCTATCTGCTGATGACCTGGGGGTCCGAACGGGTTTTCGACCGCATCAGGGCCAGGCTGTCTGCAGGGCAGTCCACGGTCGCGGGCGATGCCATGCGAAAGGCCGCCACATGAGCCAATGCCTGCAGACCCTGTCCGACTATGGACTGCGCGCAATCGGAATCGGTGAACGGCTGTTGCCGCGATCCGACTTTACCCTGTGCGAGCAATTCGTTCTGATCGGTTCGGGGTTGATCTGGAACATCTATTTCGGCGTGCTGGCGCTGTTCATCGGCTTTTTCATCGCGAATGCGGTGGCACTGGCCAAGGGCAGCCCAAACCCGTTGCTTCGCAAACCGGCAGAGTGGTTCATCTTCCTGTTCCGGGGCAGCCCGCTGTTCATCCAGTTCTTTGTCGCATACGAGGCGCTGGTGCAGCTGCCGCGCGCCGGGATCGACCTGTTCGGACTGACCATCCACACAAGCTGGATGACGCGCGCTTGGGCCGGGGCACTGCTGGTCCTGGTCCTGAACACCGCCGCCTATTCCGCCGAAATATTTCACGGCGCGCTGCGCAACCTGCCAAGGGGAGAGCTTGAAGCCGCCGACGCCTATGGCATGGCAGGCTGGACACGGTATCGCCGGGTGGCCTGGCCCACGGCGATGCGTCTGGCCTGGCCCGCCTACACGAATGAGGCGATCTTCCTGTTCCATGCAACGACACTGGTATTCTTCTCCAGCTTTCCGGCCTTTCAGCAGCAGGGCGACAGCCTGTATTATGCCAGCTATTTCGCCGACAAGACCTTCAACCCCTTCGTCGCCTATCCGATCGTCGCGGGTTACTTCATCCTTCTGACCCTGTGCCTGATTACGGGTTTCGGGGTCATCAACCGGCGGCTGAACCGCCATTTGCCGGGCAAGGCGCGCAAGCTTCGCTATCGGCCCAATCTGATCAGGTGACACATGGACTGGCTGCGCGAGCATCCCGAAGTCAAAACCATCCGCGTGGCCGCGGCCGACCTTAACGGCATGGCCCGAGGCAAGCGCATTCCCGCAAGATTCGCGGACAAGCTTTTGACCGAAGGCACTAAATTCCCCTACTCCGTTCTGAACATGGACATCTGGGGCGAAGATATCGAAGACAGCCCTTTGGTCTTCAAGGCGGGCGATCCGGATGGGCTGCTGCTGCCGACCGAGCGCGGCTTCATGCCGATGCCCTGGCTTGAAGCGCCGACCGGATTGCTGCCTTTGTGGATGTTCCATCCCGACGGGCGGCCCTATGACGGCGATCCCCGGCAGGCGCTGGCCCGCGTCGTCGAACGCTACGCGGCAGCCGGCCTGACCCCGGTCGTCGCGACCGAGCTTGAATTCTTCCTGATCGACGACTCTGGCGGACAGCTGCGCGTCCCGCCTAGCCCGCGATCGGGCAAGCGCCGCACCGGGGCCGAAACGCTCAGTTTGCGGGCGCTTGACGCCTTCGACCGCTTCTTTACCGCGCTTTACGACGCCTGCGAGGCGATGGACATTCCCGCCGACACCGCGATTTCCGAGGCCGCGCCGGGGCAGTTCGAAATCAACCTGATGCACCAGGCCGATCCGCTGAAGGCTGCGGACGATGCCTGGCTGTTCAAGCAGTTGGTCAAGGGCCTGGCCCGCCGCTATGGTTTTGCGGGATCCTTCATGGCCAAGCCCTATGATGAATGGAACGGTTCGGGGATGCATATGCATTTCTCGGTCCTGGACCAGAACGGCGACAACATCTTTGACAATGGCAGCGAGGAAGGCTCGGACCGGTTGCGCCACGCCGTCGCCGGCTGCCTTGCGGCGATGCCCGGATCGACGCTGCTTTTTGCCCCGCACGAGAACAGCTATGATCGGCTGGTGCCGAATGCCCATGCTCCGACCGGGATCGGCTGGGCATACGAGAACCGGACCTCGGCGATCCGCATCCCCTCCTCGGGGCCAAAGGCGCGCCGGATTGAGCATCGTGTCGCCGGCGGTGACGTGAACCCGTATCTGACGGTCGCCGCGATCCTGGGGGCGGCACTGAATGGGCTTGAGGATCGGGCTGAACCCCCGACCGCAATCCGGGGCAATGCTTATGAACAAGGGCTGGATCAGCTTCCCGCAACCTGGGGCGAGGCGATCGACACCTTCGCGGAGTGCCCGCAGATCAAGCGCATCTTCCCAGCCCACCTGATCGAGAACTTCGTTATGACGAAACGCCAGGAACTCCGCTATATGGCCGAGCTTTCCGATGACGAGACGGTCGAGCTGTATCTTGACACAGTGTGAGTGTTCCGACCGCTACATTCGGCCGGTTTGCGTCCTTTTTGGCAATCATAGATCTGCCATTGGAAAGCTGAATTTCGGTTTAAATTAATAAAATCAATATCATGTTGAAATCGACTAGAGTGCGGGCGGTGCGGGCGGCGTGGCGGCGCCGCTCGTTTCCATTGGCGCAGGCCCATTGACCTCTGCATCCTCCTGCTCCATCCCCCAGGCTAAATGGGGATGCCATGCCATGTTCGTGCGCCTTGGCGGTTATTTGACATTCATTTCACTTGGTCGAGACAGCCAGACAAGCGCAATGTAAAACCGCCTTTGCCCCCCGCGCAGCTTGATGCCGCGCGGTCATCGAAACATCCACGACTGCTGAACCAACATGTCCGACATTGCCGACAATGAATCTTTGGCTGCCGCAGCCCCCGCGCACTATGACTTTGCCCGCAGCAATATCGCCAGACTGACCATCGCGCAGGCACTTGCCGGGGCCAATTCGGTAGTGATCTTTGCGACGGGGGCGGTCACCGGCGATATGCTGGCCCCCAGTCCGGCGCTGGCAACGCTGCCGATTTCGTTGTTCGTGGTCGGCATGGCAGCCTGCACCCTGCCCGCCGGGGCCATCGCGCAACGCAGCGGACGTCGTGCCGCGTTCATGATCGGCGCGGGCTGCGGTGTGCTGGCGGGGCTGCTGGCGGCAATCGCGGTGGTCATAAGTTCGTTCTGGATGTTCTGCCTGTCCACGTTCTTCGGTGGCGCCTATGCGGCGGTCGTCCTAAGTTTTCGCTTCGCCGCCGCCGATTGCGTCCGTGCCGAGGCGCGACCGCGCGCCCTGTCATTCGTGATGGCGGGCGGTGTCTTTGCGGGCGTACTGGGTCCGCAGATGGTCACGCATACGATGCATTTGTGGCAGCCCTATCTGTTCTCGGCGACCTTCGTCGGGCAAGCTCTGGTCGCGGCGCTATCGGCCCTTGTCCTTGCAGGCGTCCGTCTTCCGCGTCCTGCCGTACAGGCAAGGACAACGGGCCGCCCCCTGCGCCAGATCGTCAGCCAGCGGCAGTTCATCACCGCCGTCATTTGCGGCGTCGTATCCTATCTGCTGATGAATTTTCTGATGACCGCCGCGCCACTTGCGATGAAATTCTGCGGCCTATCGCAAGAATCTGCCAACCTTGGCCTGCAATGGCACGTCATCGCGATGTATGCGCCAAGCTTTTTCACCGGCGCACTGATTTCGCGCTTTGGCGCGGCGCGGGTGGTCATGGCGGGCCTGATCCTGACCGGCGCGTCAGCCATCGTCGGGCTTCTGGGGGTCGATGTCGCGCATTTCTGGCTGACGCTGATCCTGCTGGGGATCGGCTGGAACTTCGGCTTCGTCGGCGCCTCGGCCATGGTGCTGGAATGCCACCGCCCCGAGGAAAAGGCGCGCGTGCAATCCTTCAACGACTTCGTGGTGTTCGGCACGATGGCGGTGGGGTCGTTCCTGTCGGGCGGGCTGCTGAACAGCTTTGGCTGGGACGTCGTGCTGTGGGCGTCATTCGCGCCGCTGGCATTGGCACTCATCGCATTGCGCTGTGATCAGTAAACCAAAGTCAGCGTGCGCTCCGAGCCGAAACAGTTTTCCCTGCACCATCATCACGACCAAGGGGTAACGAGATACTTCTCACCTGTCTTCATGGCCCTGTAGTCGGTGACGGCCTGCTTGGTCAGCATCTCGTCAAGATTGACGCGCTTTTTGTAATGGCTGGCGAAGGTGGTGGTCAGGCTTTCGCGCACGCGCTCCCGCATCCGACTGACGGTTTCCGTTCCGGCCATTTGAAGGAATGGGAACAACAGCCAACCCGCAAGGGTCCAGCCAAAGCCGTAGCTTGGTGTCAAGATCGTCGGGGTCACGTCCAGTCGCCCGTAGATGAACATGCGCTTCGGCTGGGTCGAGCCATAGCGTGAATATTCCGTCATTCTGCTGACCGCGACCTGCTCCATGGCCTTGAAGGCGTTGTCGGCACCTTGGCCGCCGCCGATCGGGTCGAAGCCATAGAATGCACCGGTGTCCTCAATCGCGGCACTCAATTGGCGCATGAAGTCGTCATTCGAAGAATTGACGACATGGGTGGAGCCGAGGCTTTTAAGCAAATCAACCTGGCTGTCCTTTCGGACGATATTGACCAGACCGATGCCATCTTCCTTGCAAATGCGGGTCAGCATCTGGCCCAGGTTGGATGCCCCGACCGTGTGCAGGATCGCGTCTTGCCTGTCCATCTTGGCATTCTCGGCGAACCCCAGAGCGGTCATGGGATTGATGAATGCGCTCGCACCATCCTCGGTCGAATGATCGCCCAACGGTAGGCACATCGCGGCGTCGGCAATGCAATATTCGCTGTAGGCATTGCCCGGGACACAGGAGACACGCTGGCCCAGAAGCGATTTGGCCATGTCACTGTCACCGACTGCGACAACCGTACCGGCACCTTCGTTCCCGGCAGGCAGCTTGAGACCATGGCGCGCTTTCGAGCCCGTGTTAAACGGCTCGGGCACCTTGGCAACGAATTTGCCGGGCGAGTAGCTGGCCGTCTCCAGATCGGCCCCACCAACCAGGATGGCGAGGTCCGACGGGTTGATAGGCGCGGCCTCCATTTTCACGAGAACCTGGTTGCCGGTCGGATCGGGGACGGTCACTTCTTCGACCGCCACGGTGAGCGTCCCATCCGGTTCCAATGTCGTGAACAGTTGCTTGCCCGTGATCGTCATTGCGGAATCTCCACGCCTCGGTTTCGCGATGAATACTACTGTCGGCGCACCAGAAGGGAACGTCCATACGTCTATGATTTACTCATGCGAGATGCACTTCCGGTTGGCAGCACCTCGGCGGTTCTGCGTTCGATGTCTTCCGCTGACCCCGGAACTCTCGAATCCACATGGAAGCCGTGGGCTTCGCCAAGCGCAACGGAAGCGGCCCTGGAGGCGACTTACGGCCCTTGTCCGGGGCCGATGAATGCTTGGCGATCCGTGTCGTTCGCAAGCTCAGTTCGACACCCCCTCGCCACGACGACCCTGACGGGTTGGGCGGTCAGCCTTGTTGCCGGTGGTGGCGAAATGGCTGCGATGAGCAAGGAACTTGTTGACGGGATTGAAAGTTAATAGCGACGTTAGGCTTCACGCCCCAACCCGATGCCCTGCGCGCAGGGCTAGGTGATCGGCTTGCCTGCAATCCAATTCGTTCTTGGCCTTCCCACGTGACAGGAGACGAAATCATGATGAAACTGGTAGGGGCTGCGGCCCTCATGCTCGCAAGCCTTGGCGGCTTGTCCGGTTGTTCGGACAATCAGGGCGTGAATGCGGCATCCGGAGCCCTGGTGGGCGCGGCCGTCGGCAATCAGATCGGTTCGGGCAGTGGCAGAACGGCGGCGACGCTGGCAGGTGCTGCGGTCGGCGCACAGGTCGGAGCCAACCAGCCCACGACCAAGATGTGCACCTATCGCAATACGCAGACCGGGCAGACCTACACAGCGGCCTGCTGAAGCCTCTGCGCAGGCGCGTATCTGCGGCGCGCCTGTGCCGGCCAATTCGAAGCCTGAGCGGTGATCGAATCCAGATCAGTGAGCACGGACAGATTCGAGATGCGCCTCGGCGCACCGGTTCACGAAGCGGCAGTTTAGTTCAACAAAGCACGGCGTCTGCTTTGCGCCCTCATCGTGAATGCGGCTTGCGGATCGCCGAGGATCAGATGCGCGTAAAGCCTAGCGTCGGATCGTAGCTTTCGTCGCTGTCCAAGTTACACCTTCAACAGCAGGAATGAACAAGATTTGCGCCAGACCAGCCACTAGGGTCTGGCTCGTAACGAGGGCACCCGTCCGGTTTCCGACTGTCTTCGTTCCGTCAAAGGCTGAATCGCTGGCCTCACCAAGAACGGATGATTGCCGGAGGAGCCTTGAACATTTCCACAATAGAATCCGGCCGCGTCGGCGCATTCTTCGGTATGCCTCGCGCGCCCTGCATTTCAATCGCTCCAGTTCGATCAGAAACCTTTTCGGCGACCAGGATCAACAGGACGCTGCGCGAGGGCGAGATCGTCAACGTGACACTGCCTGCTGCGGACGCCTATTTCGTGATGGTATACCTTGAAGCGGCCGTGTATGCCGACGTGCAGGAAGATGGCAGGTCCACGATTCCCAAGAGCTATGCCACCGGCTCCGTTTGCCTTGTGGACCTTTGCCAGGGCGTGGCCATCAGCCTTCGCAGTTCGCTCCATTCCCTTGCTTTGGTCATCCCGAAACCCTTGCTGTTGGAGGTGGAGGCGATCCGTACTGCGGAAGGCGGACGCGTTCCCGATCCCCCGCGTCTTGTTTGTCGCCGGGCCGAAGCGGACCCGGTGATCGCAAGCATTGCGGCCGTTCTTCTTCCGTTATTTGAACGCGACGATCCTGCGTCATCGGCGCTGCTCCGTCACCTTGCGACCGCGATCTGCGCGCATCTTCTGCACAATTTCTCTGCAAAGCCAGATCATTGGGAAAAGAACCTCACCTCCCAAGAGAACAAGACGGGTAGGTCGAACGATGATTGCTGAACACGCGAACATGACAGTCCCGGACCCCCTGCATTTGGGCCTGATAACGGCCAACCGCCGTTCCCATGACGAGCGGCCTTCCCCCTATGAGGAAACATGGGGCAATGAGGAGGCTTTCGAAGTTCAAACCCAGTTGCGGGATCTGCACAGTCATAAGCTTTGGCGCGACAGCCGACTTGTCTTCGAGGGGGGACATTCCGCGCGGACGCTGACCATAAACGACCTGAGACCCAACTGGAGGGTGTGCTACCTGTCCGCGTTCGACAGGGTTTCGTTCCATATCCCCTTTCTGTCCGTGCAGGATTTCGCAAGAGAGGCGGGGCGGCCCGAGTTCAATAGCCTGCACTGTTCCGGTGCCACGCAGGACACCATCCTGAACGGTCTCGCGCAGGCGCTTCTGCCGGCTTTGGCGAACCCGCAGCGGGCGTGCCAACTTTTCCTTGAACAGATCGGCCTCGCCATTCTTGTCCACCTGACCCAGACCTATGGCGGCTTGCATTTTCCCGCCGATCAGAAAGGCACGCTCGCTGCATGGCAGGAGGAAAGAGCGACAGAGTTCCTGGCAGCACATGTCGCGGGGGACTTCTCGCTGGATATTCTTGCCGGTACCTGCCAGCTTTCGAGAAGCTATTTCAGCAAGGCATTCAAGCAGAGTTTCGGCAAGACGCCCTATCGCTGGTTGCTGGAATACAGGGTCGGGCGGGCAAAGGAGCTGCTGCGGTCGGACATGCCGATCTCGCAGGTGGCGCTTGAATGCGGGTTTTCCGACCAAAGCCATCTGACCCGGGTCTTCTCGATGATCTTGGGCGAAACGCCCGGCCAATGGCGGCGGGCGCTTCGCAGTCCGATCACATCGATGGCGTGTCCAAACCTTTAGGCAATTTGCAGCACCGGGCTATGCCCGGACCGCTTTGCGCCATTGCCCCGGTGACGCCCCTACGCTGGATGCAAAGACCCGAGTGAAGTGGCTTTGGTCGGAAAAGCCGCAATCGAGGGCGATCTCCCCAAGGGTCAGGGCGGTCGCCCGCAGCAGGTGCTTGGCCTTGTCGATTCTGCGTCTCAGGATCCACTTGTAGGGGGGCATCCCGGTCGAAAGCTTGAAGGCACGCGAAAAATACGATGGCGACAGGCCGCAGGCATGGGCGACATCGGCAACCTGAACATCGCCGTCCAGCTTCGCGTCCATGATCTCGGTCGCGCGCTTCAATTGCCAGGGCGACAAACCGCCAGGATGCGGGGGGCGCGGCTGGCCAGCCTCGCCATAGGTCACGGCCAAATGGGTGCAGAGCGCAAGCCCGACATGATCCATGAACAGGCGACTGGCCTGGTCTGGGCGGGTGAAAGACGGAAGAAGTGCGCCGACTAGTCCGCGCACGGCCTGATCGTCCACATCCCCGCCCGGCCGGATGTTCAGCGTTTCGATGCGCCGGGTGCCCAGATCTTCCTCGAGCGCCGTCAGCGCCGCCCGGGGAATATAGAAGTTCACGCAATCGAAGGCCGACTTCATATTGGCCTGCCACGACCGGTTATAGTCGTAGAACGTGAAGTTTCCCGCATGGAAGGCCGGGGCGCTGACGTTCTTGCCGTCAACCCAGAGATCGCCTTGATAGTCGCTCAACTGGTAAGCCATCATGAATGCGTCTTCCGGCAAATGCTGGTCGACGAATCCGTGGTTCGGGGTGTCCCGCGTAAGCCGCGTGACCGTAATGATGCTCTTGTTCAGGACGGATGCCCTGACCGTCTGCCCGCCCTGGACGCGCAGGTATTCCATCTGCTCGTTGCTGGCACCGGATCGTCTTGCCATTGCCTATCTTCTCTGCCGTGTTCCCCAGCCCTTCCGGACCGGTATCGTTTTGGGATCGTTTTATCCAAAATCAGAGGCTTGGCGACAAGATAAGGCATGAATGCCCCCCTATGGTCCGCCGCGTGTACCGACATCGAAAACCAAGGCACCGCCAATGAATGCTCCAAGCCCAAGCCGCCGAACCGTCCTGCTTTCCGGAGCGGCACTGCTGGCCGCGACGGCACTTCCGCTCCCGGCATTGGCCACGTCCTCATCCACCCCTTTTCAAGGAGAAATGACCATGAATTTCGTCACCTCTTCAGATGGAGTCGACATCTTCTACAAGGATTGGGGCCCACGGGACGCCCAGCCGATCATGTTCCATCACGGCTGGCCCCTGTCCTCGGACGACTGGGACGCACAGATGCTGTTCTTCGTGGCCCAGGGATTTCGCGTGGTCGCCCACGACCGGCGCGGCCACGGGCGTTCGACCCAGGTGTCGGACGGGCATGACATGGACCATTACGCCGCCGATGCCTTTGCGGTCGTCGAGGCGCTGGATCTGAAGAACGTCGTTCATATCGGCCACTCGACCGGCGGCGGCGAGGTGGCCCGCTATGTGGCCAAGCACGGACAGCCCGCGGGCCGCGTCGCCAAGGCGATCCTTGTCGCTGCCGTGCCGCCGTTGATGCTGAAGACCGACGCAAACCCCGAAGGCCTGCCGATGGAGGTCTTCGACGGCTTCCGCAGCGCCCTTGCCGCGAACCGCGCGCAATTCTTCCGCGACGTGCCTGCCGGTCCTTTCTACGGCTTCAACCGCGAAGGCGCGACGGTGCATGAAGGGGTCATCCAGAACTGGTGGCGCCAGGGGATGATGGGCGGCGCGAAGGCGCATTACGACGGCATCAAGGCCTTTTCGGAAACCGACCAGACCGAGGACTTGCGGACGATCACCGTGCCTACGCTGGTCCTGCATGGCGAGGATGATCAGATCGTGCCGATCCATGATGCGGCCCACAAGGCCATCAAGCTGCTGACGAACGGCACGCTGAAGACCTATCCCGCCTTCTCGCACGGGATGCTGACGGTGAACGCCGACACCCTCAACGCCGACATCCTGGCGTTCATCCAGGGCTGATCGCCGACCGCGCATGGCGGAAGGGTCCCGGACTGCCGCAGGGAGAACAGCGATGTTCCGATTGCTGCCATTCTCTTCCGCCATGCTGCACGGCATCGCCAGTTCAAAGCTAACACGACCAACACAAACGGACCGACAGATGAACAGCAAACTGGAACTGCTGACCCCAACGAACAGCCAATTGATCCTGATCGATCACCAGCCGCAGATGGCTTTCGGCGTGCAGTCGATCGACCGCCAGGTCCTGAAGAACAACACGGTTGCACTGGCGAAATCAGCGAAGATCTTCGACATTCCGACCACGATCACCACGGTCGAGACCGAAAGCTTTTCGGGCCATACCTATCCCGAACTGCTGGACGTCTTCCCCGATGCCCCGTTGCTTGAGCGGACCTCGATGAACTCGTGGGACGACAAGAAGGTGCGCGATGCGCTGGCCGCGAACGGGCGCAAGAAGATCGTCGTCTCGGGCCTTTGGACCGAGGTCTGCAACCTGTCCTTCGCACTGTCGGCATTGGCGGATACAGATTACGAAATCTACATGGTTTCCGATGCCTCGGGCGGCACCAGCAAGGAATCGCATGACATGGCGATGATGCGCATGATGCAGGTCGGCGTGATCCCCGTGACCTGGCAGCAGGTGCTGCTGGAATGGCAGCGCGACTGGGCCCGCCGCGATACCTATGACGCGGTCATCGACGTGGTGCGCGAACATTCCGGCGCCTACGGCATGGGCGTCGACTACGCCTATACCATGGTCCACAAGGCCGCCTCGCGCAGCAGCCACACCGGCCAGACGCTCGCCCCGGTCAAGGCCTGAAGGAAACCGCGCCGCGTCTTCGGACGCGGCCGAACCGCCCGGGGGATTCCCATGAAGATCTACCTTGTCTCGCTTGCCTGCGGCCTTCTTGTCGGCGTGATCTACAGCCTTCTGCATGTCCGCTCGCCTGCACCGCCGGTTGTCGCCCTTGTGGGCCTTCTGGGCATCCTCATCGGCGAACAGGCAGTGCCGGTCTGGCGTTGGCTGACTGCTGATCGCCCGGCCGAACACAGTCTAAACCATGTCTTCGGCGAACTGCCGAGTGCCCACCAGCGAAGGAAATCCTGATGCAGCCAGACCTGATCCTGCACAATGCACGCATCACGACGCTGGAGCGTGCCGCTCCGCTGGTGCAGGCCGTGTCGATCACGGATGGCACCTTTGCCGAGGCCGGGCGCGACGGCGATATCCTGCCGCTGGCCGGCCTCGCGACACGGATCATCGATATGCGTGGACGCTTGGTCCTGCCGGGGTTGATCGACAATCACACCCATGTCGTGCGGGGTGGGCTGAACTACAACATGGAACTGCGCTGGGACGGCGTCAGGTCGCTGTCGGACGCGATGTCGATGCTTCGGCGGCAGGTGGAGATCACGCCGCCGCCGCAATGGGTCCGCGTCATCGGTGGCTTTACCGAACATCAGTTCGACGAAAAGCGCCTGCCGACGCTGGACGAGATCAATGCCGTGGCACCTGACACGCCGGTCTTCATCCTGCATCTTTACGACCGGGCCCTGCTGAATGCCGCCGCATTGCGCGCCGTCGGCTATGACCGCGACACCCCGAACCCGCCGGGCGGAGAGATCCAGCGTGACGCGCGCGGCAATCCAACGGGGCTGCTTCTGGCCAAGCCCAATGCGGGCATTCTTTACGCCACGCTGGCGCGGGGACCGAAGCTGCCCTTTGACTACCAGCTGAACTCGACCCGTCACTTCATGCGGGAATTGAACCGTCTTGGCATCACGGGCGTGATCGACGCGGGCGGGGGGATGCAGAACTATCCCGAAGACTATGAGATCATCCAGAAGCTGGCCGATGACGACCAGCTGACCGTGCGCCTTGCCTACAACCTGTTCACCCAAAAGCCCAAGGAGGAGAAGGCGGACTTCCTCAACTGGACGAAGTCGGTGACCTATCGTCAGGGCGACGATTACTTCCGCCACAATGGCGCAGGCGAAATGCTGGTCTTTTCGGCCGCCGACTTCGAGGACTTTCGCGAGCCGCGCCCGGACCTGTCCCCCGGCATGGAGGATGACCTGGAGGATGTCGTCCGCATCCTTGCCGAGAACCGTTGGCCCTGGCGCATGCACGCGACCTATGACGAGACGATCAGCCGCGCGCTGGATGTGTTCGAGAAGGTGAACCGCGACATCCCGCTGACCGGCATCAACTGGTTCTTCGACCATGCCGAGACAATTTCTGATCGGTCGCTGGACCGCGTGGCGGCCTTGGGCGGCGGAGTCGCGGTGCAGCACCGCATGGCATATCAGGGCGAATATTTCGTCGAACGCTACGGCGCGCGCGCGGCCGAGGCGACGCCTCCCGTCGCACGGATGCTGGAAAAGGGCGTGCGGACCTCGGCCGGGACCGATGCGACGCGGGTCGCCTCATATAATCCGTGGGTGGGCCTGTCCTGGCTGATCAGCGGCAGGACGGTGGGCGGGTTGCGGATCACCCCCGAACGTAATCGGCTGGACCGCGACACCGCACTGCGGATGTGGACGGAAAAGGTTGCCTGGTTCTCGAACGACGAAGGCCGCCGGGGTCGCATTGCTCCGGGTTATCTTGCCGATCTGATCGTGCCGGATCGCGATTTCTTCTCATGCCCCGAGGACGACATTCCCGACATTACCAGCGAGCTGACCATGGTTGGCGGCAAGGTGGTTTATGGCAAGGGCGACTTCGCCGATCTTGACCGCACGCAAATCCCGCCGGCAATGCCCGACTGGTCGCCCGTGCGCCGGTTTGGCGGCTACGCGGCCTGGGGCGCCGGCGAGCCTGCGGTTGCAAAAACGGCGGCCGTCCGTTGCGGCTGCGCCTCGGCCTGCGGCGTCCACGGCCACGATCACGCTGGGGCCTGGGGCGCAAGCCTGCCCGTATCGGATCTCAAGGGCTTCTGGGGCGCGCTTGGTTGCGCGTGCTGGGCGGTATGAGGATCGTCTCGAGCCATGCCACGACCATAATCCGGACAAGCCTGTGGAGGGCTGAACCATGACCGATACACCCCAAACCACGCCCGAGACCGGTGGCCCATGGAGCCCCTTCCGACAAAGCGCTTTCACCGTGCTGTGGATTGCCACCGTCGTTTCGAACATCGGGACCTGGATGAATGACGTCGGCGCGGGATGGCTGATGACCAGCCTGGCACCGTCGCCTCAGATCGTTGCGATGGTGCAGGCGGCGACCACGCTGCCGGTATTCCTGTTCGCAATCATCGCCGGAGCGGTGGCCGACATCGTTGATCGTCGCAAGCTGCTGCTGGTCGTGAACATCGCGCTGGCAATCGTGGCCTTAGCGGTGACCGCCGTCGTGCAAGCCGAAGCCATGACGCCGGTCCTTCTGTTGATCTTCACCTTTCTTCTGGGAAGTGGTGCGGCGTTCATCGCACCGGCCTGGCAGGCCATCGTGCCAAAACTGGTCCCGCGGCAGGACCTGACGGCGGCGGTCGCGTTGAACTCGATGGGCATCAATATCAGCCGCGCCATCGGGCCCGCGGTGGCGGGCATGTTGATCGCGGCCTTCGGGCTGGTCTGGCCATTTGCGCTGAACGCTGTCTCGACGCTGGTGGTCATCGCCGCGCTGATCTGGTGGAAACCGCAGGTCGAACCCGCCCGCAAGCTGCCGGCCGAGCATGTCTTTGGTGCAGCGATCGCAGGCCTGCGCTATGCGATCTTTACCCGGCCATTGCGGCTGGTCCTTGTTCGTGCAGCCGGGTTCTTTCTTTTTGCCAGCGCATTCTGGGCGATGCTGCCACTGGTGGCGCGGAACGTCCTGAGTGGCGGCGCAGGGCTTTACGGAGCGCTTCTGGCCTCAGTCGGGATCGGCGCGGTCGGCGGTGCGCTGGTCCTGCCCAAGCTGCGCACACGGCTTGGTCCAGACCGGACGGTGGTCCTTGGTTCGGCGGGCACGGCGATCGTGCTGGTCGTGCTGGCGCTGGTGCCAGGGCAAGCGCCAGCGCTGCTGGCCGGACTGATTGGCGGGGCATCCTGGATCGCGGTCCTCTCCAGCCTGAATGTCGCCGCACAATCGGCCCTGCCTGATTGGGTGCGCGCGCGGGGATTGGCCATCTATCTGACGGTATTTTCGGGCGCAATGTCGCTGGGCAGTCTTGGTTGGGGCACGATCGCGGCCCACACGTCTGTTCCGACGGCGCTGCTGGTTGCCGCGCTGGGGCTTGTCGTCACGGTCCCGGCAACGCTTTGGGCACGGTTGGGCGGACATGCCGAGGATCACAGCCCGGCGCACCACTGGCCCGAGCCGAAGGCTGCCCCCGAGGATCAACCAGCCACCATCTGGATCGCCTATGATGTCCCTGTCGAGCGGCACGCCGCCTTCATTGCCCTGATGCAGGAACAGCGTCGCAGCCGTCGCGCCCATGGTGCACATGGCTGGGTGCTGCGCCAGGACGCCTCCCGTCCGACCAGGCTGATCGAAAGCTGGCACGAGGCATCCTGGTTGGCGCATCTTCGCCACCACGACCGGGTAACCCATGCCGAGAAGGCGCTGCAGGACCGCATTCGTGCCATGCTGAACGACGCTCCCGAGATCCATCACACCACTGCCCCAAGGAACATTTGAGCCATGAGCTGGAACCCCACCCAAAACCCGGAATGTCCCCTGGACTCACTCGACAGCATCGAGACGCTGATCATTCCGCGCGCCCGCGACCTGGGCGGGTTCGAAGTGCGTCGCGCGCTGCCTGCCCCGAAACGTCAGATGGTCGGCCCGTTCATCTTCTTCGACCAGATGGGCCCGGCCGAGTTCCTGACCGGCGGTGGAATCGACGTGCGCCCGCATCCCCATATCGGGCTTGCCACCGTCACCTATCTTTACAAGGGCGAGTTCCATCACCGCGACAGCACCGGGGCCGACCAGATGGTCTATCCGGGCGAGGTGAACTGGATGATCGCGGGTAACGGCGTTACCCATTCCGAGCGCACCTCCGACGAGATGCGCACAAGGCCCGGCTCGCTTTTCGGCATCCAGACATGGGTGGCCCTGCCCGAACATGCCGAAGACAGCGACGCCAGCTTCGAACATCACGGACGCGAGGCGCTGCCCTTTATCGACGAGGGCGGCAAGCAGGTTCGCCTGATCCTTGGCTCGGCCTATGGCGCGACCGCTCCGGTCAAGACCTTCACCGAAACCTTCTATGCCGATGCGGTGCTGGCGGCTGGCGCAAAACTGCCTTTGCCCGACAACCACGAGGATCGCGGCGTCTATGTGTCCGAAGGGTCGGTCACCATTGCGGGCGACACGTTCGAGGCGGGTCGGATGATGGTGTTCCGCCCGGGCGACCGCATCACCCTGACTGCCGGGGAGCGTGGCGCCCGTCTGATGGTTCTGGGCGGCGAGACGCTGAACGGGCCGCGCTATATCTCGTGGAACTTCGTTGCCTCCTCGCAGGAGCGCATCGACGCCGCCAAGGAGGCATGGCGGCAAGGCGACTGGGCGCATGGCCGCTTTCAACTGCCGCCCGGTGACGATGCCGAGTTCATTCCGCTTCCGTGACTTGGAAGGTGCGCGTCCTCGGCCAGCTTGATGGCCAGAGCCGCGCAATGAGGCGACAATGCGGACAGCCGGTCCCTGCGGATGCGGTTGTCTTGCGCTGCGATCCAGCTTTCCGGGCAGGCTTGCATTCCGGCAGATGCGGTGACGCCGAACCGCAGCTTTTCAGGCCCATTTCCTTCGCCGCCCCTGGCTTACCCTAGTTCTCGCGGAAGGCGCGGGACAGGCTGTCTTCGATCGGCTTGACCAGATATTCGAAGAAGGTGCGGGCAGCCGTTTCAATCATGACTTCGGCTGGCATTCCGGGGGTGGGGTGAAAGCCCGGAACCCGCTCAAGTTCGCTGGCCGGCAAGGCGACGCGGGCAAGGTAGATCTCATGCCGCACCCCATCGGTTTCCGTCGCAAGCGCATCGGCCGACACATAGACCAGCGTGCCCTGCAGCACAGGGGTCGTGCGCTGGTTCAGCGCAGTCAGCCGCACTGCCGCATGCTGGCCCACCTCGACATCGTCGATATCGCCGCGCGAAATCTGGGACTCGATCACCAAGGGCGCATCCAGCGGCAGGATTTCCAGGATCGGTTTGCCCGCCTCGATCACGCCGCCGGGGGTGTGGTAATACAACCGGACGATGGTGCCCGAAACCGGGGACAGGATCTCTGATCGCTCAAGGATATCCTGCGCCTTCATCGACTGCTCGCGCACGCTGTCCAGATCGGCCTCGATCGATTGGCTTTCGTCCATCGCGGTCTGCGTGTGCTGGTTGCGGGTCTGAGAGATCTCGCGTTCGGCCTTGCGGATGGTTTCCTCGGTCTCGGCGATCTCGGCGTTCAGGCGACCGATCTGACCTTCGGCATCCGCAATGGCGCGGGCCAGCGTATTCACGTCGCTGCGCCGTACAAGACCGCGCTTGAACAGGTGCTCGCGGGTATCAAGATCCTCGCGCAGCAGGTTGGCCTGAATTTGCACCGCCGCCAGTTCCTTTTGGAAACCTTGGATGCGCGAACGACCGGCGGCGATATTGCTTTCCAGGAGCCCGACTTCCCCGTCCAGCTTGGTGCGCGCGGTTCGAAAGGCACCCATCTGCTCGGTCATGATCGCGGCAAAGCTGGGATCGTCGCCCCGCTGGTTCAGCCAGTCCGAAAACAGGGGCTGGTTGGCATGGTCATACTCGGCGCGCAACCTTGCGCCGATCGCCTCAAGCCGGGCACGGCGCAGGTCCAGTTCACGCTGGTTGGCCTGCGCGGCGGTGCCGTCCAGTCGCAGCAGCGCCTGTCCTTCGGTGACGCTGTCGCCCTCGCCCACAAGGATTTCGTGGATGATGCCGCCCTCAAGGTGCTGGACGATCTTGTTCTTGCCGGTGGCGACGAAGGTGCCGGGCGACATGATCGCCGCCGCAAGGGGCGCGCGCAGCGCCCATGTGCCGAAGCCGCCAAAGGCAAGGGCCAGAAGCACCAGCCCGACGGTCAGATGCCAGCGAACCGAGCGCGGCACCTGCGCATAGATCTGGTTGTCGGTGTGCAGCATCATGGCGTCGTTCCCGCTGGACCGGATGACGGGGACGCCGGTGGCGCCGACGGCGCGGCGTTGGGCAGCACGCTTTCGGACTGCCGCTGGCGGGCCAGTTTTTCAAGCATCTGGTCGCGTGCGCCGAACATCGCGATCTGCCCGTCGGCCAGCAGCATGATATTGTCGACGTCGCGCAGCACCGCCTGTTTCTGGGTAATGACGATCATCGTGATCCGGTCGCGCTTGGCCAGCGCCATCGCCCGCGACAGCGCCCGGTCGCCCGCCGTGTCGAGGTTCGAGTTCGGCTCATCCAGCACCACCAGCCGGGGATTGCCGAAAAACGCACGCGCCAGCCCGATACGCTGCTTTTGCCCGCCCGACAGGGGCGAGCCATCGGCGGCCACCATCGTTTCATAGCCTTCGGGCAGCTTCGCGATCATGTCATGAACATCGGCCAGGACCGCCGCCTGATAGATATCCTCGTCGCTGGCATCAAAGCGCATGCGGGCGATATTCGCCTTGATCGTGCCGGGAAACAGTTGCACGTCCTGTGGCAGATAGCCGATGGACTGACCCAGTTGCCGCTGATCCCAGTTGCGCAGGTCCATCAGGTCCAGCCGCACGCTGCCTGAAGTGGGCAGGATCGAGCCGACGAGCATCTTGCCCAAGGTCGTCTTTCCCGCGCTGGATTTACCGACAATGGCCAGCGAAATCCCGGGATTCAGCGAAAAGGTAACCGAGTTCAGCACCACCCGCTTGGTCCCGACCGGGACGTAGAGCAGGCGCTCGACATCCAGCCGCCCTTCGGGCCGGGGCAGTTGCAGCCTTTGCTGGTTCAGCGGCGAGGATTTCAGCAGGCTCTGGATGCGTCCATAGGCCGAACGCGACAGCGAGACGCTGTTCCAGCCCTCGATCGCGCCTTCGATCGGGGCCAGCGCCCGGCCCGCGATGATCGAGGCGGCGATGACCATGCCGCCGGTGATCTGCCCGTGCAGCGCAAGGTTCGCACCCCAGCCCAGCAACCCCACCTGTGTCAGCAGCCGCACCCCACGCGACAGACCGGCAAAGAAGATGTTGCGGTCCTGCGCCTTGACCTGCGCTGCCATCGAGCCCGCCGCGTCCCGTCCCCAGATTGTCACCGCCTCGGGGATCATGGCCAGCGCATTGATGATCTGCGAATTGCGCGCCATCGATTCCAGATGCAGGTTGGCGCGGCTCAGGTGGCGGTTCGCCTCGGCAAAGGGCTTGGCGGTGAAGTGCTGGTTGATCAGCGCGATCGACAGCAGCAGGATCGCCGTTGCCAGCACGATGAAGCCCAGTTGCGGATGGACCAGAAAGATCGCCAGGATAAAGACCGGGGTGAAGGGCAGGTCCAGCATGGATAGCAGCGTTCCCGAAACCAGGAAGTTGCGCAGCGTCTGCAGGTCGCCCAGGGTCTGGTATTCCTGCCCGTTGCTTTGCAGCGATGCGCGCGCCGCCGCTGACAGGATCGGTGCACCCAGCCGCGCCGAAAGATCCACCGAACTGCGCAGCAGCATCCCCCGCCGGATGCCGTCAAACGTCACCTGCAGTAACACCGCGCCGATGATCAGCACCGTCAGCATGATGAGCGTGTCGATCGAACGGCTGGTCAGCACCCGGTCCGAGATCTGGAACAGATAGATCGGGATCGCCAGCACAAGGATATTGGTGACTCCGCTGAACAGCAGCACCCCAAGGATATTGGCCCAGATCTGGCGCAGGCTGGCCTGCAATGCATGCGAGATGTCGGGCTCGGCCACCCGCTTGTGAAATCCTGCGGACTTCCCGCCTGGACCGGCGGGCAGATCGGGCAATCGCCCGGCCTGCTGATCGATGATCGGACCCTTGCCCAAGGGGGCGGCGCTGCTGGGCGGGCGCGGCGTCTGCTGCTGCCAGCCCTGCCCCATGCCCTGGGCGGTGTCCTGCTGCTGTCCCTGCCCTGTCTGGGCGTTGCGCCCGAAGGGGCCTCGCGTTCTGTCCTGTGTCATGCCAGCACGGTTTCCATGATGTCGGCCGGAACCGCGCCGTCATGATGCAGCGGACCGACTTCGCGGTCGCCATCATTCTGGTCCAGCATGCCATCGGCCAGAAACAGCACCGCCTCGCTGGCCAATGGCGCGGGTCCGGCCCCCATATGCAGGGGCCGTTCGCTGACCAGTTCGGCCTGGTGCAGCAAGGCGTCGGAATAGTAACCTCCGCCGGAATGGATGGTCGCATCGACACCGTATTCGGTGATCTGCGCCACGTTGACCAGCGTGTTCGAGCCGGTGACCACGCGGACATCGCCGCCAAGCTGGGCATCCGACAGATAGGTCTCGATCTGGTCGGCATCGCCCAGCACATTGGTCTGGCGGATCATGTTGACCGAAACCAGATCGCCTTTGATGTGCAGCACGCGCAGCACGTCAAGGCCCGCAAAGGCCGGATCGTTCAGGACCGAGGCCGGCAGGATCACCCGCCCATCAGCCGCCAGCCGCATCATCGTGTCATAGGCATCGTTCGATCCCGCGAAATTCTCGCGGCCGATCTGGTTGATGGTAGCATCGTTGACCAGAAGGTTGTCGCCAGAGCTGATCCTGCCGCCACCCGCGCCCATGTTGATGCTGTCATTGTCCAGCATGACGTTGGTCTGCAGGATCGCGTTCAGGTTCAGGATATACCCGTCGATGATGATCAGGTCGAATTGCGAGCCAAGCTCGGCCAGCGAGACATGGTTCACCGCGCCGTTATCCCCGATCAGCAACAGCGTCTTGTCTCCGTGCAGCGTGAACGAGGTGATGTCGTCGTCGCTGATGAAATTGTACTGGTCGATCCAGTTGACGCTGACCAGACTCCCCTCCAGCGTCGCGGTCAGCCAGAACTGCGGCGCATCGCCGTCGCCGGTCGGATGGGACAGCGGATTGGCCGTCAGGCTGTAGGATGCGAAATTCAGCGCGTTGGTCGGGCTCTGGTCCAAATCCAGCACGCCATTGGGCGACAGGATGCGGTCCAGATCGCTCCAGACATTGACCTGGCTGATGATGGTGTAGCTGTAGACCCCCTGCGCCGCCGCCAGCACCGGGGCGGTGATCCAGGCCGAGACGATATTGGCCTCGTTGACCAGCATGTTGTTGCCAAGCACGATCTCATGCTGGGCGGTATTGTCGCGCCAATCCTCATCCTGCCGTTCCTGCGTATAGGCGGGCAGCAGGGCGTCCAGATCCGGGCGCGCATCGACAGCCACTCCATCCTGATACTTGCCCAGCACGTCTTGTCCCGTCCGGGTCCAGCTTACAGATCCTTCGGGCAGGTTGGCAGGGGCCTCGGCATCGCGAAACAGCTGCGCCATCTCCAGAAACGCGTCATCGCCCGAAGAGGGTTCCACCGGCAGCGACACGCCCAGTTGCCCCGCTTGGTCGTAAAGCATCTGCAAGGGTGCGTTTGCGCCATCCTCGCCAAAGGGAATCTCACCCCGCAGCACCAGATCGCCGTCGTAAAGGACCGATTGCTGAAAGTTGTACAGAGCCACGGAATCAGGGGCCGGCATTGTCCATTCGGGAACGGGATGCTCGGGCGGGGTGTGCGGCTCGGGCGGGGTTCCGGGCGGATGCGAGGTCGCGACAGTCCCGATGACCGGGGGATTGAAGTCGCGGATTTGCTCGGGCGGCAGGGCAAAGGGGATCGGAGCCCGCTCCAGATCCATGGGCTGCCGGCTTAGAACCGGGGTCAGCTCGTAAGGGGACGGGCTGGGGGGAGTATAGGTTAGGCCGGGCAGAAAGTCCGGAACCTCGAAAGGATAGGCTGTCACCAGATCCTTGGGAACGATGTGGCCCGGATCGAATTCGACACGGGCCGGGTCCAGTTCCTCGTAATTGATCCTAAGCCGGATGACTTCGTCGGTAATGTGAAAAATGCCGATGAAATGCCAGATTGCTTCGTCAGCCGCAGATATCAAAAGCATGTCGTGATCCTTCCCAGACGAGTCCCTCGGCGGCCGGTCCGAAGGGGTTCTCGCTACATGCGTCCTGCGCGAATGAGCTTCGCGCAGGATATTTTTTCAGATCTTGGCCGCTCAGGCGTCGTCGCCGACCACGCTGGAGTTCAGATCGCCTCCGACGACGGTCATATCGACCGAGTTGCCAAGGATGTTGGCGCCCATGACGATGCTCTGGTTGAACGCCGTGGTGTCCAGGACGCCATCTGCCGAGGCGGTCGAGGTCCCGGTGACATAGCCGTCGTCACCGTTGTTCGAACCCCACATCCCGGCATTGGCCGAACCGCCTGCACCGGTCGTGATGTCGCTGATGTCGCCGCCATTGCCGCTGCTGGCATTGGCACCGTAACCGCCCATGGACCAGCCGCCGGTGGCTTCGGCATAGCCGCCGTCTCCACCCGTTGCATCGGCCGCGCCACCCATTCCGTCTCCGGCCACTGCGCCGCCGAACCCGGCACCATAGCCACCCGCTTCGCCACCGGCACCGCCGGTCGACGTCGCATTGCCCGTGCCGCTGCCCGAGGCAGCACCCGAGGCCGCGTCGCCGCCGACACTTGCCGCTGCGGCCAGCGCCGCGCCAAGGCCATTGCCATCGCCGCCGTCGCCGCCTCCGCCGCCATTGCCGCTGTCGCCGCTGTCGCCGCCTGCGCCGCCATTGCCGCTGTCACCACCGGCCCCGCCGGTGCCGCTATTGCCGCCATAGCCGCCGTAGCCGCCATAGCCGCCTTCGCCACCAGCGCCGCTGGCACCGCCATAGCCGCTGTCGCCGCTGTCGCCGCCGTCACCCGCGTCGCCGCTGTCACCTGCGTCTCCGCTGGTTCCACCGGTGGCGCCGCCGACGCCAAGGCCAAGCAGCGCGCCAATACCAACGCCGATGCCGCCAAGGGCAGGACCGCCCGCGCCACCGTCGCCGCTGTCACCGCCGTCGCCGGCGCTGCCGGTGCTGCCGCCCGCGCCAGCATCGCCGCTGTCGCCGCCAGAGCCACCTTCGCCGCCTTCGCCGCCGTCTCCACCGTCACCGGTCTCACCGCCGTCGCCGGCACTGCCGCTTTCGCCGCCGTCACCCGCATCGCCGGTCGCACCGCTGCTGCCGCCTGCCGCACCGGCACCGCCAAGGCCTGCGCCCAGGCCCAGTGCGCCTGCGCCCGCCGCGCTGCTGCCGCCGGTCGCGTCGCCGCTTTGGCCCGCGCCAAGACCGACACCAAGCGCGCCGGAATCGCCGCCCGAGGCATCACCGCCCTGACCGGCACCAAGACCGACACCAAGTGCCGAGCCGCCGACGCCGATGCCGCCAAGTGCGGCAGCGCCTCCGCCCGCGGCCCCCGTGGCCACGCCGCCAGCCGAGGTGGCACTGCCACCGGCCGCATCCGCATAGCCTTCGCCGCCGACCGCAAGCACATGGCCGCCGTCGCCGCCGGTGCCGCCGGCATCAATGCCGTCGCCCGAATCCGCGTCGCCGCCATTGGCATCGCCGTTCTGGTTGAATTCGGAAGCATTGGTGACGTCGGGGTCGGTCAGGCTGTCTTCGTCGTTGATCTCGCCGACCTGGTTGTTGACGGTGCCGACACCGTCGCCGATCGTGATGTTTTCCAGCCGCACGTCATGCGTGCCGACATTCACCTCGCCATCGCGGTTGACCAGCACATCGCCCATCGTGCCATAGGCATTGTCGATGTCGACATAGTCGTTGTCCGACGGCTCCCAGCCGTCCAGATCCAGCGACACATCCACCGTGGTCGTCACGTTGGTTGCGACATCCGTGTAGTTGTTGGCTTCGTTCGTCGCGGTGTTGCTGCTGTCATTGCTGTTTGCAGAACTGTTGCTGGCCGAGTTCGCGGCCGAATTGGCGGCACTGTTCGAGGCATCGTTGCTGGACGTGTTGTCCGCAGCGTTCGTTGCGCCGTTCTCCGCATTGTTGTGGGCACCGTTCGCCGCACCGTTCAACGCGCCATTCGCCGCCCCATTCAGCGCAATGTTGCCTGCGCCGTTATAGGATTCCGAACTGCTTTCATTGCTGTTCGAATTCTCGTTTCCATTCGTGTTTTCGTTGCTTTGGGACTGTTCCTGGCCTTGTCCCTGACCTTGCCCCTGGCCTTGGCCCTGTCCCTGCGCTTGCAGGTTCAGCTGGCCTTGACCCTGGCCCTGGCCCTGGCCTTGTCCCTGACCTTGCCCCTGGCCCTGATCCTGATCCTGGCTTTGACTGTCGAGGGGCCAGGCGAACAGGTTCGTACTACGGCTGTCAGCCATCGTGCTCACTCCCTACGGGTGGGCGGGTACGGTCAATGCATTCGCAGACACGTCGCCCCGTCCGGGTTGAAGGTGAAGAGAAAGCAAACCGAGTCCGACCGCTGAGCCCATGCTCACCGTCTTGACGGCGCAACCGTCCCCGCTTTGCTGAGTGTATCAAGTCGCCGCTCCTCCACCTCGAGCGACTCCCGATTCGGACGCGGCGAAATGCCCGCGCCGACATCATCGAAAATACGCCGAGAGGCCTTGTGCTTCCTAGCCGCTCGAAGGCGCTAGGCCTGCCTCTAGCCATTGGAGCCTCAGCCATTCCCGGTGGCTATAGCCTTTCGGCACGAATTGGACGCGGGACCATGCGAACGGGTTAGCCCGTTTGGCTATAGTTTCTGCGGTTCAGGGGATGGACGACGCTTTTTGGTCCGGCACCTGCCCAATTCACTGGCGGCGCTGCCACGTTATGTTACCTTCCACGAGTCTAGACACGCTACCACCGTCTGAGAAGCGGCAAAATCATTGACACGAGCGTGTCAAGGATGGCGCCGCCACCGCTACCAGAACGGAGTGTAATGATGATTCCAAGTCGTAACGATTTACCGGCACTTGTCCCCGAAGTTTCCCTTCCCGTGGTCGAGGTGGTTTTTGTCGGCAATCACTGCAATTTTTCGGGCTGCCTGATTTCTGCGACAGTGCAGGAATTGGGGGGAGTAAGCTCGGCAACCCTCAGCTCGTTTCCAAAATTTAAGGAATTCGTGCAGACCACCGGCGCCTTGCCGGAAGTCCTGTTGCTGGACGAGCCCCTGATGCGCAGCATGACCCCTGCCGAATGGACATGGGTGCTGAGCCTGCCCGGCCTAAGGTTGGGCATCGCCTACAGCACCATGGAATTCGCACTGGCATGTCATGCCGATCCGGCCCTGCGACGACATTCGGTCAATCTTCTGCCGCTGAATGTGCGGCTGGATGTATGGCTGTCCATCGTCAAGCTGATCGTCCATGGCGGCAGCTATGTCTGCCCCGAGGTCATCGCGGCGCTTCCCCACGAGGAGCGAACCGAGGCCGTCGGCGTCTCTGGCCTTACGCAACGGCAGCTTGATGTCTTGCAACAGGTCGCGGACGGTCATTCCAATAAGAGCATCGCCAAGAATCTGGGCCTGTCGATCCACACCGTCAAGCTGCACTTGCACAATGGCAGCATCCGGCTGGGCGCGCGCAACCGGACCGAAGCGGCGATGCGCTTTCGCGAGATGCGTCCGTGACCATGCCCGGGCCCCAGCCCGACGACCTTTCCGGTCTGATCCCGACCGGAGAGGCCGGGCTGGACGCGATCCTGTTGCGGGTCGGGCGCCTGAATTATGCCTGGAGCAACACCGAAAGCCTGCTGGTCCATCTGATGGCCGGGCTTTCGGGCATGGCGATGGATGCAGCGGTCGTGGTGTTTTTATCCCTTAGTTCGACCCGGGCGCGGATCGAACTGGTCGAAAGGCTGGCCAAGCAGCGCCTTGCTTCAGGTCCGGAACGGCATGACCTGCTGGACCTGATGGCGCGATTTGGACGGTTCTCGGCGGTGCGCAACCGCTACAATCACAGCCTGTGGTCCTTTCAGGAGGATGGCTCGATCGCCACCATCCTGATGCGGATCGCTGACCGTCGCGATCGCATCAGGATCGGTCAGCGCCAGCCCCTGACCGCCGAGGAAATGGCCCGGCTGGATCAGGATCTCGACGACCTGTCCGAACTGAACCGCGCGATCTGGAGGTTCCTGCACAAGCACGGCTATCCGATCGACTGATCTACGCGCGAGGATGATCGACACGCGCAAACCTTCATGGCTGGGCCGCCGACGACGGGTCCGTCAGGGCGTCGGCGGCCCGCTTTCTCAGACGTTCCCGGCGGCCATTTCCGTCGCGATGTGATCGGCCTGCCGGATGGCAAGGGCAACGATGGTCAGCGTCGGGTTCTCGGCCGCGCCACTGGTGAACTGGCTGCCATCGCTGATGAACAGGTTCGACACGTCATGAGACTGTCCGTGCTTGTTCACCACTCCGTCTTCGGGCTTTTCGGACATGCGGTTCGTCCCAAGGTTGTGGGTCGAGGGATAGGGCGGCGTCGGCATGGTTCGCGTGGCGCCCACCTCGCGATAGATCGATTGCCCGACCTGATAGGCGTGATTGCGCATGGCGATGTCGTTGGGGTGATCGCTGAAATTCACGTTCGCCACCTTCAGCCCAAAACGGTCCTCGACCTCTGACAGCGTCACCCGGTTGTCGGCCTGGGGCATGTCCTCGCCCACGATCCACATGCCGGCCATGTTCTCATAGCTGTCCAGCGCGGTCGTGAACTCTCGGCCCCACGAGCCGGGATCAAGGAAAGCCGCCATGAACGGCAGGCCAAGGCTCAGCGTCTCCAACTCATACCCGCCGACGAACCCGCGCGAGGGATCGTGGCGCGCCTCATCGCGGATGATCCCGGCCATGGTGGTGCCGCGCCACATATGCACGGGTTTTTCGAAGATCCCATAGACCGAGCCGGTGGTGTGGCGCATGTAGTTCCGCCCCACCTGCCCCGAGCGATTGCCCAACCCGTCCGGGAACATCGCGCTGTGAGAGTTCAGCAGCAGCCGGGGGCTTTCGAAGCTGTTTCCCGCGACGCAGACCAGCCGGGCCTTCTGCATGTGCAGGTTGCCATCCTTGTCGAAATACTCGACGCCCGTGACCTTGCCCTTGTCGTCATGCAGGATGCGGGCGGCATGGGCATTGTCGCGGACTTCAAGATTGCCGGTCGCTTCACCGCGCGGAATGTCGGTATAGGCGGCCGACCATTTTGCGCCCCACTTGCATCCCTGAAAGCAGAAGCCGGTCTGCTGGCAGGACATCCGGTCATCATATTCGACGCTGTTGATGGCCATGTTGCCGGTATGGACTTCCTTGTATCCAAGCGCCTTGGCACCTTTTTCAAACACCTTGAAATTGCTGTTTCCCGGCAATCTCGGGCGACCGCCAACGCCGGACACGCCCAGCTTTGCCTCGGCCTTGTCGTACCAGGGCTGCATTTCGGTGCCGTCGATCGGCCAGTCCAGCAGGTTGGCCCCCTCGACAGTGCCATAGTTGCTTTTCGCCTTCCACTCATGCTCTTGGAAGCGCAGCGAGGCCCCCGCCCAGTGGATCGAGGTTCCCCCCACTGCCTTCACGATCCAGGCCGGCAGGCCGGCGAAATCCTTTGCCACGCGCCAGTCGCCCGATGTGGTGCGCGGGTCGGTCCAGGCAAGCTGGCCGAAGCTTTCCCATTCGTCATTGATGTAATCTTCGGGAAGATAGCGCCCCCCTGCCTCCAGCGCGACGACCTTGACGCCCTTCTGCGCCAGTTCGTTGGCGAGCACCCCACCGCCCGAGCCGGTGCCCACGATGACCACCACGCTGTCGTCGTTCAGATCGAATTTGGCTGCTTGTGCCATGATGCATTTCCCCCCTTCACAGCCAGTCGATGTCGTCGAAGCCACGATTGATGTAGCCGCCTTGCGAGAAGGACTCGCCTTCATAGCCGAAGATCGGCCAGATCTCTTTCTGGTTGTATAGCCCGGTTACCAACCCACCGCGGACGGTCTGGAAGAAATTCGATTCCTCGACAGCGCGCAGGATCGCGACGCGCTCTGCCTCCCATCCGGCGGAAAGATAGTCCTCGAAGCCGGCATCCTTGGCGGCCTTGTCGATGGCGGCGATCCCTTCGGCCACAACCGCCTTCTGTTCGGCACTGTCATAGCCCTTGACCGCGATCGCATAGAACCGGTCGCCCACCCTGTCATGGGGATAGATGTCGCGCGCCATCTGCAGCAGCGTCGCCATCTCGTGTTCGCTGACATGGGTGACTTCGACCGCCCAGGCGGCGTCCGGAGCGGCGACAAAGCCGGTCCCGATGACGGCCAAGGCGCCAGCTGCAACGGCGCGCGACAACAGCGCCCGCCGGGTCAGCCCCTGCTTGCTGAGTTCTGACATGTTTCCTTTCCTCCTCCCACGCTTTCCGTCGGGGTCGGCCGCTCCTCCGGCAGGCCGCGACGGCTTATTTGTAGCGGCCTCCGCGCTGCAGAACCTCGATCTGGTAGCCATCCGGATCGGCAATGAAGAAGAACCGCGCAATCACCGTTCCGCCCGGCGCGAAATCGATCAGCTTGCGCGGATTAAGGCCCCCGGCCTCAAGCCGGGCGTGACATGCGTCCACGTCCTCGACCGAGAAAGCGACATGGCCATAGCCATCGCCCAGATCATAGGGTGTGTCGCGCCCCTTGTTGACGGTCAGCTCCAGCTCGGTCTCGCTTTCACCGTTCGACAGATAAACCAGCGTAAATGTGTCGAAATCCAGCCGGTCGGCGACTTCAAGGCCGAAACAGCGGGCATAGAAATCAACCGATCGCGCCTCATCCAGCACCCGGATCATCGAATGGATATATTTTGCCATGCTCGCCGCCTTTTGCTTCCTGTCTGGACCAAGGCTAAAGGCCGCGATCCGCTGTCAGGTAGTAACGGCTTACTACAAGCGCGATTAACGCTATTCGGCGGCGGTCGCGGCCAGATGGTGCTCGTCACCCAGATGGATCGTGCAGGCACAGCGCAGAAGCGAGGTAAAGTTCCTGACTTCGCCATGCAATTCAAGCACTTCGGCATGAAGCTTGGAAATGAACCCCGGTGTCGAAAGACCCTGCTGCGCGGCGATACGGTCAAGGATTCGCCAGAAGGCGCGCTCAAGCCGGATCGAGGTGGACTGCCCGTTCAACCGCAGCCGCCGCGTCACCGTTTCGTATCGTTCGGGATCCTGCCCCGCAAAGACCTGGCACATAGCTTGATCTCTTTACATCCGGTTGCCCAACATTGTGGCATCCCGGTCCTGTGGTCAACGAGTTCCGATGGTCCCGGACCGCCATTCCTTCCGAGCCGGAAATGAGAAGCGCCGCCTCGGCCGTATCGGTGCCCTATTGCTTGCCGCCCGACGCCGGATCGTCCGGCGCGCGGTTCAATCTCCATGAGGCCAACGGAATGTGCCGCCCCACACCGCGCAGGCTTTCGGTCAGCGTGAAGCTGTCGATCTGCCAGTGGATCGGCTGAGGCAGGGTGATGTCATCGCCAAAGCCCTTGCCATAAGCCAGCGTGACATGGGGAACCAGCCGCCATCGCGGCCAGCGCAGGTCCTCGGGCAGCGCCGAGAGCAGGGCCGCGGCAAGCGCCTCTCCCTCAACGCTGCGTCCGCCGGCCACGGTCAGGACCAACGGGTTGTTGCGCGCCCGCCCGTGACGCCATGTCGCAAGACGGTCAAGCTGGACGTCGAAGACAGGACAGGTGACAGCCGCCCCGACATTCAGAAGCTGATCGACCAGCCCTTCGGGAACGACGCTGACATCCGCGACCAGCAGAATGGTCATGTGCAGCTTGTCGCGGCGCAGCTTTTCGCCCGTGCCCAGTGTCTGCCACGCATCCGCCATCTGTTCGGCAACGTCCTCGGGCGGGCGGGCCGCGAAGAAGAAGAAATGGGATGAGGGGGTCTTGCCAGGATGCGCCATGATGGAAGCATCGCTTGGATCGGCTGGCTGGTCGATCCCCTGACATGCGGCTGCGCGTCCCGCAGGCCCCCGCTTCGATGGCTGCGAGCTACCCCCGCAGCAGCGACGGGACCGACAGGCCCAGCAGCACCGCCGCCAGCGGAAGCGAGAAAAGGAACCCCAGCGCGGCATAGCCAGCGGCTCCGACGATCCCGCCCAGAACGAATGTGCCGACCAGGGTCAGCAGGATTCGCAGCTTGGCGCGGTCCGCGGAAACGCCGGAGCCGGGAAAAACTGCGCCGCACAGCGCGCGGCCGCATTCGATGCCGATATCCGTGACCATGCCCGTCGCATGGGTCGTGCGGACGCGGGCGTAGGAAATCTTGGTGATGGTCGCGTTCTGCATGCCCATGATGAAGCACAGGCAGGCCAGCGCGAACAGATGCCCGACCGGACCCGAAAGGATGCCGCCTGTCGAAAAGCAGGCCAGCAGAAATCCCTGCAGCGCCAGTGGGATGGCATAAAGCTCTCGGAACTTGCGGCTGCGCGCCCAGTTGATCAGCAGGCTGCTGAGCGCCGCCCCGGCCACGAAGGAGCTGATCGCCAGCAGCGCCGATCCCAGCACCACCAGCCTGCCCCCGATCAGACTGTCGGCCACCTGCGACAGGTAGCCGGTCATATGCGAGGTATACTGCCCCAGCGCGAAGAACCCGCCGGCATTCGCCGCGCCGGCGATGAAGGCCAGGATGCGGGCCAGCGCGAAGTCCGAACCAGCCGAGCGCCTATGCCCGACAAGCACCCTTGCCGAGATGATCGGGCGACGAATGTGCCTGTGGGGCGCGATCATCGGGCTGGCACCTGTCGGGGCGGGACTCGTTACTTCTTCGGCAAATTCTCCAGTTCCGGGAACGGCTGCCAGTGGACGTCCTCGCGGTTGCAGATGGCGTGGTCCAGCGTACCGCCATCGATCTTGCCGTCGCGGATCGGGATGCCGATGCTGTGCCGGCCGATATAGCGTCCCTCGACGTTCTTGCTGTCCGCGCGCACGCAGACCCCCTGCAACCCGTCGGGCAGCGTCGCCACGTTCGAGATTTCGGCCCCCCGGATCGAGGAAGGATCATAGATCAGCGCCTCTGCCCCCGCGACGATCTGGGCTTTCAGGGCCGCGCTGGGTGGGGTCGATCTGGCGATCAACTCGGCATAATTGTCGGATGCGGCGCAAGCGGCCAGAAGCAGGGAACCAGCGATCAGGACAAGTCTTTTCTGCATCATCATTTTCCTTGGAAGCCTGCGCTCACGGTAGGTAGCAAATCCCATGAAGGGAGGGGCCTGCCGCGGACCGAAACCCGGCCTGTGACCTTGGGGAACCACCCCGCCGGAGTCCGCGAGGGCGCGGAAGCGCAGGCAACCCACGGATGTTGCGGAATGGCAGGGGCCGTGGCACCATCCCCTCGGACATGGCGGAGGTGGTAATGGCGCTGACGTTTCGCGGACTATGTGTTCTTGCAACGGCGCTTCTGCCTTGCTCTGCCCTGGCGCAGACCGCACCCGCTGTCATCGTCGCCCCAGCCGAAATGACCGAGGTGCATGAAAATGCCAGCTTTTCGGGGCGGGTCGAGGCGACGCAGAAAATCGACGTGCGCGCCCGCGTCTCGGGCTTTCTCGAGAAAATCGACTTTCGCGAGGGTGCGCGCGTGGCCGAGGGTGCGCAGCTTTACACCATTCAGGATGACGATTACCGCGCCGCCCTGACCGAGATCGAGGGCCAGATCGCGGCGGCCGAGGCGCAGCGTAAGCTGGCCGAGCTTGAACGCGACCGCAAGGCCGAACTGGTGCGCCGCAAGACCGCGGCCCAGAACGAACTGGACGTCGCCGAGGCCAAGCTTGGCGAGGCCGAGGGTGAGCTTCAGCGACTGCAAGGCTCGCTTGAGCGGCAGAAGCTGCAACTGTCCTATACCCAGATCTCGGCCCCCTTCCAGGGAATCGTGGGGCTGACCACGGTGGATGTGGGCGCGCTGGTCGGCCCGGACAGTGGCGCGCTGACGACACTGACGCGGCTTGACCCGATCGAGGTGACCTTTCCGGTCGCGACGGCGCTGGTCCTGACCTACCAGGAGCGACTGGCGCGCGGAGAGATGAGCAAAGAGGCGACGGCACGGCTGAACCTGCCCAATGGCACCGTCTATCCGCTTGCCGGGGACGTCGACTATATCAGTGCGAATGTCGCGCAGGGCACGGATACGGTGCTGCTGCGCGCGCGCTTCGACAATCCCGATGGCATCCTGCTGGACGGCGCTCTGGTCGGTGTCATGCTGGAGGCGCGCGAGGGCGAAAGCACCCTGACCGTCCCGCAGCAGGCCGTTCAGCGCGACCAGTCGGGACCGTTCGTCATGCTGGTGAACGCCGAATCGAAGGTCGAACGGCGGCAGATCAAGACCGGCTCCGCGCATCAGGGCCGAATGGTCGTGACCGACGGGCTTGCCGAAGGCGACCTGGTCATCACCGAGGGGATCAACAAGGTCCGTCCCGGCGTAACCGTCGATGCCGCGCCCGCCGCCGTCCCCGCACCCACCCCGACTTCGGGCGGCTGACCGGCCATGCTGTCGCAAGTCTTCATCGACCGCCCCCGCCTTGCCGCCGTCATCTCGATCATCCTGACGCTGGCCGGGTTGATCGCGCTGACCGCCCTGCCCGTCGCGCAATATCCCGACATCGTGCCGCCGCAAGTCACGGTATCGGCGACCTATCCCGGCGCCGGTGCCGACGTGGTCGAGACCACGGTGGCGCAGCCGATCGAATCCCGCGTCGTCGGCGTCGAGGACATGCTTTACATGAAGTCGACCAGCGGCGCGGACGGCTCTTACAAGCTGACCGTAACCTTTGCCGTCGGCACCGATCCCGACATCGCCACGGTGAACGTACAGAACCGCGTGGCCTTGGCGACGCCGGGATTGCCGGCCGAGGTCAGCGCCACCGGTGTCAGCGTGCGCAAGCAATCCTCGGCGCTGCTGCAATCCATCGCCATCACCTCGGACGATCCGGCGCATGACGGGCTGTTCCTGTCGAATTACGCGACGATCAACGTCCTCGACATCCTGAAGCGGGTGCCGGGTGTCGGCGATGCCTCGCTGTTCGGGGCGCTGGATTACTCGATGCGCATCGTGCTGGACGTGGACCGCATGACCAGTCTTGGCGTCACGCCGGGCGACGTGGTCGCGGCGCTGAAGGCCCAGAACGTGCAGGCCGCTATCGGGCGCATCGGCGCGCAACCGATGACCGACGACCCGCAGTTCCAGCTGAACCTGACGACGCAGGGGCGTCTGACCGACCCCGCCGAATTCGCCAATGTGGTGCTTCGCGCCAATCCGGACGGCTCATTCCTGCGGATCAAGGACGTGGCGAAGGTCGATCTCAGCGCCAAGTCCTCGGACACGGCGGCGCGCTATAATGGCAAGCCGACTGCGATGATCGGGATCTATCAACTGCCGGGCGGCAATGCGCTGGCGGCGGGCGAAGGGATTCAGTCCGCGATGCAGCGCCTGTCCGCGAATTTTCCGCCGGGGGTGAAATACGACATCGTCTATGACACGACCGAATTCGTGAAGGCCTCGATCTCGGAGGTCGAGCATACGCTGATCGAAGCCTTCGTTCTGGTCATCATCGTCGTCTTCCTTTTCCTTGGCAGCGTGCGGGCGACGCTGATCCCGCTGATCGCGGTGCCGGTCGCGTTGATCGGGACGTTCTCGGTCATGCTGGCGCTGGGATTCTCGCTGAACACCGTGTCGCTGCTGGCGCTGGTTCTGGCCATCGGCATCGTCGTCGACGACGCCATCGTGGTCGTCGAGAATGTCGAGCGCGTGATGGAGGAAAATCCCGGCATGGCCCCGGCCGAGGCCGCGAAGCTCGCCATGAGCGAGATCACCGGCGCGATCATGGCGATCACGCTGGTGCTGCTGTCCGTCTTTGTTCCCGTGGCCTTCATTCCCGGCCTTTCGGGGCAGCTGTTCCAGCAATTCGCGGTCGCCGTATCTGTGTCGATGGTCATCTCGGCGATCAATGCGCTGACGCTCAGCCCGGCGTTGTGCGGCATCCTGCTGCGCCCGCATCACGGCCCGAAACGGGGACCGCTGGGCTGGATCTCGCGCCGGATCGACAATGCCCGCGACGGCTATGTGCGGGGCGCGGGCATGATCGCGCGGCGCGCGGTGCTGGGCATCCTGCTTCTAGGGCTTGGCTTCGCGGCGGTTCTGGGCCTGTTCCGGGTCGTGCCCTCGGGCTTCCTGCCGACCGAGGATCAGGGCGCCTTCTTCGTCGAGGTGCGCCTGCCCGAAGGCTCGTCCGTCAACCGCACCAATGCCGCAATGACCGAGGTCGAGACCATGCTGGGCGGGATTGACGGCGTGCGCGGCGTCATGAGCGTGACGGGCTACAGCTTCCTTGACGGGCTGGCGCGATCGAACAGCGGCTTTGCAATCGTCGCGATGAAGCCCTTTGACGAACGCCCCGACGCGAGCAGCAGCGTGTTCACCGCGATCTCGACCGCGCTGGAAAAGGGCCAGGGCATTCGCGCCGCGCAGGTCTTTGCCTTCAACCTGCCGCCGATCATCGGGCTGGGCACGGGGTCGGGCTTTGAATACCAGCTTCTGGACCTGCAGGGACGCGCACCCGCCGACCTGTCAGCCGTCGCTGGCGGGCTGATGGTCGCGGCCAACCAGGACGCGCGGCTGGGACCGACCTTCACAACCTTCTCGGCCGGGTCGCCGCAACTTTATCTGGAGCTGGACCGCGAAAGGCTGCAGACACTCAGCGTGTCGGTCAGCGACCTGTTCACCACCATGCAGGGGACGCTGGGCCAGATCTATGTGAACGACTTCAATCTGTTCGGACGAACCTGGCAGGTAAACGTGCAGGCGGCCGAGGCAGACCGCGCCTCAGTCGACGATATCAATCGACTGCATGTCCGCAGCGCGACCGGCGAGATGGTCCCCGTCAGCGCCGTCGCCAGGGTCAGCTATACGATCGGGCCGCAATCCATCGTGCGCTACAACAACTATCGTTCGGCCACGCTGAATGGCTCGCCCGCGGCCGGCGTGGCATCCGGCACGGCGTTGCAGGCGATGGAGGAAATCAGCGCCACTGCCCTGCCCGAGGGCTACAGCTATGAATGGACCGGCACCGCCCTGCAGGAGAAAGAGGCGGCGGGCCAGACCACCACCATTCTCGCGCTGGCACTGCTTTTCGCCTATCTGTTCCTTGTCGCGCTTTACGAAAGCTGGACGATTCCCGTTCCGGTGCTGCTGTCGGTCGTCGTCGGCGTTGCCGGGGCGCTTGCGGCGCTGAAGCTTGCGGGGCTGGACTTTGGCATCTATGCCCAGATCGGGCTGATCGTGCTGATCGCGCTGTCGGCCAAGAACGCGATCCTGATCGTCGAATTTGCCAAGGCCCGGCGCGAAGCGGGGATGCCCGTCCACGAAGCCGCAATGGCCGGTGCGCGCGACCGCTTCCGCGCTATCCTGATGACCAGTTTCGCCTTCATTGCGGGCCTCCTGCCGCTGGTCGGCGCGACGGGTGCCGCGATGCTGAGCCGCCGCGCGGTCGGGACAGGCGTCGCTGGCGGGATGCTGGCCGCTGCTCTGATCGGGATCTTCCTGATCCCGTCGCTTTACGTCATGTTCCAGTCGCTGCGGGAAAAGGTCAAAGGCAAGCCCGCCCCTTCCTCGGAAGCCGAACCGCCGCCATCGTCGCCTTCGGGCGGGCAGGCCTGAGCCTGCCCCCTTGCGCGGCAGTCGGTGCCAAGCAATCCCGCGACATCGGGAAAACACGCGTCCGGCGCTGGGACAGCGTGCAAAACCTCTTGATTTTGCGGATGCTTGGCGCAGTCTGGCATGGCATCGGATCATCGGCGAAAGGCTGACCATGGCTTGCACGCATCGCGATCAGATCAGGCTGGAGATCCCCCCTGACCATGCGAAGTCGGGCGCGGTCTGCCCCGAATGCGTGGCGATGGGATCGCGCTGGGTCCATCTGCGCATCTGCCTGACCTGCGGTCATATCGGTTGCTGCGACAGTTCGCCCAACCGCCACGCGCGGGCGCATTGGAACAGCACCGACCACCCCGTCATCGGCTCGATGGAGATCGGTGAAAGCTGGTCTTATTGCTTCGAGGATGACGAGTTCCTCTGACCCGAAGGAGACGACGGCGATGGAAGCGATCGGCCACGATCTCAGGCAGATGCAGCGCACCCCGCTGCATGCCAGCCATGTCGAGGCACTGCGCCGGATCGGGCGCGAGGTCCGCTTTGCCGCGGGCGAACTGATCGCCGAGATCGGGAGCCCGATGGACACCTTCTTCTATGTCGAGGAAGGCGAGGTTGAGGTGCTCCACCCCTATTCCCGACAGCGCATCATGGCTGCGACCATTGGTCCCACGCAATTTACCGGTGAGATCGCCTTTCTCAGCAAGGGCGTCTATGCCCTTCCGATCCGCGCCGTGCAGGACACACGGGCCATCGCCGTCGGCCGCGATGCGATGCTGCGCCTGATGTCGCAGGTGCCGGAACTGTCAGACATCGTCATCACCGTCTATGCAGCCCGCCGCCGCCTGCATCTTGAACAAAGGGCCACGGGCCTGACGCTGATCGGCGCGGATCAGGACGGCACCATCCGGCAGATCGAGGAATTCGCAGGCCGGAACCGCATTCCCGTGCGCTCGTTCGATCTGGTCTGTCCCGGCGCGCGCGCCGTCGCCGAGGAATGCGGGATCCAGCCGGGCCAACCTGCCGTGATCTTCGGACAGGGCACTGTCATCGACGCGCCAACGCCCCTGAAGGTCGCGCAGCGACTTGGGCTGGACCTGCATGCCGAACCGGGCGAGATCTTCGATGTCATCATCGTCGGCGGTGGGCCCGCAGGCGTCGCCGCCGGCGTCTATGCCGGGGCCGAAGGGCTGCGGGCGCTGGTGATCGAGGATCTGGCGGTGGGCGGACAGGCCGGGACCTCCAGCCGGATCGAGAACTACATGGGCTTTCCGACCGGCATCTCGGGTGCGGACCTGGTGTGGCGCGGCGAGGTGCAGGCGCTGAAATTCGGCACCAGTTTCGCCATGCCGCGCCGGGTAATCCGGCTGGAGCGGCGACAGGACGGGCTGTTCTGCGTGACCCTGGACTGCCGGAATCAGATCTGCGCCCGTGCGCTGGTCGTCGCGACCGGGGTCCAATATCGCCAGCTGGCCATTCCCGGTGTCGACCGCTTCCTGGGCCGGGGCGTCTATCATGCCGCGACAGAACTTGAGGCGCGCCAGTGCCGGGACGCGCAGGCAATCGTGGTTGGCGGCGGAAATTCGGCGGGCCAGGCCGCGATGTTCCTGTCGCGCAGCGCCCGCCATGTCCACCTGCTGGTGCGGGGCGGATCGCTGGCGGCGTCGATGTCGGAATACCTGTCGAGCAGGCTGGCCGCCGATCCCCGGATCACCATCCATTTCGACACCTCGATTTCCGCGCTTGAGGGGGATGAGGCCCTGCAGCGGGTCGGAACCGTGACCTCTGTCGGGGCCGGTGCTCAGATCGACGCCTGCGCCGTCTTCATCATGGCGGGTGCCGCGCCGAACTGCGCCTGGTTGTCGGGGCTGATCGAACTGGACGAGGCAGGCTTCATTCTGACCGGTGCCGCCGCCGGCCGCAGCGCTTCGTTCGAGACGTCGCAGCCCGGAATTTTCGCGGTGGGCGACATTCGCGCAGGTTCGGTCAAGCGCGTGGCCTCGGCCGTGGGCGAGGGTTCGGTGGTGATATCCGAGGTCTGGCGCTATCTTGCGGAAACGCCCCGGCCCATGCCGAATGCCGATGTGATGACAGCGGAATCGGTCGCAACCCTGCCCGCCGGCTGACTCCTGACCCACCCGCAGACGGCGTGGCCATTTTCCCACGCCATTTGGAAAGCGGCCCCAATTCAGCAATTTGGCGAAGATATGCAAACCGGTGCGGTTGACGGCATCCGTGGGGTGCATCAATCTTTGGTCAATTAATCGACATTCTGACGACACGGCCTTTTCCTGGGGCGTGAACATTCAAGCGCCTGACGAATTTTGGAGGTTCCGAATGCAGTTGGTTCACGTCCCGTTGTTGGTTGCCGCACTTGCGGTCTGGGTGCAGGGCGCCCCTGCCCCGGCCCAGGCACAAGAGGCCGCGGCACCCGTCAAGGTTCAGGTGGTCCCTGCCGAAAGACGCAGCATCCGTCCCGAATTCTCGCATCCCGCCATTATCGAGGCGCAGGCGACGGCCTCGGTCCGACCGCTTGTCGGGGGACAGATCGTCGAACGGAACGTGACCCCCGGCGACATCGTGAAAAAGGGCGACCTGCTGTTCCGCATCGACGACCGCGAATACAAATTCGCGCTGGCCGAGGCCAAGGCCGCGCTGCAACTGACCGAAGCCGAACAAAGCGAAATGAAGATCGAGTTCGAGCGCTCGCGCACCCTTGTCTCTCGCGGGACCAGCGCGCAGCAGGAGCTTGATCTTGCCCAGGCGAAATACGCGGCCGCGCAGGCCAAGGTCGCATCCGCGCAGGTCGCGATCGACCGGGCGCAGAAAAACCTCGACGATACGCAGATCCACGCGCCATTCGACGGCCGCATCAGCGCCGCAGCGCGTGCGGTCGGCGATTTCGTCCAGCCCGCCGACCCCACCCAGCCCGATCCTATGGCCGAAATCGTGCGGCTGGACCCGATCTATGCCGTCGGCTTCATCAGCCAGCAGGTCTATAACGACTTCCAGCGCCGCCGCGAGCGAATGGAGGATCAGGGACAGGACATCCCGGACCTGCAGATCGACCTGATCCTTCCAGGGGGCGACAAATATCCCGAAACCGGCAAGTTCGTCAGTTGGGATTTCCAGGCGGCAGCCTCACGCGGGTCGATCGCGGCGCGGGCCGAATTCGCCAACCCCAATGGTGAGCTCCTGCCGGGCGAGAACGTCATCCTGCATGGCCAGACGGTCGAGGCGCTGGATCGCGTCGTCGTTCCCCAGCGCGCCGTGGGTCAGGATCAGGAGGGGCAGTATGTCATGGTCGTCGGTCCAGACAACGTGGTCCAGCGCCGCCTGCTGGAACTGGGTATCCGCGACGGCGCTGACTGGACCGTCAACAAGGGCCTTGAGCAAGGCGAAAGCGTGATCGTGGAGGGGCTGCAGAAAGTCCGGCCGGGCGCGACTGTAACGCCCGAGCCGTTCAAGGGATGATCCGCATCGGCAGAGAGTGAGTTGGACATGGGACCGCAATTCTTCATCCGCCGACCGAAATTCGCATTCGTCATCTCGATCGTCATCACCCTGATGGGGCTGCTGGCCTTGTATGTGATGCCGGTCGATCAATACCCCGACATTTCCGCGCCAAAGGTGGTGGTGCGGGCGAACTATCCGGGGGCCAGCGCCGATACCGTACGCGACGCCGTGGCCTCGCCGATCGAGGATCAGGTGAACGGGGCCGAGGGCATGGTCTACATGTCTTCGAAAGCGGCATCGGACGGCAGCTATACCCTGACCGTGACGTTCGAGATCGGCGTCGATGCCGAACTGGCGCAGGTGGACGTGCAGAACCGCGTGGCGCTGGCCGAGCCCAGCCTGCCCGACGAGGTGCGCCGACGCGGCATCAGCGTGCGCAAGCGCAATCCCGACATGCTGATGGTCGTGAACCTGCTTGCGCCGGGGGGCGAATATGACCGCGTCTTCCTGTCGAACTATGCCAGCCTGAACATCGAGGGTGAATTGGGACGCCTGCCTGGCGTTGGCGAAGCCAGCATCATCGGCGCGCTCGACTATGGCATGAGGGCATGGCTGGACCCGGTGAAGATGGCCAATCAGGGCATCAGCGTGAACGAGGTCATCGCCGCCATCCGCGAACAGAACGTGCAGGCCGCGGTCGGCCAGCTTGGCGCCGCGCCCAGCCCCGAGGCGACCCAGTTCCAGTATGTCCTGACCACGCAAGGCCGCCTGAACTCTCCCGAAGAATTTGGCGACATCGTCTTGCGGGCGGACGAATCCGGCTCGGTCCTGCGACTGCGCGACATCGCGCGGATCGAACTGGGGGCCGAAGTCTACAAGGGCTATGGCGAATTCAACAACGGTCCCGGTGTGCTTCTGGCGATCTACAAGCTGGGTGACGCGAACTCGCTGGCCGTGGCGGATGCCGTGCGCGCCAAGATGGACGAACTGGCCAAATCCTTCCCCGAGGGGGTCCAATACGCGATTGGCCACGACACCACCCTGTTCATCAAAGCCTCGCTGAAAGAGACGGTGATCACGCTGTTCTTCACCATCGCGCTGGTGATCGCGGTGACCTATCTCTTCCTGGGCAGCTTCCGCGCGACGCTGATCCCGGCCATCGCGGTCCCCGTCTCGATCATCGGCACGATGGCGGTGCTTTACGCGCTGGGCATGACGATCAACACAGTCACCCTGTTCGCACTGATCCTGGCCATCGGCGTGGTCGTCGACGACGCAATCATCGTCGTCGAGAATGTCGAGCGCCTGATGCATCACGACGGTCTGGACGCCAAAGAGGCGACGAGCAAAGCCATGTCAGAGGTGGCCGGCCCGATCTTTGCCACCTCGCTTGTCCTGGCCGCCGTCTTCGGCCCCGCGACCCTTCTGCCGGGCATTACCGGGCGCATGTTCGCCGAGTTCGGGACCACGCTTGTCGTTTCGGTCCTGATCTCGATGATCAACGCGATGACGCTTAGCCCCGCGCTGGCCGCCAGTATCATGAAGGTCGGCGGACGGCCCAACTTCGTGATCCGCGGCTTCAATGCCGGGTTCGAGCGTGTGACGAATGGCTACACGGCCATTGTCGGCTGGCTGGCGCGCCATGCCCTGATCAGCCTGGTTCTGATCGCGGGCCTGTTCGTGGGGCTGTGGTTCCTGTTCATCTCGACCCCCACCAGCTTCATCCCGGATGAGGACAAGGGCTTCTTCATCGTCGATGTGCAATTGCCGCAGGCCGCATCGCTGAACCGGACCGAACTGGTGATGGACCAGATCATCGAGACGCTGAAGAAAGAACCGGCGATCGAGAACGTCATTTCAGTCAACGGCTACAGCCTGCTGAATACCGCGCTGCAATCGAATGCCGGGATGATCATCGCCAAGCTGCGCCCCTGGGACGACCGCAAGGATCCGGCGCAGTCGCAAGCGGCGTTGCAGGCCAAGTATCAGAAGCTGTTCAGCGAATTGCCGCAGGCGCAGACGCTTGTCTTCGGCGCCCCGGCCATTCCCGGTCTTGGCACCGTCGCGGGCTTTTCCTTCGTGCTGGAGGATACGCAGGGCCGGGGTGCGGACGAGATGGAAAGCGCATTGTCGCAGCTGCTGCCCGTGGCGAATGAGCGGCCAGAAATCACGCGCGCCTTCACCACCTTCAACGCCGGCGCGCCGCAGATCAAGCTGGAGATCGACCGGCTGCGCGCCAAGACGCTGGGCGTTCCGATCGACGACATCTTCCTGACCCTGCAAACCCAATTGGGCGGAACCTATGTCAACGATTTCAATCTGTTCGGCGAAACCTATAAGGTCATGGTGCAGGCCGACTCGCACTATCGTCAAGGTGAGCGTGACCTGGACAACCTTTACGTCAAGAACGCGAAGGGAGAGCTGGTGCCGCTGGGCGCGCTGGTCAAGCCGGTCCCGTCTCGCGGGGCGGATGTGCTTTACCGCTACAACACCTACAACTCGGCGACGATCACCGGCATCCCGAATGCCGCGGGCGGCTTCAGTTCGGCCGATGCGATGAACGCGATGGAGGCGGTTGCCCAGACCGCGACGCCGCCCGGCTATCGCTTCGAATGGACCGATTCCAGCTATGAGGAACGGAAATCTGGCAATGCCGTGCCCATCGCGCTGGGACTGTCGCTGATCTTTACATTCCTGTTCCTTGCCGCGCTCTACGAGTCATTCCTGACGCCGTTTGCGATCATCCTGTCGGTACCGGTCGCGCTGGTGGGTGCGCTGGTCGCAACGCGGATCGGGGGCATCCCGCTTAGCCTTTACGGGCAGATCGGGCTGCTGCTGCTGATTGGTCTTGCCGCAAAGACCGCCATCCTGATCGTCGAATTCGCCAAGAAGCTGCGCGAAGAGGACGGGATGGACCTGCACGAAGCCACCATCACGGCCGCCCGCCTGCGGTTCCGGCCGGTGATGATGACGGGTGTCGCCTTTGTCGCGGGGGTGTTTCCGCTGGTCATCGCCACCGGGGCTGGCGCAGCCAGCCGGGTGTCGCTGGGACTTGCGGTCTTTGGCGGAACCATCATGTCCGCCATCGCGGGAACCTTGTTGGTCCCTATCTTCTTCAAGCTGATCCAGCGTGTCCGGGAATCCATTCACGGACCAGCGAAGAAGCCAGAGGCTCCACCACAGAACCACCATTGACATAAAAGGCCCGCGCCCGTCGCGGGCCTTTTCTCAGCCGGGAGATGGCGGGTCCGGACGGTCGCGGTCGTAACGCTGCGCCAAGGGGAATCGCGGCAGCCACGCTTCGCGCCGTATCGTCCAGCTTTCATAGCTGGGCATCAGCTGGTCGGGGGCATCAAGCGTTCCCAGATGAAGCTCGATCTCAGCCCCCGAGACCGCAAAGACCGACGACCCGCAGCGGGGGCAAAAGCAACGCCCCTGATAGCAGGCATGACTGCCGGTGATCGTCACCGCATCGCGTGGAAAAATTGCGGCGGCATAGAACAGCGCGCCGTGATGCTTGCGACAATCAAGGCAGTGGCAAATCGCAACCCGGTTCGGAATCCCAACCGCCGTGATCCGAAGATCCCCGCACAGGCATCCTCCATCATATCGCATCATGCCGCACCCTTCGTTCAGCGGACGATGTGGAACGCTGGACGCCAGATCATGTTCCCGTGCCGCGAAAATGGCGTGATCCTTGGGGACCGCACCCTGGTTTTGGTCAGGTCCTCACAATGCAGGAACCCGCCCGCCCGATAGCTGCTTGCCGTGGGGGCCGCATCGGCGTTGGTGTTCAGCAGTTGCACCGTGAATATTTGTATCTGCGAGGAATCGGGACAGATCAGTTAAGACCGGCCTTGCGCAACCCCTCGACATAAAGTTCGAGGTCCTCGGCATGGCGAAGTGGCGGGACCTTGCGCCAATGCTCGATGGTGAAGTTCGGATGAACTCTCATCACCTCGGAAGCGTGGTGGCGTGCCTCGGGCATCTGATCCAGCATGGCATGGCTTGCGGCCAGCAGGCGATGTGCCTCGGACCGGTCGCGCATCTTGTTCAGCGTCCTGATCGTCTCGGGATACTGGCCGTTGTGGAAATAGGCGTCGCCCAGAAACCACAGGTAGGAATCGGGGTGATAGGGGTTCAGCCGGATCGCCTTTTCCAGCATCTGGACCGCGCGCGCGCCCTGCCGGACATAGGCCAGGCAATCCCCCATATAGGCCAGAAGATCGGCATCGTTGGGGTTCAAGCCGATCCCGTGTTCATATGCGGCCAACGCCTCGTCATGCTGCTTGAGGTAAAGATGCGACAGCCCCATTTCGGAATAGCCGCGGGAATCCATGCTGTCGCATTCGACCGCACGCTTGGCCAGGACCAGAGCCTGGTTCAGCGCGCCGGCGGGGTCGTTCGTCCAGTTATATCGCCATTCGACGTTGAATGTCCGCGAAATGGCGGCGTAGCTGCGGCCATAGGCCGGATCCAGTTCGCGCGCCTGCTCGAACAGGCGGCGCGCATGCAGATTGGAATCCTGAAGGAAACGGAAACCCATGTCCTGCCCACGCAGCACCAGCCCATAGGCGTAAAGGGCAGGATGCTTGTGTTCCGCCATCCGCTGCCGCTCGGCCGCGTCGATCTGGATCGCGACCCGGGCGGCAGTCATCGCGGCGACATCGTCCTGAAAGTCGAAGATATCGTTCATCACCCCGTCATAGCGTTCCGACCAGATGATGTTCTCGGACCTTGCCTCGATCAGGTCGACGGTGATGCGGATGCGTTGGTCGGACCGGCGCAGACTGCCGGACAGCAGGTAGCGCACCCCAAGCCGCTGCGCTATCTCGCGCAATGACCCTGAGTTCGCCGCCGCCAGAATGGCCGAATGGCGTGCGATCACCATCAGGTTGCGGAAGCGGCTAAGGCTGGTGATCACATCCGCAACGATACCCTGGCACAGATACAGGTCGGCAGGATCGGCCGAGATATTCTCCATCGGCAGGATCGCCAGCGAAGCGTCGGGCAACGCTTCAGCGCCAATGGAACGCAGCGGCAGGATTTCCTGCGCCGGGCCTGGGGCGGCATGAATCAGGTCCACCGAAAACACCTCGACCGGGGTCGAGATGTTCTTCAGATGCTTGATACCCAGCGATGTCAGGCGAAGTTCACCATTCTTGCGCAGCATCTGATAGACAGCATCGGTGACACAGATGCCACCGGGCTCGGCAAAGCTTTGGATACGCGCGGCCAGATTGACGCTGTGGCCATAGACGCCATCCTGTCCCGCAAAGGTATCCCCAACCGATATGCCGACGCGATACCAGATCGGCTGGCCGCCATCGGCCCAGGCAACTTCGCGCGCAAGTTCGCGCTGCATCTCAAGTGCGAAGTGCAGCGCCTTTTGAACGCTTTCGAAAACGGCGACCAAACCGTCCCCCGCGGTATTCACGACCGAACCGCCGTAGTCGCCGGCAAGGCTGCGGATCAGGGCCAGCGATCGGGTCAGGCGTGCAAGGGTGCCCTGTTCGTCGCGTTCGATCAGCCCGGTATAGCCGTGGATATCAGCGTAAAGCACGGTCAGAAGCCGCGGGCCGGACAAACTGGACTGCGCGTTCATTCTTCCTGCCCCTGGTCCCTTCCGCCGATGGATCGGTCCGCCGCCGCGTGTAGCGGAACTGAACAAAGTCATCCCTTGCCGCCGCGTCAAGCGGGGACCGATCGGGTGCGCTATCTTTCTACATTTTTTCGCGGCAAAAATCGCCATGAAAAATTACGGAAGTTCCGTGACATGTCTAAACTTGCCCCTATAATTCCGTGCATGAATGAATGCCCGGAATTCGGCCTCCGACCCGCCCATCCCGACGAATTCGCCTTTGCCGAGGCGATCCACATCAACGCCATGCGCCCGTTGATGGAGCAATTGGATGCCTGGGACGAACCCATGCGTCGCGCGGCGATCCGGCGGTCGTTCAAGGCGGCCGATTCGCAGATCATCACCCTTGCCGGGCAGGATATCGGCTGGACACAGGTGACAGAACGCGATGCAGACTATTACATCGCGCAAATCCAGATCCTCGAGGAGTTTTGCGGGATGGGGATCGGGTCGCGGATCATTCGCGACCTGCTGGCCAAGGCCGGTGCCGAAGGACGGACCGTATCCCTTTCCGCGGTCAGGACAAATCGTGCGATCGAGCTTTACAAGCGGCTGGGATTTCGGACCATCGATCCGGATGCCACACCGATCATCGACATGGTCTGGATGCCTGAACGTCCGAATCTGTGAGCCTTTGCGCCGATATGGCGCGTAACCGGTAAGCCTGACAGGCGGAGTTGAGCGTATGACGAATATGGGCCTGAAGCTACCGGACGAAACCAAGCGCCACGTTCACGGCACGCATCGCCTGGTCCCCCCGTCCGAGACTGTGGCCCGCGTCACCGCGCTGATGCCCCGAATGGGGATTACCCGCGTCGCGAATGTGACCGGTCTGGACAGGATCGGGGTTCCGGTGGTCATGGTCTGCCGTCCGAACGCCCGCTCGCTCGCCGTGTCCCAGGGCAAGGGCTGCGACCTGGCGGCCGCCACCGCATCGGGTCTGATGGAGGCGGCTGAGCTTTATCACGCCGAACATATCGACCTGCCGTTGAAGCTGGGATCGCTGGCCGAACTGTCCCCCGGCCACCGCTTCGCGGAAATCGACCGGCTGCCGCGGATTTCGGAGGCGTTTCACGCCAACCTCGTCACCTTGTGGATCGAGGGGCTGGATCTGGTTTCGGATCAGGCGCGCTGGCTGCCGTTTGAATCGGTACGCACAAACTTTACCCTGCCGCCCCCCCCGGGAAGCGGGTGTTTCGATTGCAGCAGCAACGGCCTTGCCTCGGGGAACAGCATTGTCGAAGCCACCTGCCACGCCATCTGCGAGGTGGTCGAGCGCGATGCCATCACGCTGTGGAACGCGGGCGGTGCCTTTGCGCGCGCAAAGACGGGTCTGGATTTGGCCAGTGTCGATGACCCGATCTGCCGCAGACTGCTGGAACAACTGGAGCAGGCCGATTTCGACGTCACGGCCTGGGACATCACCAGCGATACCGGGGTGCCGGCATTCTATTGCCTCATCACCGACCGATTGGACCCGCTGCAACATCTGGGAATCGGCGCGGGCGCCCATCCCACCCGTGCCGTCGCGCTGTCCCGAGCACTGACCGAGGCGATCCAGGTGCGCACGACCTATATCTCGGGCGCGCGGGATGATCTGACACATCGCGAATATTCAACCGAGGAGCGGGCGCGGAAAGCGGCCTGGGCCGAGCGGGTCCGCGCCGAGCATCGGCCCGCGCGCAGTTTCGGTCAGATCGCGGAACATGTCTCGGAGAGTTTCGGCAGCGATCTTTCATGGCTTCTGAAGCGCTTGTTGGCCATTGGCATCAACGAGGTCGTGGCCGTCGATCTGAGCAAGCCCGATCTGGGCCTTGCCGTGGTCCGCGTCGTGATACCGGGGCTTGAAGGGCCCGACGATCATCCGCGCTATCACCCCGGAAAGCGGGCCAAAACCATACGGGAGCAGGTCGCATGACGGCAGTCATCTTTGCCGGTCCATCGCTTCGAACGCTGGACCGCGCGGCTTTTCCGGATTTCACCTTTCTGCCGCCAGTCACGCAGGGCGACCTTTACGCGGCGGCCCTGCGCCAGCCCGCGGCAATTGGCATCATCGACGGTTTCTTCGATGGGCAACCGGCCGTGTGGCACAAGGAAATTCTGTGGGCCATGTCGAGGGGAATCGCCGTCTTCGGCGCGGCCAGCATGGGGGCGCTGCGCGCGGCCGAGCTTGCCCCTTTCGGGATGGTCGGAGTCGGGCGCATCTTCCAGGATTACCGCGACTCTCGCCTTTGCGACGATGACGAGGTCGCGCTGGTCCACGGCCCGGCCGAGACGGGCTATGTTGAGCTGAGCGAGCCCATGGTCAATATCCGCGCCACGGTCGAACACGCCGTGAACGAGGGGATCATTGCCGCGACCGAGGCCGAGGTCCTGCTTGCGACGGCAAAGTCACGGTTCTACCCGCAGCGGAATTGGGACGCGATCCTGGGGGATCTGCCTGATCTGCGCGCGCGGGATCAATTTGCACATTGGCTTCGGCATGGACGAACCGATCAAAAGCGACAGGATGCGCTGGCGCTGCTTCAGGCAGTGCGGGATCACCTGAACACCGGGGATCAGATCTCCGACCCACCTTTCCACTTTGAGTGGACCGAGGCATGGGCCAATGCGCCTTGGCAGTCGAGGCTTGACGATGCGGATGCCGATGCGGTCCTGAACGAGCTGCGGCTGGATTCGGATGCCTATCTGCGGACGCGGGACGCAGCGCTTCTGCAAGAACTTGCCAAACGGGCGGCCGATCGCGCCGGAGCCACGCCGGACGAGACCGCGATTGCCCGCGCCACTCGCGATTTCCGCCTGTCCCGCGGCTTTCTGCGACAAAGCGATCTTGATGCGTGGATTTCGCGCAATGACATGGACAGGACAGACTTCGACCGATTGATGAATGCGCACGTCGCGCTGGACAATGCGGGCGGAAACCATTCGGGACTTGCCGCAGCCATGCTGGATCAGTTGCGAATGCAGGGGCGCTATGCCGCCCTTCGTGACCGGGCGAAGTCAAAAAGGCAGGCGCCAACGCTGGAAATGGCGGCCGTCCTTCCGCAGCCCGTGCTGATGTCCTGGTATTTCGAAACGCGTCTTAAGCGGTCCTATCCAGACAACATCGCGGAATATGCCGCGGAACTGGGATTTCCCGGGCTGGAAGAGCTGCACCGTTTCGTTGCCGCCGAATATGAATTTCTGCAATCCTGTGACGCCAATGTCCCGGAAACCCTTGTGAACGCGAACAAAAGGTCGACAGCGTTCGACTGATGGGTTAATTCGATGAAAGCCGCGCCATGCACGGATGGATCGCAAGCCGGCCAATAAGTTCTCGCCCTTGTTGAATTCGCGAAGGTTACAGAATGCCCGAGACATTGCTCAACGCGTCGACCATCCTTTTGTTTGGCCGATTGGTCGAAGACCTACAGGTCAATCCCTCAGCTTCCGACCCCGGCCATAGCGGCACGCCCGGTCAACTTGAACAGCAGCTGCGCGGCGAAGACCCGAACTTTGCCCGGATTTACGGCTTCGGCTATGCAGGTGTGTATCACCTTTTGCCCGTCCCCGCGCTTTTCCTTGTTCACGGTCCGGGCGCACCTGCGGCCGCGGCACTTGCGGGCCTCAAGGCTCCGCAATCCGATGCGAAGGCCGAGGAACGCGGCACGGCGCCCGCGCAGCCCATCGGTGCGCTTTTGCCCGAAGACATCGTGGCCTGGTCCTATGACAAGGCGGATTATACGCTCCGCCTGGACGTCCAAAGCGGGATGCTGGAGCAGCTTTTGCTCGGCGGTGGTCCCGATGCTCGCGGCATGAGCGTTCAAGGGATGAGCGTGCAGGGCATGAGCGTGCAGGGCATGAGTGTCCGCGGCATGAGCCTGCGTGGTGGCGACAAGGATTGAAGGACGATGCCGGACACCCTCCGGCGCGTCTTGCCCTCAGGCCGGGATCATCGAAGCGAACCCGGCCTCTTTCCGCGCCATGAACGTCATTTCCCCCGCATACTCGGAGAGTTCGCTGCCAAGCTCAATTGGTTTGGCGACCTCGGTCATGGCGATGCGCCAGATGGCGGAGTCAGAGTCCAGTTGCGCCAGGATCTCCCTCCGCTGCGCGGGGCGATCTGCCAGCCGGGCTTGGGCGCGATAATCCAATGCCAGAAGTGCGAGCCGATTTTCAAGATCGCAAAGCGCATCCCGCAAGCGGCTTGCCAAAGCCGACTGCGCGCTGGCCTGCGTCGCAAGGGACAGGGCTCGGGTGATCTGGCCGGGCACGTCGGCAAGGCGTTCCTGTTCCCGCTGCAAAAGTTCCAACCGCATGGCCATGCCGGGAATCGCTTGCCCCACGCCATCTGCCACTTGCGCCGAAGTTTGTACCTGCGATGCGGCGCAGATGAGGCCAATGGACGTGTCACAACGTTGTTGCAACGGAATGTCACCTGGCATTCCCAAATGGTCGTCAATGGCTTGCCCGATATCGAAGGCCATCCGCTCAACCTCGCCACAGCTGCGCATGATTGGCCCATCGGTGCCTTCGATCCGGTGCAATTCGGCCGCCAGCGCCCCCCAAAGGCGCTGTTCACTGAGCCGCATCATACCTGCGCTGCGGGGCCAGCTGCGGGCATATCCGCGCAATGCGTGGCAGCAACGGTCAATCTGCGCGGCAACCGAATTCATGCCGCCGCGCAGGTCCGATCCATTCGTCGTCGCCAGCACAGTCACCGCCGACGAAATGGATTCCAATTGTGCCACCAGCCCTTGCGTTCGGGGCACCAGGTTCTGCAGGCAATAACGCGACATGGCCGCAAGATTGGCCCGCGTCTCATTCGCCGAACGGGCGATTGGGCTGGCGGTTTCGGCAAGGGGCGGTCCTGCAAGCTGATCATGCAACCGCACCCTTGCCTGCAGGTGCAGCGTAATCATGCCCACCTGAACCAGGACCTCTCCAATCTTGGTGAGAGGAACATTCGCGCCAGAAATGGTAAACAAGGTACTCGACATTTGCGCGCTCACAAGATTGCGGAGGTCCCGCTTTCCTTTTGCGCCATTCGGCCCCGCCATTCTGTGCGCGAACGCACAAACGCGGAACCATTCGCGAAAAATTCTTCTAAAATACGTTTGAATACCGAAGGAAACACGCCGTGAGACGTCTTGGCGATCTGGAATGGTTCGTCGGAGTATCCGAGGACAGGCTGGCGCGAATCCAGTTGGCCTGCATTCGCCGCAGCTTTGAACAGGGTGAGCGCATCCTGGAACGCGGTGACCCCGGACAGACCGTGCTGTTCGTGCTGGCAGGACAGGTGCTTGCGGTGCAATGGACGCAGGCCGGGCGGGAGATCGTCTATAACGACATCGGCCCCGGCAGCGCGTTTGGTGAGCTTTCGGTGATTTCCGGTGCGCCCCGGTCGCTTTCGCTTTATGCGCGGACGGATTGCACGCTGCTGGAAATGCCGGGAAGCCTGCTGCTTGAATTGATCGATAGCGATCTGTCCATTCGGCAGGCCGTGATGCGGGGACTGGTCCGCCGGGTATATGACCTGACAGAACGGGTACAGGAACTGACCGCCCTGGGGGTCGAGGATCGATTGCGGGCCTATCTGTTGCGCACGGCTTTGGAACAGGGAGAGCTGGAGGCCGGGCAGACCCTCAGCAACCTTCCCACTCACGCCGAGATCGCGAATATCGTCGGCGCAAATCGCGAAGCAGTCAGTCGGAGCCTTGCGACATTGAACCGGCAGGGTGTCATTGAATCCGGGCGGAAGTTCCTGCGAATCCTGCAGCCCGACGCATTGATGCAAATGTCGGGTGCCTGACCGAAGAACACGCGGATCCACCCGGAATCTCCCACGATTTGGCCCCCGGCCATCCCCACCTGACCAAAAGGCCAACTTCCGGGAAAGCCTGCGGGATGATAATTGATTGGTCAGTCAAGATTGTAATGTTTACGAGTACGGAAGAACCTGCCCGGCTCAACACCGGGCAGTTTTCATTTCTGCGCCCGTTGCTTGACGCAAATGCGCAACCCCCATTCTCCTGACGGAATATGGCACGGATATTTCCATGCCGCAGGAGCAAACCCATGCCGAACAAAGCCAGCGTCAGCGGCGTCCTGATGGATGCCACGCTGTCCCCCATTGCCGAAGGCAAGATCGTGGCGATATTGATCGGGTCGGACGTCTTCGACAAAGGCGTCCGGGTCGTTACCCAAATGGTCGAGGCAACGACCGGCAAGACTGGCGAATGGTCACTTGACCTGATCGTCAATGCCGACGGCGACGGCGCCGCGACGAGCTGGACGATCGAAGGTTATAATCAGTTCGTCTCTAAGGTCTTCGAGATCAAGTCGCTGTTCATTGCAACGCCCCTGCCCCAAACACTGGGCGATCTGGAGAAGACCAGCGCCCAGAACCTGCGCGCGGCGCGCGAGGGCTCGGTCTCGCGACTGATCCTTGTCAGCCAGTTCAGCGAATATGACATTCTGCCCCCCGCGCAGAAGCGCGACTCTGACATCGTTCTGGTCAAGGGGGCCTGAGATGACGCTCTTGATCCTTGACCAGATCCACCCCTCGATCCTGCGCGGCATTGGCGAGGCCCATATCGGCGGGACGCAGATCGAGATGTTCGACGCTGTCGGCACCCGCCTGTCCGGTCCCCCGCCCGCGACCCTGCCCGGATGGGGGCATCTTGAACGCAACCGTCGATTTCGCGGGCGATACGGTGACGATCCTGCTTGCCGACCCCGATGCGGGATGGATCCGGTTTGCCCACCAATCGCAGGATTGCCATACGATGCAGGACGCCACCGGCATATCGATGTCGGCCCATCGAACCACGCTCTTCGGAAGTCATTCGCAACCCAGCCGGTTTGTCGCCGGTGAAACACTGTGGCGTGCGCTGCCAAGCTTTCGGGGGCGCTTCGCGAATGACCGGTTCGAGGCACTCTGAATGCCGAGCGCGGCGTTCCTTGGCACATCCAAAGGTGATCCCATCCCTTGGTTGCGTTGCCGCCGTCGTAACCTTGCATCCTCGGCGGATTTTTGCCAGCTACAGGTAGATTTCCGGCTGGGTAGAATATTCCCATGCAAGATGAAGACGATGGCGGCATTCCCGAGGCCGTGGCAAGAAACCTCAGGCGCCAGCAGCAGAAGGAAACCCGGAAGCTGAAACAGATCCGCAAGAACATTGCGGACTCGCTGGCCAGCGATTTCGACGACATTGCATCGGAGAACCAGCCGCCTCGGAAATAAGGCGGCGGCTATCCGAAACTGAAATAATATCAATATACTGCGTTAGATCATGGTGGGGCGGGAGGGGATCGAACCCCCGACCAACACGGTGTAAACGTGTCGCTCTACCGCTGAGCTACCGCCCCATCTTGGATCACGCCGACCCAGACTGGGAATGCACGACGCTTTTCCTTTTAGTTTGCCAGCTCATACCGGCTCGCATTCTCGGTGTAAACGAGACGCCCTACCGACTGAGCTACAACCCCTTGCAGGGGATGACGCGCTGATAGCGTGAAGCGCGCCGCCTTGGCAAGGGCCGACGTCTCAGCGCCGCAGTCGGGCGATCAGGGAGGATGTGTCCCAGCGTCCCCCGCCCATGTGCTGGACCTCTTTGTAGAACTGGTCGACCAACGCGGTGACGGGCAGGCTTGCACCGTTCTCCTCGGCGGTCGACAGGCAGATGCCAAGATCCTTGCGCATCCAATCGACGGCGAAGCCGAAGTTGAAGCGGTTCTCCTCCATCGTTTTGTGACGGTTCTGCATCTGCCAGCTTCCGGCGGCGCCCTGACTGATCACCTCGACCACGTCCGAAATCGAAAGGCCGGCCCTCTCCGCGAAATTGAGCGATTCGGACAGGCCCTGCACCAGACCGGCAATGGCAATTTGGTTGCACATCTTGGTCAACTGCCCCGCGCCCGAAGGACCCATCAGGCGACAGATCTTGGCATAGGCGGCAATCACAGGCTCGGCCCGCGCATAGTCCGCAGCGCCCCCGCCGCACATCACGGAAAGCTGGCCATTCTCGGCCCCTGCCTGTCCGCCCGACACCGGGGCATCGACGAAGCCGATTCCCGAAGCAAGCGCATGTTCGGACAACTCGCGCGTGACCGCGGCCGAAACCGTGGTGTGATCGACGAACAGGCTGCCGCTGGACATGCCTGCGAAGGCACCATCGTCCGACAGGCAAACCTGGCGCAGGTCATCGTCATTTCCGACGCAGGCCATGACGAATTCCGCGGCTTCGGCAGCCTCGCGCGCGGTCGGGGCGACGCGGCCCGGATGCTTTGCAGCCCAGGCTTCGGCCTTGGCGGCACTGCGGTTCCAGACCGTCACCTCGTGCCCATTGGCGGCCAGGTGACCCGCCATCGGAAAGCCCATTACCCCCAGTCCCAGAAACGCGACCCTTGCCATCACTTTCTCCCCATGCTCTCAAATGACGCGTTGATCGTTCACGCGCCCTGTCCTATTCAGCCGATGAATTTCATCACCTGCCGCAGGGGTCAACCGCCTCTGCGCCCAACCATCGGGACCTCGCCCAATTCATGGTGACACTTTTCCGCTGGCTTGTGCGCCTGACGGTCGGGCTGATCGTGGCAGCCGTCGCGCTGATCGGCCTTGCTTGGTACTTCGCCGTCCGTTCGCTGCCGGACTATAACGCGACCTATGAGGTCGCAGGCATCGCGGCACCGGTCGAGATCGTCCGCACGACCGAAGATGTTCCCCATATCTTCGCGGCCAATGACCGGGACGTGTTCTTCGCGCTGGGGTTGGCCCATGCACAGGATCGCCTGTTCCAGATGAACGTGCTTCGCCGGGCCGCGCAGGGTCGGCTGGCTGAGATTTATGGCGCGGGCGCCCTGCCCGCCGACGACCTTGCCCGGCGGTTGGGGCTTTACCGCAACGCCCGCGCCTCGATCCAGGCACAGGACCCCAAGACGCTGGCCGCGCTGACCGCCTATGCCGAGGGAGTAAACACCTGGATCCAGCAGGTGAACTTGGGCGCGATGGGCCGCGGGGCGCCGGAATACTTCCTGTTCCCGGATGACATCTCTTACTGGGAGCCGGCGGATTCCCTGGCAATTCTGAAGCTTCTGGCGGCAAGCTCGACAGTCCAGCTGCGGCGCGAGATCTTGCGCGCCCGCCTGTCCCTGGCTGCGCCGGAACGTGGACAAGAGCTGGTTGCCGCGCCGGGCGAGCCCCCGATGCCGACCTATGCCTCGCTTTTCCCGGGCGAACATTTCGCCGGGGTCGAGCGCAAAACGGCCAAACCCGACTGGGCTGCGGGACTTGCCGGTTATCTTGCCCCGGCTCTTGGCGCCACGGGCAATGGTTGGGCAGCCGCCGGAAACCGCACCGCAGCGGGCGGCGCACTGCTGGCCAATGATCCGCAATTTGCGCTGACTGCGCCGGGCCTGTGGTATCTTGCCCGTCTTGAACTCGACTCCGGCGGCGTCATCGGCGGCACCATCCCCGGAATTCCGGTCGTGCTGTCGGGCCGGAACACGCATCTGGCCTGGGGGATCACCCCCGCGCAGGTGGACGACCAGGACCTGTTCATCGAAGAGGTCCAGCCCGGCGATCCAAACCGCTATCGTGGCGATGCGGGCTGGGTCGATTTCAAGACCCACACCGAGACGATCCGCGTGCGCGGCGGCTCCAGCCAGACCGTCACCCTGCGCGAGACCGAGAACGGCCCCATCCTGCCGCCCTCGCACCTGGACATCAGCACAATCCTGCCTGCCGGGCATGTCGCGGCGTTGTCCTGGACGGGCGGCCGGGGTCAAGACACCTCGATGAGCGCGCTGGTTGGTCTGATGGAGGCGCAGGACCGCGACGGCGCGGCGCGCGCCCTTGCTGGTGTCATCGCCCCTGCATTGTCGGTGACGCTGGCCGATGACAAGGGCGTTGGTCAGGTGCTGGCGGGCGCGCTTCCCCGTCGTGACCCCGCGAACCAGACACAGGGCCGGATGCCGCAGCCCGGCTGGCACGCCCAGAACCGCTGGCAGGGACTGGACCCCGCACCACCCGCGACCACTGACCTGGACCCTCAAGGCGGCATCGTCGCCACAACCGGCGCCCCCCTGCCCGGAGAGCCGAACCTTGGTTTTGACCGCGCCGGTCCCTATCGCATGAGCCGCCTGCGCCACCTGATCGACAGCCGCGAGATCCATTCGCGCGAAAGCTTCATCGCGGTGCAAAACGACATCGTCAGCCCCGTAGCCCGAGCGCTGCTGCCGTTGGTGGGGGCGAACCTTTGGTTCACAGACGAACCCGCCCCGCGCGGCACCCCGGAACGGCAACGGCAGGATGCGCTGGCACTGCTAGCCAACTGGGACGGCACGATGAGCGAGCACCTGCCCGAGCCGATGATCCAGGCCGCCTGGATGCGCGAGTTGCAGGACCGGATCGTGCGCGACGAACTGGGGCCGCTGGCCGACGACCTGAACGAGCTTTACCCTGCCTTCATCGACCGGGTGTTCCGCAATACCAACGGGGCCGCGGTCTGGTGCGACATCCGTCAGTCCACCCCGGTCGAAACCTGCACACAGATCGCGCGGCAGGCGCTGGATGCGGCGCTGCTGGACCTGACAGCACGTTTCGGGCCCGACCTGCAAAGCTGGCGCTGGGGCGACCTGCATCGGGCGCGACATGTCCATCCGGCACTCGGCGATCTGCGCATCCTGTCCTATATCGTGAACCTGGTGCAGCCCACCTCGGGCGGGGAATCCAGCATCGCACGGATGGCCTATCTGGGGCACGCGCCCAATCCGTGGCAGAACGTGACCGGTCCGGTGTTCCGGGGCGTCTATGATCTTGCGGACCCGGACAGCTCGGTTTTCATCATCTCGACCGGGCAATCGGGGCATCCGCTGTCGCGCCATTACGACGACCTGTCGGAATTGTGGCGTCGGGGCGAGTATATTCGGATGTCGCTGGACCCCGACCTTGCGCGCGCTGCGGCGACCGGGATCACCCACCTGAATCCGATCTCGCCCTAGGCCACTTGCATCCTTCTGCGAGGCGCGGTCATTCTGCGGCGACAGCCATGCAGGAGAGGCCATGCCCCGCAAGATCATCATCGATACCGATCCCGGTCAGGACGATGCCGTGGCAATCCTGCTGGCGCTGGCCAGCCCCGAGCTTGAAGTGATGGGCCTGACCGCAGTGGCCGGAAACGTGCCCCTGGACCTGACCCAGCGCAATGCTCGCATCATTTGCCAGATTGCCGGACGCGGCGACCTGCCCGTCCATGCCGGTTGCGACCGGCCGCTTGCACGTCACCTGGTCACGGCCGAGCACGTTCACGGCAAGACCGGACTGGACGGCATCCGCCTGTTCGAACCCGATGCACCCCTTGCCCCGGGGCACGCGGTCGACTTCATCATCCAGACCCTGATGCGCGAAGCCCCCGGCACGGTCACGCTGGTCCCGATCGGGCCGCTGACCAACATTGCTTCGGCCTTCCAGAAGGCGCCCGAGGTGATCTCTCGCGTGCAGGAAATCGTGCTGATGGGCGGCGCCTATTTCGAGGTCGGCAACATCACCCCCGCGGCAGAGTTCAACATCTATGTCGATCCCGAAGCGGCCAAGATCGTTTTTTCCAGCGGTGTCCCCCTGACGGTCCTGCCGCTGGACGTGACGCACAAGGCGCTGACCAGCCGCGACTGGATCGAGGCGATGCGCGCCAGCGGCCCCGTCGGGCAGGCCATCGCCGGATGGACGGATTTCTTCGAGCGCTATGACCGCGAAAAATACGGGTCCGAAGGCGCGCCGTTGCACGATCCCTGCGCCATCGCCTTCCTTCTGCGTCCCGAACTTTTCAAAGGCCGCGACGTGAATGTCGAGATCGAGACTCAGGGCGAATTCACCCAAGGCATGACCGTCGCGGATTGGTGGCGTGTTTCGGGACGTGAACCGAACGCCCATTTCATCCGCGACCTCGATCGTCCGGGCTTTTTCGCCCTGCTGACCGAACGGATCACCGCGCTGGATCGCCGCCTTGCCGGAACCCGCTAGGGCGCGGGCTTCTCGGGCGCTGCGGGTTTTCCGGGGGCGGCCTCGGTTTTCGGTGCAGGGATAGGCTGGACCGGTCCCGCGCCGACCGTCTGGTCAAAACGCTGGATCAGCGCATCGGTGACGTCGGCGGATTCGGCCGAGACAAAGATCGCGCGTTGATCCAGCACCACGGTCGCGCCATGTTCCTGCATCAATTTCGCCAGAACCGGAAGCGCGGCGCGGAAAAAGGCCGCGCGCTCTTCCTCGATCTCATCCTGAAGATCACGCATGATCCCGTCGCGCTGGCGCCGCACCTCGACAACGCGCTTGTCGAATTCATCGGCGCGCTGGCGGAATTCATCGTCGCTGAGCGTGCTGCGCAACTGCGTCAGTTGTTGTTCTTCGGCCGAGAACTGGTCCGCCAGGCGGTCATTTTCGGCCTTGATGTCGCGGCTGCGGCGTTCGACATCCGCCTGGACGCGCGCACCCCATCGCGACTTGGAAAAGACCTCATCAGGGTCGATGGTCATGATTGGGGCGCCAACCGGCTGTCCGGCCTTGGGCTTGGGCGTCTGGACGACCAAGGCCGGGCCTGTGCCGTTCCCGGGACCATTACCGGTGCCGGTGCCTGACGGTTCGGTCAGCGGCGGCTGCGCAAGCTCGGGGGCGATGACGCTGGGCTGCTGCGCCTCCTGGGCAAGCGCCGTCCCCCCCGCCAGGGCGAAAAGGACGATAGCGATGCCCCAAGGTTTCAGCATCAGAACTTGGTCGAGATGGTCAGGTCGAAGTTCTGCTCCAGGTCGTAATCCTCTTTGACGACCGCCTTCGAGAAGTTGAAGCGCAGTGGACCGATCGGCGTGGTCCAGAACACCGATGCACCGACCGAGGCGCGGACGTGCATGCCGTCATCAACCTCGCCCTGGTAGCCGTTGGTATTGTCCAGACCCCAGACCGAGCCCGCATCGGCAAACAGGCCGCCGCCGATTCCGTATTCCTCGGGAAGGCCCAGCGGGAACTGGACCTCGGTCCGCAGCGCCCAGAAATAGTTGCCGCCAAGCGCGTCTTCGTTCGGCGCGTTCAGGTCGCGCGGACCGATGCCGTTCGGCTCAAAGCCGCGGATCTTGCCGTTGCCGGTATAGCGGTCCAGGAAGCGGCTGTTGTCGTTGTTCAGCATGTGAACCGCGCCCGCCTCGAACTCGCCAAGGAAGGTGACGCTTTCGCGCCAGGCATTGCTTTCCGCTCCGGCGTAAAGCCCCGTGGTGATCGACTCGACGTCGCCGCCTACCCCCGCGAAGTCCTGCGTCAGCTTCAGGCGATAGCGGGTCAGCGGGTCAAGCCCGGCGATACGGCTGTCATAGCTGTAGGTATAGCCAAGGGCCGAGGTGAAGAACCCACCCTGTTCTTCGTAAAGGATCGGCGACGAGCCATCGAGCTCACCCGTGTCCGGGTCGACCGCGACCGGGTCCACGTCGAACAGCGTATCCTTGCTGAGCTTGTAGCGCAGTTCCAGTCGTCCGTTCTCGGACACCGGGAACTCCAGCCCCGTCAGGAACCCGACCGAGCGCGTGTTGTAATCGGCGTTGTAGCGGTCAGTGGTGTTGTACCACAGCTGCGCCCGCGCCCGCAGGTTGCGGCCCAGGAAATAGGGCTCGATGAAGGTAATGCCCGAAGACTGGTTGTCAGCGCCCGCGGCCACCGAGACGTCAAGCTCTTGTCCGCGCCCCAGGAAGTTCTTCTCGGACAGCGACAGGTTGAAACCCACGCCGCTGGACACGCCATAGCTCATCCCGAAGCTCAGGCTGCCCGTGGGTTGCTCTTCCACGTTCACGTCCACGATGACCTGATCCGCGGCCGAACCGGGACGGCTTTCCGCCTTGACGTCGGCGAAATAACCCAGGGCGCGAAGACGCTCGGCCGAGTTCCGGATCTCGCGCTGGTTGAAGGGGTCGCCTTCGACAGTGCCGAACTGGCGGCGGATCACCTCGTCCAGGGTCGCAGTGTTGCCTTCGATGTCGATCCGCTCGACGAAGATGCGTTGCCCGCGGGTCAGTGCGAAAGTCAGATCCAGTTTCTGGGTCCGCAGGTTGCGGGTGATGCGCGGCTCGATGGTGACGAAGTTCAGGCCCTTGCGGATCGCCAGCGCTTCCATCCGGCGGATGGTCGTGTCGATCGAGGTCGGGTTATAGACCTCGCCCGTGCGGACCCGGTTCTGGGCTGCAAATTCGGCCGCATCGACACCGGGCACTTCGCTGACGGTGGTCACGTTGCCAAAGGTATAGCGCGGACCTTCCTGGATCTGGAAGGTGATGTAGAACGCATCGCGATCCCGCGCGACTTCCGGTGCGACGGCCTGGACCTTGAAGTCTGCATAGCCGCGCGAACGATAGAAGTCGGTCAGCAATTGTTCATCGACCGGCAACCGTTCCGGCGCGAAGGTGTCGCGCTTGATGAAGGTGCGCAGGATGCCGGCTTGCTTGGTTTGCAGGACGTTGCGCAGGCGCTGGTCGGAAAACGCGCGGTTGCCGACAAAGCCAATGCGCTCGATCTCGGTCACGTCGCCTTCGCGAACCTCGAAGACCAGGTCGACGCGGTTTCCGTCACGGCGGATGATCTTGGGGTCGACGCGCGCAGCAAGGCGACCCTGCGCGGCATAGACCTGGCTGATCGCCGCCGCATCGGCTTCGGCCTGGGCGGGAGAGTAGACACGGCGAGACTTGGACTTGATGATCTCGTTCAGGTTCTCGTCCTTGAGACGCTTGTTCCCCTCGAACGCGATGGTGTTGATGGTCGGATATTCGGCTACGCTGACGATCAGCGTGCCGCCCGATGGGGTCAGCTCCACCTTTTCGAACAGTCCCGAATTCTGCAGACGTTGCAGCGCGGCGTTCAGTTCGCCCCCGGACACGTCGCGTCCGCGCGGCAGGTCCAGGAAGGACAGGATCGTCTGCGGTTCGATCCTTTGGTTGCCTTCGATGCGCACATTGCTGAACACATAGGCCGATGCTGTCCCCGGAACCATAGTGACCGGCACGGCCACAGCCAGCGCCGAGATCAGCGCCAGTGCGCCCTTGCCGAGTTTCCTGTCCGTCATTCTGCCCTCGCGCGTCTTGTATCGCCGGCGGGTTTTTCCCGCCCGAATTGCCCAGATGGATACAGCGAAGCGGACCGGACTGTCAAAAGGCAAGGGTCTGTCAGGGGCAGAAAAGATCGTTGGTGAGTCCCAGGATCATCAGTGCAAGCACCGCGGCCATGCCAAGCGCGGACAGGATATCCAGCGCACGGTCCGACGGACGGCGTCCCGCGACCGCTTCATAGGCATAGAACATCAGGTGCCCGCCATCCAGAACCGGAACCGGCAGAAGGTTCAGAAAACCGATGGCGGCGGACAGGACAGCGATCCACCACAGGAAGTCGCTGCCCCCTGCCGAAGCCGCCTGCCCCGTGCTTTCGGCGATCGAGATCGCTCCGCCCAGATTGCAGCTTCCGATCTGCCCGGTGACCATCGCCCACAGCCCGGACACGGACGAGGCGATGATGTCCCAGGTCCGGTCCGCGCCGGTGCCAAGCGCCTCGATGGCGCCCATGGGGCGTGTGGCCGGGTCAAAATATGTGCCCCCACCGGTCACGCCGATCATCCAGCGCTTCTCATAGCCCTCGCCAGTCGGCAGGTCCTGTTCGCGCGGTGCAAGCGTGTAGTCGGCTTCACCCTCGCCCTCGCGCCAGACGCGCAGCAACAGCGGGCGGCCCTTGGCGGCCTCGACCCGGCTGCGAAGCTCATCGAAACGGGTGACGGGCTCGCCGTCTATGGCAAGGATCACGTCACCGGCCCGCAGCCCGGCGGATGCGGCGGGACTGCGCGGCGCGATCCCCGTCAACAGCGCCGGGGACGGATGCGGACCGGGCACGGTGATATTTTGCCCCGCACGTTCGACTGTCCAGTCATGGCTGGGCCGTGCGGGCAGATCCGAGGCCGCCTTGGCCAGATCCTGCCAGGTCGCGATCGGCGTCCCGTCGATCGCGGCGATCCGGTCGCCCGGTTCAAGCCCGATCTGGACGCCGGGAGGGGTCGAATGCAGCCGCCCCACCTCGGGCGTCGCGACGGGCATCCCCTGCCACAGGGCGACCCCGGCAAACACCAGGATCGACAGGATGAAGTTGAAGACCGGCCCCGCCAGAACAGTGGAAAAGCGCGCCCAAAGCGGCGCGCCCGGCAAGCTTTGCCGCACCAGCGTGGGATCGACGGTGTCACCCGATCCAGCGCTTGCCGCGTTGCTGTCGCCAAGGAACCGGACATAGCCGCCAAGCGGGATGGCCGCGATCTGCCACAGCGTCCCGCGACGGTCCCGCCAGGACACAAGGCGCGGTCCGAAGCCCAGCGAAAAGACCTCGGCCCGGATGCCCGACCAGCGCCCGACGATGTAGTGGCCGTATTCATGGACCGTGACGATGATCGACAGTGCCAGAATAAAGGCACCGACCGTCCAGGCCAGCCCGCCGATTTCCGCGATAACTCCCGTCATGCGGCACCTGCGGTGCACGCGGCAAGATGCCTGCCGCGCGCATCCCATGCCAGAACGGTGTCCAGATCGCCGGGACTGTCGCCAAAACCCGACTCTGCCGCACAGGCATCAAGTGCGCGCTCGACCGCACCGGCCATGTCGGTAAAGCGGATGCGCCCCGCGATGAAGTCGTCAAGCGCCTGCTCCTTGGCCGCATTCAGCACGGCACCGGCAGCGCCACCAGCACGGATAACCTCGCGCGCGAGGCGCAAGGCGGGCCAGCGCGTCTCGTCCGGCGTGGCGAAGGTCAGGTTGCCTATGGCGGCAAGATCCAGTTGCGGCACCGGCAGCGGCGCACGCCGCGGCCAGTTCAGAGCATAGCCGATGGCGTGGCGCATGTCGGGGGCGCCCAGATGCGCGATCGAGCCGCCGTCGCGGTGGCTGACCATGGCGTGAATGATGGACTGGGGATGGACAAGAACCTTGATCCGGCCCTCGTCGATCCCGAAAAACTCATGCGCTTCGATGACTTCCAGCGCCTTGTTGAACATCGAGGCACTGTCGATGGTGATCCGCTGGCCCATCGACCAGTTCGGATGACAGGATGCCTCAGCCACCGTCGCCCGAGCCAGCCGTTCAAGCGGCCAGTCGCGGAATGCGCCGCCTGATGCAGTAATCGTGACGCTGTCGACATTTTCGAGAGATTCGCTACCAAGCGCCTGAAACAACGCTGAATGTTCTGAATCCACGGGCAGGATCCGGGCCTTGCTGCGCGCGGCCTCGGCCATCACAAGCCCCCCGGCAGCAACAAGGCTTTCCTTGTTGGCCAGCGCCAGAATGCCGCCCCGCCGCAGCACTTCCAACCCCGGCGGCAGTCCTGCCGCGCCAATTATGGCCGACAGCGTCCAATCCGCCGGACGTGCCGCCGCCTCGGCAATCGCAGCGGGTCCGGCCGCAGCCTCGATCCCGCTGCCAGCCAGTGCCGCGCGCAAGTCATCCAGTTTCTCGGGAAGCGCTGTGACGGCGATCTCGGCCTGCAAGGCGCGCGCCATTTCGGCCAGACGGGCCACATTCGCGGCACCGGTCAGCGCCACCGTGCGATAGGTTTTCGGCCCACCCGCACGGATCAGAAGATCAAATGCGCTTTCGCCGATGGAGCCCGTGGCCCCCAGCACAGAAACGCTGCGCATGTCTTCAGCCTCCGATCGTCGGCAACAGATGGACGAGCATCAGGATCAGCGCCAGAAGCAGTGCCCCCGTCATGGCATCGAAACGATCAAGCGCCCCGCCATGCCCGGGGATCAGTTCCGAACTGTCCTTGACGCCCACGCGCCGCTTGAGCCAGCTTTCGGCAATATCGCCGAATTGGCCCGCAATGGCCAGCATGGGGCCGACCAGCAGAACGCCCCAGCCCCCCTCGCCCGTCAAGAAAATGCCGATCGCCAGGATCAGGGCACCAACCCATCCGGCAAGCGTCCCGCTCCAGGTCTTCTTCGGGCTAAGCGAGGGCCAGAAACGCGGGCCGCCCAGCTTGCGTCCGACGAAATATCCAAGGATATCGGATTGCACGACAGTCGCGACGATCCAGAATACCGTTGGCAGGCCCAGCACCTCGCGCATGGCGACCAGCGCATAGCCGGCGCCCATGATGGCGATGGTGAAGATGACATAGCCGACCCTTTCCCGCGAATGCGTCCCCGGCAGTCCCGCAAGCAGCGGGACCAGCACCAGAAACAGCGGAAGATCGCCGGGCAACACCAGCATGGTCAGCAGCACCAGCCCCGACAAGACGCCGATCAGGACCGGGTGGCGCGGGCTGTGGAATTCAGGGTGACGCCAGCCGGTCAGCCGCGCCAGTTCCCACATCATCAGCCCCACGACGACCGACACGCCCAGCCGGATCCAAAGACCCGAGGAGAGCAGCAGCACTACGCCCAGAACCAGAAGAAGGGCACCCCAGCCGAAGCGCTTGCGAAGATCGTTCCAGCGCCCCGGCTTGAGCTTGTCGCGGAATCGCCTGCGGGGAAGTTGCGGCTCGCTCATGCGCTGCCGAAACGCCTGTTGCGCATTCCGTATCGATCCAGGATCTCGGCCAGATGCGCCGGACTGAAATCGGGCCACAGCGTCTGGGTGAATTCATATTCCGAATAAGCCGCCTGGAAGGGCAGGAAGTTCGAGGTCCGCGTCTCGCCCGAGGTGCGGATCACCAGGTCGGGATCGGGATGACCCGCCGTATCCAGGCAATTCGCGAAATCGGCCTCGGTCGGTTCGACGATCTCGCCACGCGCGATCCGTTCGGCCATACGGCGCGAGGCGCGTGCTATCTCGTCCCTGCCGCCATAGTTGATGGCGACGGTCAGGTTCAGGCGGGTGTTCATCATCGTCCGCGTCTCGATGCTGTCCATCAGGCGCTGCAGGCGGCCGTCAAGCCGCTCGCGCCCGCCGATGAAACGCATGCGCACGCCTTCGGCGGACATGCCGTCGGCCTCGCGTTCGATATAGCGGGCGAAGATCGCCATCAGGCCCAGGACTTCCTCGGTCGTACGCTTCCAGTTCTCGGTCGAGAAGGCGTAAAGCGTCAGCCAGTTCACCCCCATGTCGGGACAGGCACGGACGATCTCCTTGACGCGTTCGGCGCCGCGGCGATGGCCGACAAGCCGGGGCCAGCCCTTGTTCACGGCCCAACGACCGTTGCCATCCATGATGATGGCAACGTGGCGGGGCCTGTCTGCCGGGTTACCCGACTGCGGCAAGCTGGCTGCGGGATCGGCCATCTGCGTCAGACCTGCATGATCTCGGCCTGCTTGGCCTCAAGCGCCTGATCCACGTTGGCGATCATCTTGTCGGTCAGTTCCTGGACCGAGGATTCCCAGAATTTCTGGTCATCTTCGGACATCCCCGAGGACTTGGCCTTCTTGATCTGGTCCATGCCGTCGCGGCGCACGTTGCGGATCGCGACGCGGGCATGTTCGGCATATTGCGCCGCGACGCGGGTCAGGTCGCGGCGACGTTCTTCGTTCAGCTCGGGGATCGGCAGCATGATGATGGTGCCGTTCAGCTGCGGGTTGATCCCCAGGCCCGAATCGCGGATCGCCTTCTCGGCCTTGGCGACCAGCGCCTTGTCCCAGACGTTGATGGTGACCATGCGCGGCTCGGGCACGTTGACGGTACCGATCTGGTTGATCGGCGTGGGCGAACCATAGGCGTCCACCATGATGGGTTCGACCATGCTGGCCGAGGCGCGGCCCGTGCGCAGCGAAGCGAATTCGTGGCGCAGCGAATCCATCGCCCCCTTCATGCGGCGTTCCAGGTCGTCGGTGTCGATCTCAATCTCGTCGGACATGCTCGATCATGGCCTCTGTGCTGTGGTTTTCAGCGCTTTTAGCCGAGCGGAGCCGCCAAGGCAAAGCCTATGCCGCATTTTAACCGTGGACGCGCGTATAAGTGCCTTCGCCCGCCAGGATGCCGCGGAAACCCCCCGGTTCGTCCAGAGAGAATACAATGATCGGCAGGTCGTTGTCGCGTGCCAACGCAATCGCCGATGCATCCATGACGCCCAGGTGCTTTTGCAGCACTTCGTCATAGGTCACGTTCTCATAACGCTTCGCATCGGCGTGCTTCTTGGGGTCCTTGTCATAGACGCCATCGACCTTGGTGCCCTTGAAGATCGCCTCGCAGTTCATCTCGTTGGCGCGCAGCGTCGCGGCGGTATCGGTCGTGAAATAGGGGTTGCCGGTGCCGGCGGCAAAAATGATGACCCGCTTCTTTTCAAGGTGGCGGACGGCGCGGCGGCGGATATAGGGCTCGGCCACCTCGTCCATGCGGATCGCCGAGATGACGCGGGTATGGATATTCTCGCCCTCAAGCGCGGCCTGCATCGCCAGCGCGTTCATCACCGTGGCCAGCATTCCCATATAATCGGCCGTCGCGCGTTCCATGCCCTGCGCGCTGCCCTGAAGGCCGCGGAAGATGTTGCCGCCGCCGATCACCATACAGATCTCGACGCCCATGTCATGGACCGCCTTCACCTCGTGGGCGATGCGCGCGACGGTCGGCGGGTGCAGGCCATAGCCCTGGTCGCCCATCAGGGCCTCACCCGAGATCTTCAGCAGAACGCGTGAATACTTGCCGCCATGCGGAATGGTTGCGGGCATCGGGAGGGGACCTTTCACAGGGAGTTTCATTGTCGCGCAAAATGTCGCAAACAGGCCGCGTGTTCAACCGCCACAGCGTGAGGCAAGGTGACGCTTCTGCACAATCTGTCAAAAACCATTCCGCCAGACCGCCATGTGCTGATCGCGGGACCGACCGCCAGCGGCAAATCTGCCCTGGCGCTTTCTCTGGCGCGGGGACAGGGCGGGATCATCGTCAATGCCGACGCGCTGCAGGTCTGGTCCTGCTGGCGCGTCATCTCGGCCCGCCCGAGCGTCGAGGAAGAGGCACTGGCGCCGCATCGCCTTTATGGGCACATGGAGCCCGGTGCGCCCTTTTCGGTCGGGATCTGGCTTGACCAGGTTGCCGGACTTCTTGCGCAGGGCGAAAGGCTGATCGTCGTGGGCGGCACCGGGATGTATCTGCATGCCCTTGCGAACGGGCTTGCAGTGATCCCGCCCATTCCCGATCAGGTCCGGCAGGCGGGGAACACATTGATGGCGCGCCCGGACGGACTGGCTCAGGCAGTCGCGGCGCTGGACGCCGAGACGCGCGACCGGATTGATCTGCGCAATCCCGCGCGCGTGCAAAGGGCGTGGGAGGTGCTGACCGCCACCGGACAGGGCATCACCTGCTGGCAGGCCCGGACCGGTCCGCCCCTGATCGCCCCCGAACGATCCGAGCGGCTCGTCCTGACCAGTGACCGCGACTGGCTGGCGGATCGTATCGCGCGCCGTTTCCATTTGATGATGGAACAGGGCGCGCTGGACGAGGTCCGCGCCATGCTGCCCGGCTGGGATCCCGCCGCGCTTTGGGCCAAGGCCATCGGAGCGCCGGAACTGGTCGATTATCTGCAAGGCGGGTGCAGCCTTGAAGACGCTGTCCAGCGCGCGATCATCGCCAGCCGACAATATGCGAAATCGCAGCGCATCTTCTTCCGAAACAGGATGCGGGATTGGCGCCAAGTCCCTGTGGATTCTGACGCTTGACGGCAACAGATTAACAATTCGTCAACCTATGGGAGACTAATTTCGTCCTCGCGCGTTAGGCTTGAAGCATCGAATCGTGATGGCGAACATGAATCAGAACTTGCGGCATAAAGATCTGATCCATCCCGCCTCTTCCCTGTCGGGGACAGAGGCGCGGCTTCACGCCGCGGCAATCAATGCGGGGATGATCCTGGAACCCTCGGTGACCGACCCAAGGCAGATTCGACATGTGATCCCCGCGGAAGGCAAGGTCACGCGCCCCGCTGCCCTGCCCGCCTCAACCATGCCACGACCCGCGCCGGGCCAAGGGCTGCGCCTGCTGCCGCTTTCCGGCTTTTTCTGGGGTGGCGCCATGCGCAGCCGTTTCGGACCCGGGCTGAAGGGGCCGGGGCCGCGCGTGCGCGGCGACCATGTGATCCTGTGGGTCCGGCAGGGATCTGTGGCCATCGAGTTTCCGCGCCGTCAGCAGTCGGTCAAGGACGGTCGCCTTGCCTTCATTCCCGTTGGTACCGCCTTTGCGCTGCGTCCCCCATCCGAAGTGGCGGGCTGGGCGCTTCTGATCCCCGCCGGCCAGGCCCGTGACCTGCCCGTGCCGCTGCCACAGGATTTCCGCACCGGACAGCCCGACGGGGCCGACATGGCGCTGCTGGAACCGGCCTTTCGCGCCCTTGGGCAGGGCCACCCGCAGGACAGTGTCGAGCGTGGCGCTACGTCCTGCCAGATCGGGCTGCTTGCGACGGCGCTGTCGCGGTTATGCGAACATAATCCCGACTTTCCTGCCCTTCGCGATCCGCAATTGCTGGACGCCCGCCCCCTGACCGAGCAATTCCTGGCCCATGCCGCGGAAAGCCTGCGTGACAATCGCACCGTCGCGGAATTGGCGCGGGAACTGGGGTGCACCCTGCCGGAGCTTGAAGCAGCTTGCCAGCAAAGCCGCGGCAGGACAGCCTTGGATCTTCTTTATGTCCTGCGCCTTGACCGGGCCGTTGACATGCTGCGCGAAGGCAGCATGTCCGACCTGCAAATTGCGCGGGAACTTGGCTATAGCGGGCTTGGCCATTTCATGCGGGTCTTCGCGGCGGCGACCGGACGCTCACCCCAGGCCTTTCGCGATTGCCTGCATGCAGAACGTCCCGAAGGGGACTGATCGTCAGCCCTCGTCCTGCGCGTCATCTTCGGCCAAGCGGTCGCCTTCGGCGCCGTCGCGGCCACGGAAGCCTTGCGCCACCACGAATTTTTCCGAGGAATCCGATCGGCTGGCGGGCGGCTTCACATTCGCGACCTTGCGGAAGTTCCGCTTCAGCATGGCCTGCATCTCGGTCTCGGCGCCACCGGCCAGCACCTTGGCGACGAAGGTTCCCCCCGGCTCGAGCACGTCGAAGGCAAGCTGGGCCGCGGCCTCGACCAGCGCAACGATGCGCAGGTGGTCCGTCCCCTTGTGGCCCGAGGAGGAAGCGGCCATGTCCGACATCACCACATCAGCGGTTCCACCCAGCCATTCCTTGACCTGGTCGTCGGCGCCATCGGACAGGAAATCCAGCTGATGGATCTCGGCCCCGGCAATCGGATCGACCTCTTGCAGGTCGACACCCAGCACCCGCCCGATCTTCTTTCCCGATTTCTCGCCAAGCGCGTTCACCCGCGCCACGGCGATCTGGCACCAGCCTCCCGGTGCGCAACCAAGATCGACGATCCTGGCCCCCGGCACGAGGAAGTGGAACTTGTCGTCCAACTCCATAATCTTGTAGGCGGCGCGCCCGCGATAACCCTCGCGCTTGGCGCGCGCGACATAGGGGTCGTTCAACTGCCGTTCCAGCCACAGCGTGCTGGACAGCCTGCGTCCCTTGGCCGATTTCACCCGCACCCGCAGATCACGCTGCCCGCGGCCAGAGCTTTTCTTCTCGCCGCCCGGTTTCTTTCCGTCACTCATTTCATGCTACCCCGTTCAATCCTTCGGGGGCCAGCACCCCGTCCTTGACCATTTGCGCATATAGCAGGCCTTCGCGCAGACCGCGATCCGCAACCGACAGGCGCGTCGTCGGCCAGACCCGCATCAGGGTCTGCAGGATCGCCGCACCCGACATGATCAGCGCATGACGCTCGCGCCCGATGCGAGGATCGGCGCGCCGCCCCTCGGGGCCAAGCGTCAGGTAGTCGCGAATCACGCGGTCGATCTGGGCCGAGGTCATGGTCAGACCATCGACCTTGGTGCGGTCATAGCGGCGCAGGCCCAGGTGGCTGGCGGCAACCGTCGTGACCGTGCCCGAGGTGCCAATCACCTGGAATTTCTCATCCGATCGCTGGGTCAGCGAATAGGGGCTGAAATCGGCCAGCATCTCCTCGAAATGCCAGGACATCAGGGCAAAGCGGCCCTCGTCCTCTTCGACATCCTCGAACTGGTCGCGCAGGGTCGCCACGCCCAGCGGCACGCTGATCCAGTCTACCACTCGCGCCCCACCCGGCACCGGATTGCGGAAGCCGTCGGCCAGCCGCATGATTGCGCGCGGCCGCTCGGTCGGTTCGACATCCTCAAGATCGATCCAGACCAGCTCGGTCGATCCGCCACCGATATCGACGACAAGCAGCTGGTCCGTGCGGTGGCTGACCAATGGCGCACAAGAGATCACGGCCAGCCGCGCCTCTTCCTCGGCATCGATGATTTCCACCGGAAGCCCGGTCTCGCGACGGATCATGCGCAGAAAATCGCGGCTGTTGCGGGCACGACGACAAGCCTCGGTTGCGACAAGGCGCATCCGCGTGACCTTATGCGCCTCAAGCTTGCGCCGGCACACTTGCAGGGCATGAACGGTCCTCGCCATCGAAGGGCGGGAAAGCCTGCCGGATGCCTCAAGCCCCTGCCCAAGCTGGACGGGTTTCGAGAAGCTGTCGACCACCTGGAACTGGCTGCCCGCGGGTCGGGCAATCAGCATCCGGCAGCTGTTGGTGCCAAGATCCAGCGCCGCATAGAGCGGCCCGTCCTCGGCCGGGCGGGTGACGAAAGGCTCGACCGTTTTTCTCGGGAACGCGTCCGCACCCGCGGGACGCTTGGGCGCCATCTGCACGCCCTCCGAATACAAGTTGAAATCAAGTTAACCTGCACCCCTTTGCGGTTCAAGGGGCTCTGCCCCGGAAGTCCACTCGACAGACGGACTTCAGAGGGCTATCTGCGATGACATGATCGTTATCGCAGCACTCATCCTTGGCGCGCTTATCGGTTGGTGGCGCGCGTCCCGACTGGGCGGAACCCGACCCGACAAATTCCAGTATGCCGCGGCCCATGCCCTTGGATTCGCTGTCATCGGGATCTTCCTGACCGTGCTGGTCAGCCGGATGACCTGATGTTCCGCCCCTTTCTGGAGAACCTACGCCAGCACGGAGTCCCTGCAAGCCTGCGGGAATATCTGGATCTGCTGGCGGGGCTTCAGGCAGGGCTTTCGGACTGGACGCCCGAAGGATTCTATCACCTGTCCCGCGCCGTCCTGGTCAAGGACGAGGCGCATCTTGACCGTTTCGACCGCGCCTTCGCCCAGACCTTCGCCGGTCTGGACGACATTCCGGTCGAGGCGCTGGTCAGTAACGCCGCGATCCCGCGTGAATGGCTGGAAAAGCTGGCCGAGAAGCTGCTGACCCCCGAAGAGCGCGCCGCAATCCAGGGGCCGGGCAGTTTCGACGAGTTGATGAAGCGATTGCGCGAAAGGTTGGCAGAACAGAAGGGTCGTCACCAAGGCGGCAACAAGTGGATCGGAACGGCTGGCACCTCACCCTTCGGAGCCTATGGCTACAACCCCGAAGGCGTGCGCATCGGACAGGACGAAAGCCGCCACCGGCGTGCGGTCAAGGTCTGGGACAAACGTGAGTTCCGCGATTTTGACGATTCCGTCGAACTCGGCACTCGCAACATCAAGGTCGCGCTGAAGCGCCTGCGCCAATGGGCCCGCCACGGCGCGGCCGAGGAACTGGACCTGCCGGGCACCGTCCGCGCAAGCGCCGAACATGGCTATATCGATGTCCAGACCCGCCCCGAACGCCACAACGCGGTCAAGGTGCTGCTGTTTCTGGATGCCGGCGGCTCGATGGACGACCATTCGCGGATCGTGGATGAACTTTTTTCGGCCGCGCGATCCGAGTTCAAGCATCTGGAACATTTCTATTTCCACAATTGCATCTATGAGGCTCTGTGGAAGGACAACCACCGCCGCTGGACCGAAACGACGCCGACATGGGACCTGCTGAACCGCTTCGGGCGTGACTACAAGGCGATCTTCGTGGGCGACGCGTCGATGTCCCCCTATGAGATCGCGGTCCCCGGCGGTGCAAACGAACATTGGAACGCCGAAGCGGGCGAGACATGGCTCAGGCGTCTGCGCGAGGCTTGGCCCGACAATGTCTGGCTGAATCCCGTGCCCTGCAACCAGTGGCACCATGTGCCTTCGGTCCAGATGGTCGACGGGATTTTCGACGGCAGGATGCGCCCCCTGACGCTGGAAGGCCTGACCGAGGCGATGCGGCTTCTTGGCTGACGCGCGCGGGTACCCCATATTCCTGCCATGCTGAAACTGACTCCAATCCTGCTGATCCTGCTTTACGCCCTCGCGATGTGGTATTTCTCGCTCCTGCGGCTCAAGGCAGAGTTGAACCAACGCTCGACACCACTGAATCATCCCGGGTTGAAGCCGATGCTGCAACGGCTGGGAAAGGCGATGGACCTGCCCCCGATCCGGGCCCATGTCTATGAGATCGCGCCCGTAAACGGGCTGGCCGCGCCGGATGGCCGCATCTTCCTGACCCGCGGCTTCATCGATCGCTTGGACAGCGGCGACGTGACCGAGGCCGAGCTTGCCTCGGTCATCGCCCATGAGTTGGGCCATGTCGCGCACGGACATGCGAGGCGGCGGATGATCGACTTCGCGGGCCAGAACGTGATGCGGATGGTGCTGGCCGGGGTGCTGGGCAGGTTTCTGCCGGGCATCGGCGTCTGGATCGCCGGACTTGCCACCGGAGCGATGGCCGCGCGGCTGTCCCGGCAGGACGAATTCGAAGCGGACGCCTTTGCCAGCGCGCTGATGGTCAAGGCCGGACTGGGCACCGGGCCGCAGAAAAGCCTGTTTCGAAAACTTGATCGGCTCAGCGGAAACCGGAACACGACTCCCGCGTGGCTGATGTCGCATCCGCGCATAGATGCCCGGATTGCCGCCATCGAGGCGCTGGAGGCGCGCTGGGGCGTCAGCTAGGCTTGTCCACCACCGCGATTGGCCTATGCTGCGGCCGCAAAGCAATTGAGCCGCAATGACCCGACCCTTTCGCCGCCGCATCCTTTACCTTCCCGGCTATGATCCCATTCCGCCGCGGCGCTACCGCGAGCTTTACAAGCGCGAGGGCGCGAAGCAGGCGGCCATATCGGGCTACGACCTGGAATTCGGATCGCGCCGCGACCGCACCGGGTTCGGCTGGGGTGTAAACGGCAATTTCAACGGAACTCCGACCGAAACCGAAATCGAGGTTCTGGTCTGGGCCGATATCGTCCAGGGTTCGATGGGCCAGTCGATCCCGGCGACCTATGCCCAACTGTTGCAGACCGCCTGGACCTATATCGGCACCGGCGCACTGTTTCGGCTGATGCGCCTGCGCCGGGGGCCGGTCCTTGCCGCGCTTTACCCGGTCGTCGTCCTGCTGGCGCAACTGTGCGTTGCGCTGCTTGTTGGTGGGCTGATCGGCTGGCTTCTGGGCCGTCTGACCGGGCTTGGCGTCTGGCTGGGTGTTCCTGCCACGCTGGCGATCACTTGGATCGGGCTGCGGCTGTGGCAACGGATCGACGGCAGGATCTTCGCCTATTACCTGATGCATGACTATGCCTTTACCGCACAGCATCTTGGTGCCTATCCGCCCGCGCTTGAAGATCGGCTTTCCACCTTTGCCGACCGCCTCGCGCAGGTGCTGTCCGAGGATTGGGACGAGGTGCTGGTCGTCGGCCACAGTTCGGGCGCTTACCTTGGCGTGTCGGTTCTGGCGGAATTGATCGCGTCGGGGCGCGTCCGCCCGGACGGGCCGAAGCTTGCCTTCCTGTCGCTTGGTCAGGTGGTGCCGATGGCATCCTTCCTGCCCGGCGCCAGTCGTTTGCGCGCGGACTTGCGCGCGCTGTCGGCGCGGGACGAACTGGCCTGGATCGACGTGACCGCACCGGGCGATGCCTGTTCGTTCGGGCTGTGCGACCCGGTCGCGGTATCCGGGGTCGAGCCGCCGGACCGCAAACATCCGCTGATCCTTTCCGCCGCGTTCCGCCAGACCCTGTCGCCAGAGCGGCAGCGGGAATTGCGCGGCAGGTGGTTCCGGCTGCATTTCCAATATCTTTGCGCCTTTGACCGTCCGGGTGAGTACGACTATTTCGCGATCACCGCCGGTCCGCTCACGCTGGCGGATCGCTTCGCCGGGCGCCAGCATTCGCCCGGCCGGATCGCGCGTGCGGTGAACGGCTGGACCACGACATGATCCCGCCGAAACCACCGTCGCGCCGGGGCAAGGGTTCCGTCTGGCGTTTCATCCGCGATTTTCGCGGCGATATCCTGTCCGCGCAGTCGGATCGTCTTTACCGGGCGTGGATGGCCGAATTCCGCGGCCCCTTCATCCACAGCTTCACCTGCAACGATCCGCAACTGGTGGATCTGGTCCTGCGCCGGCGCCCCATGGATTTCCCCAAATCCCCGCGCATGGCGGCGGGGTTGCAGCCGCTGCTTGGCAATTCCAGCTTCATCTCGAACGGCGCGACCTGGTTGCATCAGCGCCGGATCATCGACATCGCCTTTGCCGGGGGCCGCCTGCGCGAGGCCTTTCCGGCGATGTGGGACGCCTCGGAGGCAGCGGTCGCACGTCTGGCGCCGCTGGCCGACGGAACCGAAACGGATATCGAGCCGCAGACCGGCCATGTTGCGGCGGATGTCATCTTCCGTTCGCTGTTCTCGATCCCGATCGAGGATCAGGTCGCCTCGCAGGTTTTCGACGCTTTCCGCGAACACCAGGCCGCGCAACCGATGGTGAACCTCGGCGGGCTGCTGACCTTGCCCCGCTGGGCGCGTCTGCACGGTCGGAACGTGCGTACCAGCGCAAGGCGCATCCGGGGACTTATCCAGTCGCTGATCCGCGAGCGGGCCGAGCGGATCGCTGCGGGCACCGCGCCCGCCGATCTGGCGACCAAGATCATGACCACGCCCGACCCGGTCACCCAGAAACGCTTTACCGACAAGGAGATGGTGGACGAGGTCGCGACCTTCTTCCTTGCCGGGCATGAGACCAGCGCCTCGGCCCTGGCCTGGGCGCTTTACCTGCTCGCCGAGTATCCCGAGTGGCAGGACCGGGTCGCGGACGAGGCCGAGCGCGCCCTGACCCCCGATTTTGCCTGCGTCAAGCAGCTTGAAATCTCACGCGCCGTATTCCGCGAGACGCTGCGGCTTTATCCGCCGGTGGCGATGACGGTCCGCGAATGCCGCCATGCGACCAGCCTGCGCGACCGCAAGGCCCCTGCGGGCGCGCAGGTCGTCCTGTCGCCCTGGCACCTGCATCGCCACCAGCGCCTGTGGGACAATCCCGACGGGTTCGATCCCGGAAGGTGGCAGACCGAGAATGGCAAGATCTGCCAGCGCGACGCCTATATCCCCTTCTCGGCAGGGGCGCGCGCCTGTCCCGGCGCGGGCTTCGCGATGATCGAGGGGCCGTTGATCCTGTCGGCGCTGGTCCGTGCCTATCGGCTGGACCCGCCGGCAGAACCGCCGGTCCCGGTCATGCGCCTGACCCTGCGCGGCAAGAACGGCATCCGCCTGCGCCTGACTCCACGCTAGGCGGATGCGGCACGGTCAAAGCCGATAGATGGCGCCGAACTTCTCTTCCAGATAATCCAGCAGCGGTGCTTCGCTGATCTGCTCGCCGGTCGCGTTCTCGATCAGCGTGCGCGGGGGATAAAGCGCGCCGTGGCGCTGCATGTTCTCGCGCAGCCATTCGACCGCGGGGGCGGCGTCGCCCTGTGCCAGGAAGCGGTCCAGATCGGGCAGCGCCTGCCGCATCGACCGGTTCAGGCAACCGGCATAGACATTGCCAAGCGCATAGGTCGGGAAATAACCGAAAAGCCCCACCGACCAGTGCACGTCCTGCAGCACGCCATTCGCCGGACGGTCCACGGCGACGCCGAAATCCTTCAGGAAGCGCGCATTCCACGCCTCGGTCAGATCCTCGACATCCAGTCGTCCCGCGATCAGGTCACGCTCCAGATCAAACCGCAGCATGATGTGCAGGTTGTACTGGACCTCATCGGCCTCGGTCCGGATGAAGCCCGGCGTGACCCGGTTCACGGTCGCATAGAAGGCATCGGCATCGGGGACGGACAGGCCGTCGAACGCATCCGACATGCGCTGATACAGCCAGCCCGAAAAGGCCCGACCGCGCCCGATCTGGTTTTCATAGATCCGGCTCTGGCTTTCATGAGCACCCATCGAGACGCCCCGACCCAAGGGGGTAAAGGCATAATCGCTGTCGATACCCAGTTCATAGCTGGAATGGCCGACTTCGTGGATCGTCGAGTAAAGACAGTTGAACGGATCGGATTCGACGACGCGGGTCGTGATCCGGCTGTCCTGCCAGCGCCCCGAGCTGAAGGGATGCACCGCAATGTCCATTCGCCCGCGGGTCCAGTCATAGCCGAAAGCGGTGGCACAGGCGCGCGCCAGGCGAAGCTGGGTTTCCTGCGCGAAATGGCCCTGCAACATCGCGGGCTGGTATTCGGCACCCAGCACCTCTTCGCGCAATGCGACCAGGCGGGGGCGCATGGCGTCGAACAGGGCCGCGATCTCGGCCTGGGTCGCGCCGGGTTCGTAATCCTCCAGCAGCGCGTCGTACAGGTCGCCGCCATCGGCCAGCGCCGCCGCCTCTTCGCGCTTCAGCATCAGGATGTCGTTCAGGACGGGCAGGAAATCCTGCGGCGCGTCGTTGGCGCGTGCCTCGGCCCAGACCCCTTGAGCAAGCGAGGTCTGGCGCGCCAGTTCCGTCGCCAATCGCGCCGGAATGCGGGATGCGCGGCGGAAATCGCGGGCGATCAGGTCAAGGATGCGCTGATCCTCGTCATCCTCGGCCCCCGCCTGTTCAAGCCATTCGCCGATCCGGGGGTCGGTGCGACGCTCGTGCAGGACGGCCTCGATCGCGGCCATTTCCTCGGCCCGCTGTTCGGCGGCACCGCGTGGCATCACCGTCTCCTGATCCCAGCCCAGCCTTTCGGCAATCGAGCTCAGGGCCTCGGTCTGGCGCTGGAAGGCGAAGAGGTCGTCGAAGGCGCTCATCTGACGGTTCCACGTATCGAGGTTTCATGAGGATAGCGGGCATGGTGCCGCGCGCGGATGATCATCGTGAACAGCAGCACCGCCCCAAGCTGGTGGGACAGCGCGAGCGGCAGCGGCGAGGCATGCATGACGTTCATGATGCCCAGGAAAACCTGCACCGCCACCGCAGCGATCATCGCCGTGAACGCGCCGCGCGTCACCGGATGCGGAGAGCGGCGCGCGCGCAGCCAGATGACCACGGCAAAGATCGTCAGCAGATAGGCCACCATGCGATGCACGAATTGAACGAGCGCCGGGTTCTCGAAGAAGTTACGCCAGCCCAGGGCAGCATCCCAAAGCTCCGCCGGAATCCACTCGCCCCCCATGGTCGGCCAGCCGGTATAGGTGCGGCCCGCATCGATCCCCGCGACCAGCGCGCCAAGCAGCACCTGTACGAAGGCCAGGTGCATCAGCCCGGTGGACATGCGGAAAAGCCGCGGTTCGCCGGCGCGCCGCGCTCGTATCAGCGCAGATTCCGGCCGCCCAAGGGACAGCACCCACCAGGCGATGACGCCAAGGATCGCGAAGGCCCACCCCAGATGCGTCGCCAGGCGGTATGAGGCCACGCGGACCATGTCTCCCGACAGGCCCGAATGGACCATCCACCAGCCGATCGCGCCCTGCGCGCCGCCAAGTGCCCCCAGAAGCAGCAGGCGCGGGGTCCAGCCGACCGGGATGCGACGGGTGGCAAGGAAAAAGAAGAACCCCACGGCCCAGACCAGCCCGACCAGGCGCCCCAGCAGACGGTGCGACCATTCCCACCAGTAGATCTGCTTGAACCCCGCCAAGTCCATGTCCGGATTGACCTCACGGAACTGGGGGATCTGCTGGTATCTGTCGAACTCGGATTGCCAGGTCGCCGCGTCCAGCGGCGGCAACGCTCCGGTGACGGGTTTCCATTCGGTGATCGACAGGCCCGAGCCCGTCAGCCGCGTCGCGCCGCCAAGCGCGATCATGGATGCAACCATGACGAAAAGCAGCACCAGCCAGATGCGGATCGCGGTCCGCGCGCCGCGCGGGCCGGTCTCGATCATCCCGCCGGTGGGCGGCGTCGTACGCGGCGTTGCCTCGGCAACATCCTGAAAGACGGGGCGTCTTGCCATCTCAGCTTCCTTGTCGGTGGCCCTGACCTTGACCGGCCTCGGCCGGGAAATCAATCAATCGCGGCGGACAAGTTGCCGCAGCATGCCGTGGAAAATGCGGGTGTCGGCCTTGGTCAGCGGCAGGCGCGACCACAGGTTCCGTAATGTAAGCTTCATCGCCGGGGCCTTTTCCGACGGGAAGAAGAACCCGGCGTCATCCAGACGCTCTTCCCAATGGTCCGCCAGCTTCTCGATCTCGATCCGGGTCGCGGGCACTTCGCCATCGGGGCGGCGCCCATGCGGAGCGGGCTGCGCGGGCAGCATGTCGCGCGACCACTCGTAACCGGTCAGAAGCACCGCCTGAGCGAGATTGAGCGAGGGGAAATCGGGATTGACCGGAACGGTGATGATCGCGTTCGCCCGCGCCACGTCGTCATTTTCCAGTCCCGCGCGCTCTGGTCCGAAGATCACGGCGACGCGGCCGCCGGTGGCGGTCCGTTCGCGCGCATCACCCATCGCCTGTGCGGGGGTCATCACAGGCTTGGTCAGTTCCCTGCCCCGCGCCGTGGTCGCATAGGCATAATCGATATCCGCCATGGCCTCGGCCAGGGTCGGATAGACGCGGGCCTGATCCAGTACCTTGCCGGCCGCGCCCGAGGCCATGGCGATGGCCTTGGGGTTCGGCCAGCCGTCACGCGGCGCGACAAGCCGCATGTCGGTCAGCCCGAAATTCAGCATGGCGCGCGCGGCAGCGCCGATATTTTCACCCATCTGCGGGCGCACAAGAATGATCGCTGGTTCCATGCCGGGGCCATATCCTTAGCTTGACCTACTGGCAAGCGGCACGGCTCTGCGCTATCTGCTGAACGAACACGAGGATGACAGCGCCATGACAGAACAGCCGAACTCGCCCCAGCTTTACCTGATGACCCCGGTTGGGGCGACGGCCTCGACAGTGGGACCGCTGCTGGCCGATGTGCTGGACCGCTTCCCGGTGGCCTGCCTGCGCATCCCCGGCGCCGGAACCGAGGATGACCTTGGCCGTCTTGCCGATCTCGCACGCGAGATCGCCCATGCCCGCGATGTCGCAGTCGTCATCGACGACCATATCCAGCTCGCGCTGCGCCACGGGCTTGACGGCGTCCATCTGACCGATGGCGCACGCAGCGTCCGCTATGCCCGGCGCGAACTGGGCGCGGATGCCATCGTCGGCGCCTTTTGCGGGTCGTCGCGTCACGACGGCATGAACGCTGCCGAGGCAGGCGCAGACTATGTCAGCTTCGGCCCCTGCCGCGCCACGGTCCTTGGCCATGGCGAGATCGCCGAGCTGGACCTGTTCCAATGGTGGTCCGAGACGATCGAGGTCCCCGTGGTCGCCGAAGGTTCGCTCACTCCGGCATTGATCGGCCAACTTGCCCCGATCAGCGATTTCATCGCGCTTGGCCCCGAAATCTGGTCCGAGGATGATCCGATCGAGGCGCTGAGCCTGCTCTGGCGCTGACACTGCGGGTCGCACCCTCGCATGGGTATTTGAAAACGGTGAAACCCGGCGCCGCGGTGCCTCTTCCAGGGGCTTTCGGCTTCACTGTTTCACAAATACCCCTGCAACCGTGAAGCCGTGGCAAGGCTGCCTCTTGCGAACGTCCCGGACCCGGCCTAAAGCCTGTCCATGACCCAGCATCAGCGCCTTCTCATCGTCGATTTCGGCTCCCAGGTCACGCAGCTTATCGCGCGTCGCCTGCGCGAGCTGAGCATCTATTGCGAAATCCACCCCTTCAATACGGTCGATGACGCCTTCCTGCAGCGTTTCGCGCCGCAGGCGGTGATCCTGTCAGGCGGCCCCGCCTCGGTGACCGAGGCCGGCTCGCCCCGTGCTCCGCAAGGGCTGTTCGACCTTGGGGTGCCGGTCTTCGGCATCTGCTATGGCCAACAGGTCATGATGGAGCAACTGGGAGGCCGTGTTGAATCCGGCCACCACGCCGAATATGGCCGCGCCTTCATCGCGCCCGCCGAGGGCCACAAGGGCGACGGCATCTTTGCGGGGCTGTTCGACAGCGGGCGCGAGGAAGTCTGGATGAGCCACGGCGACCGCGTGACCGCGCTTGCCCCCGGCTTCGAGGTCATCGGCACCTCGCCCAACGCGCCCTACGCGATGATCGCTGACGAAACGCGCAAGTTCTTCGCCGTCCAGTTCCACCCCGAGGTGCACCACACCCCGAATGGCCGGACCATGTTGGAGAACTTCGTCCGTATGGCGGGCCTGACCGGCGACTGGACCATGGCCAGCTACCGTCAGGAAGCGATCCGCAAGATCCGCGATCAGGTCGGCGACAAGAAGGTGATCTGTGGCCTGTCCGGCGGCGTCGACAGTTCGGTCGCGGCAGTCCTGATCCACGAAGCGATCGGCGACCAACTGACCTGCGTCTTCGTCGATCACGGGCTTCTGCGCCTGAACGAGGCAGATGAGGTCGTCACGATGTTCCGTGACACCTACAACATTCCGCTGATCCATGCCGACGAAAGCGAATTGTTCCTGGGCGCGTTGGAAGGCGTCTCGGACCCCGAGGTCAAGCGCAAGACCATCGGCAAGCTGTTCATCGACGTGTTCCAGAAATACGCGAACGCCATCGAGGGCGCGGAATTCCTGGCCCAAGGAACGCTTTACCCCGACGTGATCGAATCGGTCTCGTTCAGCGGGGGCCCTTCGGTCACGATCAAGTCGCACCACAATGTCGGCGGCCTGCCCGAGAAAATGGGCCTGAAACTGGTCGAACCGCTGCGCGAGTTGTTCAAGGACGAGGTTCGCGCGCTTGGCCGCGAACTGGGCCTGCCCGAGAAATTCATCGGCCGCCATCCCTTCCCCGGACCGGGCCTGGCCATTCGTTGCCCGGGCGAGATCACCCGCGAGAAGCTGGAGATCCTGCGCAAGGCGGATGCGGTCTTCATCGACCAGATCCGCAAGCACGGACTGTATGACGATATCTGGCAGGCTTTCGTCGCGATCCTGCCGGTCCGTACGGTTGGCGTGATGGGCGATGGTCGGACCTATGATTTTGCCTGCGCGCTGCGGGCCGTGACCTCGGTCGACGGGATGACGGCGGATTACTATCCCTTCACCCACGAGTTCCTGGGTGAGACGGCGACGCGGATCATCAACGAGGTCAAGGGCATCAACCGCTGCACCTATGACATCACCTCGAAGCCGCCGGGCACGATCGAGTGGGAATGATCCGGTCACTCTGACTGTATGAACGTCTTGGACGGCTCGGGATCGCGCGATTCCGGGCCGTCTTTCTTTTGGCCGGTTGCTGGACAAGAGCCGGAAATTCCGGCGACCCGATGCGCATCTGCATCGTTCCAACGCAACGCTGACGAACAAGTCGCACGGCGCAGATCATGGAATCAGCCGCCGATTGAGGGTATTCGCGCCATCCTGCGGCGGGCGGGTCACGGGAAGCCTGCAAAACCGTCGATCCCGCCCGCAACTTTTCGGGTCAAGTCGTGGAAACTCTGGACAGATCGCGACTTCGGGCGGAAACTGTCGATATGCCGGTCCTGGTCGCCGCGCCTCTCCTGCAGTTGAATGCCGCACCGCGCGCGCCCCGGATTGCTGCTTTTCCCCGGTCATCGGGGTTCCGTCTTCGCCTGCCCAGCCATGTTTCCCCGATTGAAACCGAGGTGCATCACGATGAGGACCATTCCGCAGCTTCTTGCCCCTGCGCTGTGTCTTGCGGCTTTTCCCGCGTTTTCGGAGGATCTGACCTTCACGCATCCG